>NZ_DASVOK010000044.1:0-2735 GCF_036383415.1 Rudaea sp. | reverse complement strand
AAGTGAGCGGAATCGCCGCCTGCTGCGCGCCGGTGTCGACGCGGCCGTCCCAGGTCAAGCCACCGGTCGGACCATTGTCGATAGAGTTGTCGGCCTCTTCCTCCGAATCGTGGTGATGGTTGTCGTAGGGCGGAACGCGGTTGAGGTAGGTCAGGGTCGGCGGCGCGCGCAGGCCCTGGTCGCGCAGCGCCGGGCCACCCATCTGCACGTCGCGGGCGTTTGGCGGGCTGTAGCGGCGCGCGGGATCATGGCAACTGGCGCAGGATTGGCGGCCCGAAGCGGAAAACGCGGCGTCGGAAAAAATCGTGCGACCGACTTCGCGCAGCAGGGCGGTGCGCTCGCGCGCCTGTGCGTAGGAGGCCGCCGACTCCGCGCCGCCGTGTTGCGAAGCGGCGAAGACGCTGGCGGCGGTCACAAAAAGTACACAAACGAGGCGGCGCATGCGAACATTTTGCCCGAATGTCTCGTTTCGAGTCGGGAGTCCGCATGCTTCGCCAGAATCAGCTCTTCGTTGCCGTCGCCACCATCCTGCTCGGCGCCTGCCAGACCGCGCCGAATGCGTCGAAGCAGGGCAAGGCCGCCGGCAACGCCAAGCTTGACGCGATCCAGACCATCGTCGTGATCTACGCGGAGAACCGCGCCTTCGACCATCTCTACGGCCAGTTCCCCGGCGCGAACGGCCTGCAGAATCTCAAGCCCGAGCAATATCAGCAGCGCGACCGCGATGGCAGCGTGCTCAAGGAACTCCCGCCGGTGCCTGGCAAGGGCTTGACCGATCCGTCCGATCCGAAACAGATCACGACCGAGGCGACGCGCGGCCATCCCAACCGTCCGTTCGCGCTCGACGATCCGAACGGCTACGGCGTCGGCCTCGACTACAAGCTGCACGATCTGATCCATGCGTTCTACAACAACCAGATGCAGATCAACGGTGGCAGGAACGACATGTTCGCCGCGTACAGCGATGCCGGCGGCGAGGTGATGGGCCATTTCGACGGCTCGAAGATGGCGCTGTGGAAGATTGCACAAAAGTATACTCTGGCCGACAACTGGTTCCAGGGTGCGTTCGGCTCGTCGTTCCTCAACCACCAGTACTTGGTCTGCGCCTGCGCGCCGTTCGACTTCAAGACCAAGGCCGATCCAAAGACCTACGAGAGCAATGTCTCGATAGTCAACACCGACGGCGTCAGCCTCGCGCTCGATCCGCAGAACCCCGCTTCGTCGCTCGACGGCCCGCCGAAATTCGCCCGCTTCGGTACGCTTACGCCCGACTTCTACGCGGTCAACACGATGCAGCCGCCGTACCAGCCTTCGGGCAACACGGCGGCCAAGGGTGGCGACGCGCGCTACGCCGACGCGGACAAGCGCAATACGCTGAGCCCGCAGGTTGCGGAAACGATAGGCGACCGCCTGAGCGCGGCGAACGTGAGCTGGGCCTGGTATTCGGGGGCCTGGCAGGTGGCACTCGACGAAGGCAAGGAGTTGTCGCGCATCGCGTTCCAGTACCACCACCAGCCGTTCAACTACTACGCGAACTACGCGCCCGGCAAACCGGCGCGCGTCGAGCACCTGCGTGATGGCGGCCTGGACGGGACGAAGTTCCTCGCCGACATCGACGCCGGCAAACTGCCGCAGGTGACGTTCTACAAACCGCAGGGCAATCTCAACCAGCACGCGGGCTACGCGACCGTCGGCGCCGGCGATGAGCATATCGCCGACGTGATCGCGCACTTGGAGAAAAGCCCGCAGTGGAAGAACATGGTCGTCGTCGTCACCTACGACGAGAACGGCGGCTGGTGGGACCACGCCGCGCCGCCGAAGGGCGACCGCTGGGGGCCGGGCAACCGCATTCCGGCGATCGTGATTTCCCCGTATGCCAAGCGCGGTTTCGTCGATAATACCCAGTACGACACCGGCTCGATCCAGCGCCTGATCAACCACCGCTTTGGCCTCAAGCCGCTGCCGGGCATCGAGCAGCGCGACGCGGCGCTGAAGGCGAGCGGCGTCGCGCCGATGGGCGATGTGACCCAGGCGCTCGATCTGCCGCACTAAGGCTCGGCGGCTTGGCGCGTCGCCGTGTCGAGAAATTCCTCGAGCGCGGCGACGACGCCCTTGCCGTCGAACAGCACGGCATTGCGTTCGAGGATATGCGTGCGCAGCGCGGCGCGGTGCGATTCGTCGGCGATCAGCGCGATCGCCTTGTCGACGTAATCGTCCTCATCGGCGGCGACAAGGCCGTCGACATTCATGAGCGCGAGCATGCCGGCGGTCTGGCGGCCGCGTGCCATCGCGCCTTGCCAGGTCAGCACCGGCGCGCCGACGCTGAATGCGTCGAGGCTGGTCGCACCGCCGGAGAATCCCGGCGTGTCGAGGATCAGCGTCGCGCGCGCGATGGCGCCGAGATACTCCTCATGATTGCGCGCCGGCAGAAATGCCAGGCGCTGTTCCGGATCGAGCCCATGTTCGCGGAATGCCTTCTCGATGCGCTGGCGAAAGCGCTGGCCGACGCCGGTGTTGCGCACGAAGAAACCGAGGCGCGCGCTGCAGCGTTGAGCGATGCGCGCGAGTGTCGTGTCGAACGACGGTGGCAGTTTGAGATGATTCTGCAGGCACAGCGCGATCGGTGCGCCGCGTAAGTGCGCGGCTAGCCAATTGCCGTCGCCCGGTGCCGGCGGGCGCTCCGGTATCGTGCCGAGGCCGGGCAGCCGAACCAGGGTTTCGCAATAGTGCTCCTG
>NZ_DASVOK010000043.1:0-3000 GCF_036383415.1 Rudaea sp. | reverse complement strand
GGCGATGCCTGCACGCAGGCTGTGGCGCAGCAACGCGACCAGCGCCTGTGCGCGCGCATCGATGCGCAGGCGCTGGCGGCGGAAGCGCAACGGCACGCCTTCGTGCAGCAAGGCCGGCGGTGCGATTTCGCGCAGCAGGTTTTCGTCGACCGCGACGACGAGGCTCGCGTCGCCGCCCTCGACCGGATGGCTGACGCTGTAGCCTTCCTGCGCGTTGAACAGCAGCACCTGGCTCGCATCGGCCACCGACTCATCGCGACCGACGTGACGCACGTAGACGCCGCGGTACGGGAACACAAGGTGCGTTCCGCTCGCGCATTCCTCCGGACTCTTGTGTCGGCAGTTGCCACGGCAGTACACGTCGCGCACGGTGACCGTCGGGGTTTTCAGCAATGTCTGCACAGTGAATTCGGACATGGCTGGACTCCAAGGACGCGGGATATCCTACTCGGCTTCGCGGCCGCGCGTCAGAAATCGATACGCATCGCATAGCGGCGCTTCGAGGGATGCGTGACTTCCCTGAAGCCGGCCGCCCTGAACGCGCCGACTGCGCCGACGTGCAGCTCGCCCCAGGTGATCTCTTCGCCGCGCGTGGCCATCGGATAGCCCTCGATTGCCGCCGCACCGTGCCGACGCGCATGCTCGACGGCGGCCGCGGCCAGCGCATAGCTGATACCGCGCCGTCGATAGCCGACGCGCACGACGAAACAGACGACGGCCCAGACAGTCACGTCGTCCTTGTCTTCGCGGCGCTCCGCCCAGGGCACGGGCGAGTTGCGCAGCGGGGCGAACTGGCGCCGCGGGCCGAGCCGGCACCAGCCGACCGGCTCGTCCCCGAGGTAGGCGAGCAGGCCGGGCGCGGCCGCGCGTGCCGCGACGATTTCCTCGTGCAGAAAATCCCGGCGCAGGTCGCGCGGCATGTGCCAGTACTCGCGCATCGGCAGGATCGCGCGCTGGCATTGGCAGGCCGACGCGCCACCGCGTGCCGAACACCGTCTGCAGATCCTTCCACCTCGCCGCGTCGGCCGGAACGATCTTCAGTGCGTCCATCAGGCCTCCGCTGCGCCCTGCGCAGAGTACAGCGCCTTGCGCGGTGCGCCAGTGATCTCGGCAGCGAGTTTGGCCGCGCGGCTCGGCGGCAGCTCGGCGCTGAGGATTTTGTATACGCGCAGCCCTTCGGCGAGGATAGCCGCGGCATCATCGTCCCCCGCGCCTTTGACGAGCACGACGAATTCGCCGCGCTGCTGGTTGGCGTCCCCGGCGACGCGCGCTTCGAGTTCGGCCAGCGTGCCGTCGAGCACGGTCTCGAACTGCTTGGTCAGCTCGCGCGCGATGACCGCCTCGCGCTCACCGCCGAATTCGGCGACGAGATCATGCAAGGTCTCGACGATGCGATGACTCGACTCGTACAAGATCAGCGTGCGCGTCTCGCCGCGCAGGGTTTGCAACGTGGCACGGCGCGCCGCCGATTTCGCCGGCAGGAATCCTTCGAAGACGAATCGATCCGACGGCAAGCCGGCCGCCGACAGCGCCACGATCGCCGCACACGCGCCCGGAATCGGCGACACCGCGACGCCCGCCTCGCGTGCCGCGCGCACGAGGCGATAGCCCGGATCGCTGACCAGCGGCGTGCCCGCATCGCTGATCAGCGCGATGTTCTCGCCGGCCTGCATGCGGCGCACGAGCTCCGCGCTCGCCTCGCGCTCATTGTGTTCGTGCAGGGCGATGGTGCGCGTCGCGATGCCATGGTGGCGCAGCAGCGCGGCGCTGTGGCGCGTGTCTTCGGCGGCGATGAGGTCGGCCTGCGCGAGCGTCGCGCGAGCGCGCGGGCTCAGATCGTCGAGATTGCCGATCGGCGTCGCGACGATGAACAGCGTGCCACCCGCTGCCACCGGTTTGTCGTCCTGCCTGCTCATGCTGCACGCCTGAATGGGGTCGCCGGATAGTTTAGCTGTCTCGCGCTTCCGCTATCATGCACGCACATTCAGGACGGACCTTTTCATGCACGCGACGAGCCGCGCCCTGCGCCACCTTCTTGCCGTCATCGGCCTCGTCTTGCTGCTCGGCGGCTGCGCCGAACTTGGCACCTCAGGCAATCACGACAACGCGCAAGCCGCAACCGACGCGGAACAGTGGTTCAAGAACGGTGAATTCGATCGTGCCGGCCAGGCCTTCATGGACATCGCAGATGGTGACGGCGAGTATCGCGACCATTATCGCCTGCGTGCCGCCGAAGCATTCCGCGAGGAGGGCAATCTCAACGCCGTCGCCTGGGCGCTCGAAGGCGTCAAGGCCAGGCGCCTGCCCGAAGCCGAGCAACCGCGGCTCGATCTGCTCGAAGCGGAACTCGCGCTGTCGAAGAAGGACACGCAGCGTGCGCTGACCCTGCTCACGCTCGACGAAACGAAACTGTCGCGTCCGCTGCGCCTGCGCACGCTCGAACTGCGCGCGCGCGCGCAGGCCCTCGCCGGCGACGCGTTCGCCAGCGCGCGCACGCGCATCGTGCTCAATCCCGCGCTGCAGGGCAAGGACCGCGAACGCAACGAAAACCAGATCGTCGACACGCTGGCAGGCATCGATGCGCAGACGCTGGCGCAACAGGGCGCCTCGCTGCTACCGGGCGATGCCTTGCGCGCCTATGTCGATCTCGCGCTGCGCCGTTCCGGGCAGGCGCTGCCGCAGACGATCGCGCAGCCGGGATTGCCGGTCGGCACGCAGGGCGGAGCGAATGCGATGAACGGCGAAGGCTATCGCCCGGCGCGCGTGATCGCGCTGCTGTTGCCGATCGACGGCCAGCTCAAGGCCGTCGCCCAGGCCGTGCGCGACGGCGTGTTCGCCGCATATTTCTCCGACACGCACACGCCGCGTCCGGAGTTGCGCGTCTACGATGCGGGCAACAGCGCCGCCGATGCGGTCGCCGCGTATCAGCGCGCGGTCGCCGAAGGCGCCGACCGTGTGATCGGGCCGCTGCGCCGCGATGCGGTCTCCGCCGTGTTCGCG
>NZ_DASVOK010000042.1:0-2523 GCF_036383415.1 Rudaea sp. | reverse complement strand
GGCACCGCGCTCGCGCTCGATGCGGTCGGCAGCGATGGCCGCCATCTCGGCGGGTTGATCGCCCCCGCGCCGGCGCTGATGCGCCAGGCCCTGCTCGAAAACACCGCACGCCTGGGCGAACTGACTCCGGCCCCGATCGCCGAGTTTGCCGACACCACCGCTGCCGCGGTCGAGTCGGGCACTTGGCTGGCCGCGGTCGCGCTGGTCGAACGTTTCGCACGGCGCGCGCATGCGGTGTTCGGCATGACGCCCGCATTGATCCTCTGCGGCGGCGGCGCGAGGCGTCTGGCGCCGCTGCTCGAACTCGAGCATCGCCACGAAGCCGATCTCGTCCTGCGCGGGCTCGCCTACTTCGCCGACGCCGACGGAAAATGATCGGCGGCGCACGCTGCTAGAATCCGCCCACCACGACTTTCGCAAACCAGCCACGCACGGATGTTCGTTCGCGTCCTTTTCCTGCTTCTGCTCGCGCTCGACATCGGTGCGGCCTGCTGGCTGTATTTCGCGCCGCGCGCGCCGCTGGCCGAAACTCCGGCCGCCGACGCCGGCGTGGCCAAGCTCGTGCTGCTCAGCGAGACCGACCACGGCGCGCCCACGGTGATGCCCGCGGCGCCGAAACCCGCGTCCGATCCGGCCAGGGAAACCTGCCTTTCCATCGGTGCGTTCGCGACCCAGGCCGACGTGCGTGCGGCGGTCAAGGCGCTGACGCCGTTGGTCGCGCGCATCCAGTTCCGCGAAACACGTGTCACCGAAGTGCGCGGCTACTGGGTCTACCTGCCCGCGCCCGGCAACCGCGAACGCGCCCTCGACATCGCGCGCCAGCTCTCGAGCAAGGGCATCAGCGACTACTACGTCGTCACCGCGGGCGAGCAGCCGAACGCGATCTCGCTCGGCCTGTTCCGCGAGCAGGCGAACGCGGACAAGCGCCTGGCCGAGATCCGCGCGCTCGGCTTCAAGCCCGAGACCGTCCAGCGCAGCGACGAGGTGCCGATCTACTGGATCGACTACGCGCAGTTGGGCGATACGCCGATCGATTGGCGCGCGCAGGTGCCGGCGCGCAGCGAATTGCATGCGCAGCCGATCGATTGTTTTTGATCTGCGGGTTTCGTGCGAAAATGCCCCAAGTGGCGCCTTCCATCAGACGAAATCCGTCGGGAAACCCCATCCTTCGTTGCCGCTTTAGCTCAGTTGGTAGAGCAACCGCCTTGTAAGCGGTAGGTCGTCCGTTCGATTCGGACAAGCGGCACCAATAAATTCAATTGTCTGCGAATGCCGGACTTTCGCCGCCGGCGCTCGTCACGCGCCAGCGGCGTCTTCCGCTCGCGCGTGCGGTCAGAACGCCAGCAAGGCCGCCTGCGCTGCGCCCGAAACATTGTCCGGCGCCACCACCATGACGCCAAGGGCCGGTGTATTGGCGAGTTCGGCGGCGTTGACCGTGTAGGTCGCCGTACCGCTGCCGTTGGGCGCCACCGTCGGCGCGGCCGGGAAGGTTACCGCCGGGGTGAAGGCGTTGAAGTTGCCGACGCCCGGCAGTTGCGCTCCGGAGCCGTCGGTGCCGAAGTAGTGCACCACGTACTTGAAACGCGGGTTCGTCGTCGTCAGGCCCAGGCCGGCCGCGCCCGCGCGCGGCACCGGGATCTGCAGAGTCGAGTTGTCGGTCGGCTGCGTCACCGTGAACAGCAGGGAGCCGCCGCCAGTGATGTTGCAGTTGGCGTCGGTGGGGAAGATCGCCGTCGCGTATTGCGAGACCGCAAGGCTGGTACTCAGGGCCGAGCCGTTGATGCCGATCAACACCTTGTTCGGCGTAAAGCCTGGGTTGCCGCTCGTGTCGATACAGATGTCGATCTCCTGTAAGGCCAGCGCCGTCGACGTGCGGTTGTGCGTATTCAACCCGAAGATCACATTCGTGCCCGACAGCCGCGCGCCCGCCGCCCGCACGTCGGCCTGAGCGATGCCCTGCGGCGTCGGCTGCTGCTGGCCCCAGACGTAGAAGGTCGGCGTGCTGGCGAGGACGCCGCCGGCGTTGGTGAAGTTCATCGTCGAGCCGCTGACGTTGACCGCCAGGTTCGAGCGGCTGTGTGCGACCAGGTAATACGGCACCGAGAGCTTCACGTTGCCGTTCAGTCGCGGGTTCGACGGCGTAAGCTGGATGTAGCCGCCGATGTCCTGGAAGCCCGTCCCGCCACCGACCGCGGCCGCCGGCACATCCAGCCGCACCGGGAAGGTGGCGTCGGCATTGGCGTTGACGATCACGGAAGATGGCACCGTTACGCCCGCGCCCGCGGGGCCCGAGGACTTTGCCGTCGAGATGTTGAACTGCATGGCCTTCGGGCCGGCGTTGTGGACCGTGACGGTCTGCGTCGCGCTGAAGTCGCTCAGCAGGTCGGCGAAGCCGAATGACACGCTCTCGTCGGGCATGCGCACGATCGCCTGCGTGGCGGTGGCGGCCTGCGCCTGCGCCAAGCCGGCGCCTTCGTTGCGCTGCAGCAGGTCCTTCATCAGCGCCGGTGCCGAGGTCTGGAC
>NZ_DASVOK010000041.1:0-5611 GCF_036383415.1 Rudaea sp. | reverse complement strand
ACGCGTGCGGTCGGCGCGGGCCGTTACGACACGCCGCTGCCGGTCGCGGGCAACGACGAGCTCGGCTTCCTCACCCAGTCGTTCAACCAGATGCAGGGCGAGCTCGAGCGCGCGAGCTCGCGTCTCGCTCACAGCGCGCAGGAGACCGACAGCCAGCGCACGTACCTGCGGGCGGTGCTCGAGCGCCTGTCCGCCGGCGTGCTCGGCCTCGACCGCGAAGGCGTGCTGCGCACGGCCAACCATGCCGCCGAGGTCATCCTCGACCTGCCGCTGTCGCGCCACATCGGCCAGCATCTCGGCGTGCTGCGCCGCGAACGGCCCGCGCTCGCGCCGCTGATCGACCCGATCCTCAAGCACATGCGCGAGGCCGCGCGCGAATGGCGCGAAGAGGTCGTGCTCGACGATCCGGACCAACGCTCGGGCAACGAGCGCCGCGTGCTGATGCTGCGCGGCGCCGAACTCTCGCCGATGCTCGGCGAGGATGCCGGCGTCGTCGCCGTGTTCGACGACCTGACCCTGCTCAACCGTGCCCAGCGCGATGCGGCCTGGGCCGAGGTCGCGCGCCGCCTCGCCCACGAAGTCAAGAATCCACTGACTCCGATCCAGCTCGCGGCGGAACGCCTGCGCCGTCGTTTCATCGGCCGCCTGCCGCCCGAGGAAACCGAGATCCTCGATCGCGCCACACTGACCATCGTCAACCAGGTCGAGGCGCTCAAGTCGATGGTCAACGCGTTCGGCGACTACGCGCGGCCGCCGCAGATCGACGCACGCGCATTGTCGATCAACGCGCTCGCCGGCGAAGTCGTCGACCTGTACGAGAATGACCAGCGCATCCAGCTCACGCGCGTGTTCGCGCCGGGTGACCCGAGCCTGCGCGCCGACGCGGTGCGCCTGCGCCAGCTGCTGCACAACCTGATCAAGAATTCGCTCGAAGCGGTCACCGGCGAACACAAGCCGCACATCGAAGTGATCACGCGCGAGATCGACGAGGGCGGCCGGCACTGGGTCGAGCTTGCCGTCGCCGACAACGGCCCCGGCCTGCCCGAGGGCTTCGACGCGCGCTGGTTCGAGCCGTACACGACGAGCAAGGTCAAGGGCACGGGGTTGGGCCTGGCGGTGGCGAAAAAGATCGTCGAGGAGCACGGCGGCACGATCCGCGCCGAGAACCGCGCCGAAGGCGGCGCCGCGTTCACGCTGCGCTTGCCGCGCGATGGCAACGTCTGATGGAGGACGAATCCGGCCGGCGTCAGCGCGTCGTCAACTTGTGTCAAGTAGGCTGGGCCGTGCGCATGAGCGCAGGCCGTTTTTCCGTCACTCCGTTTCTTCGATCACCGCAATGAGCGTTCCATCGATGCCGTCTTCACCTGCCCGCCGCGAACTGTGGCTGTTCCTGCTGTTCGCCCTCGTCGTGATCGGCGCCGGCATCGGCCTGCGCGATCCGTGGCCGGCCGACGAGCCGCGCTTCGCGCTGTCGGCGCAACAGATGGCCGAGTCGGGCGACTGGCTGATTCCGCATCGCGGCCACGAGATCTACGCGGACAAGCCGCCCGCGTTCATGGCGATGCAAGCCGCTGCATACGAAGTGACGCGCAACTGGCGCATCGCCTTCCTGCTGCCCTCGCTGCTCGCCGCGCTCGGCACGCTGTGGCTCGTCTACGACCTCGGCCGGCGGCTCTGGGACCATCGCACCGGCTTGTACGCCGGCGTGGCCCTGCTTTGCGTGTTCCAGTTCGTCTACCAGGCCAAGCGCGCGCAGATCGACCCGATGGTGACGTTCTTCATCACCCTCGCCAACTACGGCTTGCTGCGCCACTTCCTTACCGGCCCCGACTGGCGCATGTATTGGCTCGGTTGTTTCGCCGCAGGCCTCGGCGTGATCACCAAGGGCGTCGGCGTGCTCGCGCTGCTGATGTTCGTGCCGTATATTTTTGCGCGAAGTACACATTGGAACTTTGTCGCGGCGATGAAGGATTCGGCTTGGCGCTGGAGCGGCGGATTCGCCGCGCTGCTTGCCGCGATCGCGCTGTGGCTGGCGCCGCTTGCGCTCGCCGTGTCGCTGCATCCCGCCTCGGAGTACCAGGCCTATCTGCACGACATCCTGTTCAAGCAGACTGCGGCGCGCTACACCGACTCGTGGGATCACCAGCAGCCGCCGTGGTATTACCTCGGTGTGATCCTGAGCGGCTGGATGCCGCTGTGGTTGACCTGGTTCGGCACCGTCCCGGCGTGGGCGCGCGCGCTCAAGGCGCGCGATGCGCGCATTCTGCTGCCGCTGGCCTGGTCGCTGTTCGTGATCGCGTTCTTCAGCATCCCCTCGGGCAAGCGCGACATGTACATCATGCCGGTTCTGCCGATGGTCGCGCTGGCCTGCGCGCCGTACCTGTCCGCAATCGTCGAGCGGCGCTGGTTCCGCGTTCTCGCGCTGGTTCTGCTCGTCGCGCTTGGCACCGTGCTCGCCGGTGCGGGGCTGCATGCCTGGTCGGGGCATTGGAAATTCGCCAACGATCTCGCCAAACAACGCGGCTTCGACGGCGGCGGCGCGGCGTTGTGGAGCCTGCTGATCGCGCTCGGCGCGTGGCTGCTGGCTTGCGCCGCCTGGTTCCGTTTCGCGCGCGCCGCGCATGGGCTTGTCGCGGGCTTCGCCGGACTCTGGCTGCTCTGGGGTCTGTGGGCGAGTCCGCTGCTCAACGATTCCAGTTCGGCGCGCGGCCTGATGCAGCAGGCCGGTGCGATGATCGGGCCCGACGCCGAACTCGCGCTGGTAGCGTGGAAAGAACAGAACCTGCTGGTCGCCGATCGCAAAGTCGCCGAATTCGGCTTCGTCAAACCCGCGCACGCGCAGCTCGGCGAGGCGATCCGCTGGCAGGAGGCGAAGCCCGATGCGCGCTGGATCTTCATCCTCGCCGACGCGATGGCGCCGTGCATCGATCCGGCGAAATCGCGCTACGTCGGCCACGCCAACCGGCGCGAATGGTGGCTGTTCCGCAGCGATGCGGTGGCCGAAGCCTGCCGCGGCGGCAATGTCCCTGCGCCGCGCAAGGAAGTCGACGCCGAAGCAGAGTAGCCGGAAAGATCCGCTCGAACCCGCACCTGTGCGGAATTTCCTTTGCGGATAGACTGCGCGGCCATGAGCCAAGAGATTCGCCACAGCAACGACTCGCCCGCCAAGAGCCTGCGCCGCCGCGTCGCGCGCTGGTTTTCGCGCCGCCTGTCATCACAATCGACAACTGCCGCCGATCTTCCGCAGCACGTGCCCGCGCGAGGCATCCACCGCATCCTCGTCTGCCGCGCGACGAAGACGCTGGGCGAAACCCTGCTGCTGTCGCCGCTGCTGCGCGAAATCGAAGCGCGCTTTCCCGGCGCGGAAGTCGATATCGTCAGCGGTTGCGGCGCGGCCCCGGCCCTGTTCCAGCGCTTTGCCCAGGTGCGCCGTGTCAGCGTGCTGCCGCGAAGCATCGCGAAGGCGCCGCTGCGCTACCGGCGCATCCTCAAGGAGTTGCGCGCGGCGAAATATGATCTCGCGATCGATCCCTACCTGTTCTCCAATTCCGACCGCCTGCTCGTGCGCACTTCGCAGGCGCGCTTCCGCATCGGCTTCGACGGTGCGAGGAAAAGCGGCCATCTCACGCATGCGCTCGCCGAGCCGCGCGACGAGGAGCATGCGGCGAAACTGCCGGTGTATTTGCTGCGCAAAACCATGGGCGTTGGGGGCGATCCGGCGCAGTGGACATATCCGGAACTCGATCTGCATCTGTCCGTGGCCGAGCGCGAACAGGGGCGCGAGGCGCTGCGCGCCCTGGCCGGAAACGACGCGCGCGCGCGCGGCACGATCGGCGTCTACGCCTTCGCCACCGGTGTGAAGAACTATCCGCGTGAATGGTGGCAGCGTTTTCTTGCGACACTCGCCGCGCGCTATCCGGATCACACCATCGTCGAGATCATTCCGGGCTTCGGCCGCTCGCTGCTCGGCGATGCGTATCCGGCGTATTTCTCCTCCGACATCCGCAAGCTCGGCGGCGTGATCGGCAACCTCTCGTTCTACGTCAGCGCGGATTGCGGCATCATGCATCTCGCCGCGGCGAGCGGCGCGCCGACGGTCGGCATCTTCTCGGTCACCGACATTCCGGGCTGGAACGTGTACGGCGCGCGCAACCATACGATCGACGCCGCCGGCCTCGACGCCGAGCAGGCTGCCGTCGCGACGATCGCGGCGCTCGGTGAAGGCGGGCTTAGCCCAGCGACCGCCATGCCGCGATGACCTGCGCGGGCGGAATGTCCGCTGCCGTCGCCGCGCGTGGCGAGACACCCAGGTTGACCACCGGCTTGGCATACGGGCTGCGCCGATCCCATTTCTCCGGACCGTACTTGCCGGCGTAGAGCACGACGAGCGGACAGCCCATCGCCGCGGCGAGGTGCGCCGGGCCGGTGTCGACCGAAACCATGCTGTGCGCGCGCTCGAGCACGCCGAGCAAACGCCGCAGGGGCAGATCGGAGGTCGCGATCTTGACCGCGCCGAGTCCGCTCGCAGCCGCAATTGCCTGGCAGACCGCCGATTCGGACGGTGTTCCCGCGAGCACCAGATTCGCGGCCGGCAGGCTTTCGTGCATCGCACGCAGCAATGCGGCCCAGGATTCGATCGGCCAGAATTTCGGGTCGTCGTCCCGTTGATGCAGCCTGCGCTTCACCTTCCAATTTCCCGGTTGCAACAGCACGAGAGGCGCGTCGGTGAAGCCACGTTCGCGCAGCCAGGCGTCGGCGTCGCGGCGGTCTTGCGCATCGAGGTAGAGGCGTGGCGCGGTCTGCAGGTCGCCAGGTTGCCAGCGGTAGTCGGCTTCGCGGTAGGCACTGGGCGTCATGCAGCCGAAACGCAGCGCCTGGTCGACCCAGTGTTCGTCCTTGTGCAGGGCCATGTCGTGCAGGAAAACGCAGCGTTGCGCCGGTACTCCGGCGAAACGCAGCAGCCAGCGGATGCGCTTGAGCGATCCGCGGGTGTCTTCGCTCACGTAGATGGGGCCGTCGTGGGCGCGAATCTTGGCAATGACGCGCCAGCGTTCCGGACTGAAGGCGAGCAGCTGGTGGCGATTGGCGAGCTCCCAGATCTCGCCGACGTCGGGATGGCCGCGGTAGAGCTCGCCGGTCCACGAACCGCGGGCGAGAACGCGGCAGGGGCGGCCGTAGCGGCGATGCAGCAGATGGAACAGCGGCTCCTGCAACAGCATGTCGCCAAGTCGGCCGAAACGGATGACCAGAGGAACCTGGGGCCGGGCCGGCCCGTTTTGCACAGACATGCGGGGGAATGCTCGACAGCCGAAGCGACGGGATCGACCTGGCCGTGATTATAGGTGGGCGCGGTTAAGCAAACTTGAAGACATCGTGCAGAACTTGCGCAATTTGGCCGGGCAATCCGTCGTTCCGGGCAAGGTTCTTTGCGCTATCCTACGCGTCGCATTTTCGCAACAGGCATTCGCATGGCTTCCGGCCGCATCCTCGTCGTCGACGACGAGCCCGACATCCGCACGACGGTGAAGGAAATCCTCGAGGACGAGGGCTACCAGGTCGCGCTCGCGGCCAACGCTGCCGCCGCGCGCGAGGCGCGCACGCAGGGGCGGCC
>NZ_DASVOK010000040.1:0-7890 GCF_036383415.1 Rudaea sp. | reverse complement strand
CGAATGCGGCCCGATCGTGCTCGACACGACCGCGCAGACCGTGCACGTCGCCGGCGCGCCGGCCGACCTGACCAGCTACGAGTACAAGGTGCTCGAATACCTGATGCTGCACGCCGGCGAGCTCGTCTCCAAGGCCGATCTGACCGAGCACATCTACCAGCAGGATTTCGACCGCGACTCCAACGTGCTCGAGGTCTTCATCGGCCGCCTGCGCCGCAAGCTCGATCCGGACAACTCGCTCAAGCCGATCGAGACCGTGCGCGGGCGCGGCTATCGCTTCGCGATCCCGCGCAGCGAAGGCCAGCATGAGGTTGCAACAGACGAAGCTGCGGCAAAGTAAAAACGTACGAAATATCGCATGGCGCGCCGACCGCTCTCCCTGCAAGCGCGCTCGCTGCTCGCCGCCGGCGTCGTGCTGGTGGCATTTCTCGGCTTGGCCGGCGTTGCGCTCGATCAGGCGATCTACCGGACCCTGCTCAAATCCCTGCATGATCGCCTGCAGAGCTATGCCTACGGCTATCTCGCCACTTCCGAGGTCAGCCGATCCGGGCGTTGGACGCCGCCAGAGGTGCCGCCAGATACGAACCTCGACAGTCCGGGCAGCGGCCTTTACGCGAGCATCGTCGGCCCGGTCGAAGTCGACGGCGCGCGCTTCTCGAGTTGGCGCTCGCAATCGGCCTACGACATCACCGACATTCCGCAGTTCGACCAGCCGTTAAAACCCGGCGCGGAACAGTTCACCGAAATACCGGTCGCCGGAGCCGGCGGAAAAGTATACGTCTACAGCTACGGATTTTCGTGGGAGAAGGAGCGCGGTCCGGTCCTGCTGACGATCCATATCGCCGAGAGCGCGGCCAACTTCGAGGCGCAGCGCAACGTGTTCCGGCGCAGCCTCGTGTTCACCTTCGGTGGCCTCGTCATCGGCCTGCTCCTGCTACTGCTCGGCCTGCTGCGCTGGATCCTGCAACCGGCGCGGCGCATCGCGGTCGAACTCGGCCGCGTCGAGCGCGGCGATCAGGAGCGGCTTTCCACCGATTACCCGCTGGAACTGCGTCGCCTGTCCGGCAGCATCAACGACTTCATCGACAGCGAGCGCAACAGCCTCAAGCGCTACCGCAACACGCTGTCCGACCTCGCCCACAGCCTGAAGACGCCGCTCGCGGTGATCCGCAGCCAGCTCGAAACCGGCGCCGAAGGCAAGGAATTCCGCTGGACCGTGCTCGAGCAGGTCGGGCGCATGGATTCCATCGTCGCCTACCAGCTGTCGCGCGCGGCGACGAGCGGGCATTCGACCTTCGCCGCGCCGATCCTGATCGAGCCGCACGCCGAAGAGATCGTCAGCGGCCTGGAAAAGGTGTATTCGGCAAAAAACATCCTCTGCGAATTCGACATCGACCCGCGAGCGCAGTTCTACGGCGAGGAAGGCGACCTGCTCGAACTGCTCGGCAACCTGCTCGAGAACGCGTTCAAGTGGACCAGTCATCGCGTGCTGCTGACCGCACGCGTGATTCCGGGTGCGCTCGGCGCGCGGCGCAACGGCCTCGTCTTCATGGTCGAGGACGACGGTCCGGGCATCCCCGAGGACAAGGTCGAGCATCTGCTCCAGCGCGGTGTGCGCGGCGACGAGCGCGTGCAGGGCCACGGCATCGGCCTTGCGATTGTGCAGGACCTGCTGCGCGCCTACCACGGCAACCTCACCGTCTCGCGCTCGGAAAACCTCGGCGGCGCCGCGTTCACCGTGCGCTTCGCGCCAGGCTGAGATCGGCGATGCGGTGGCGCCAACAGCACGGCGCGGATTGGCCCTGAGCGCGCGCGCGACCGGCACGCATACTGCGCGCACGATACCGCGGAGTTCACCATGCCGATCCCTGTTGCCGAAAAACGCGCCGCCTTTCGCGCCCTGCATGCCTCAGGCTGCTTCGTCCTGCCGAATCCATGGGATGCCGGTGGCGCGCGTCGACTCGAAAAGCTCGGCTTCAAGGCGCTGGCCTCGACCAGCGCCGGCATCGCCTGGTCGCTCGGCCGCGAGGACAATGAACTGCCGCGCGACGTCGTGCTCGACCATCTGCGCGCGCTCTGCGCGGCGACCGACCTGCCGGTCAATGCCGATTTCGAGGATGGCTTCGCCGCGGCGCCGGACAAGGTCGCGGCCAACGTCAAGCTCGCGCTCGCCACCGGCGTCGCCGGCCTGTCAATCGAGGATCGCGACGGCCACGGCCTGCATCCCTTGTCACTCGCCGTCGAACGCATCCGTGCCTCGCGCGCGGCGATCGATGCGACCAGTGCGGATGCGATGCTCGTCGCGCGCTGCGAAGCTTATCTGCTCGGCCAGTCCGATCTCGACGCGACGATCGCGCGCCTCGTCGCCTACGCCGAAGCCGGCGCCGACGTGCTTTACGCGCCCGGTGTCATCGATCCCGCCGCGATCGCGGCCATCATGCGCGCGGTCGCGCCGAAGCCGGTCAACGTGCTGCTCATGAACCCGCAGATGCGCGTTGCCGATCTCGCCGCGCTCGGCGTGCGTCGCGTCAGCACGGGCGGCGCGCTCGCCGCCGCCGCGTGGCGCGGTTTCGATCTCGCCGCGCGCCAGCTGCTCGACAGCGGAACCTTGCCACCGCGCGGCTGATCGCTTTACGTGCCCGAAAGAAAATCCAGGCTCGCCTGCAGCATTGCCGACACGCCGACCGGCAACGCGCCCTCATCGAGAAAGAATTTCGGCGAGTGATTGCTCGGCGCCGCGGCGGCATCCTGACCCGTCGGCGTCGCGCCGACGAAAAAGTACACGGTAGGCACCTTGCCGCCGAGCGCGAAGTACGGGAAATCCTCCGACGCGGTCCAGCGCGGCGATTCGATCACCTTGTCCTTGCCGACAGCCTTCTCGAGGCTCTCGCGCACGCGCGCGGTCGACGCGGGGTCGTTGTAGTTGACCGGATTGGTGCTCTCGCTCGACGGAATCTGCGCGTCGATCGTCGCACCGTTCGCGGCGGCGACATGCTCGGCCGTGCGCCGCAGGCTGTCCATGATCTGCTTGCGCATGCCTTCGTCGAAGGTGCGGATCGTGCCGGTCAACTCCACCGTGTCGGGCACGATGTTGAAGCGCGTGCCGCCATGAAAGGTGCCGAAGGTCAACACGGCCGGATTCTTGCTGATATCGAGCTGGCGGCTGACGATGGTCTGTGCGGCGGTGATGATTTCCGAGGCGGTGACGATAGGATCGATACCCGCCCACGGCACGGCGCCATGCGTCTGCTTGCCGTGCACGGTGATGTGGAACGCATCCGAGCTGGCCATCGCGCCACCCGGGCGCACACCGACGGTGCCGACGTTGAGCGAGCTGACGACGTGCATGCCGAACACGGCATCGGGTTTGAAGTCCTTGAACACGCCGTCCTTGACCATCAGCGAGGCGCCGCCTTCCTCGCCCGGAGGCGCGCCTTCCTCGGCCGGCTGGAACACCAGCATGATTTCGCCGGGCAGGTCCTTTTTCATCTTGGCGAAGATCTCGGCGAGGCCGAGCAGCATCGCCGTGTGCGAATCGTGGCCGCAGGCGTGCATGACGCCGACCTCGCGGCCCGCATACTGCGCCTTCACTTTCGAGGCGAACGGCAGATCGACCTGCTCAGTCACCGGCAGCGCATCCATGTCGGCGCGAATCGCGAGCTTGCGTCCCGGCTTGCCGCCCTTGAGCACGCCGGTGACGCCGGTGTGGGCGATCCCGGTCTGCACGCTGTAGCCGAGTTTCTTCAATTCGTCAGCGACGATCTTCGCCGTGCGCGTTTCGCGGTTGGACAGTTCAGGATGCTCATGGAAATCGCGTCGCCATTTGGTGACGTCAGGCAGCACGCTCTGCGCAAGTTCGGTGGAGGATTCGGCGGCGCCAACGCCGGCCGAAACAATGATTAGCGGCAGTGCCAGCAACAAATTGCGTCGCATGATCAAAAAGTCTCCGTTGATACCGAGCGGAAAATCAAACCCCGAGCACCAGATCCTCCGCCTCGACGCGATCGAGGCGGATGCGATTGGCGAACAGCGAGAACGCGAGCGTGCCGGCGAGGCCGTGCGCGTTCTGCACCCACGGCGGAATATACACGGGCGCGGCGATGAAGCCCGAATCGAAATACGGCTCGAGCGCGAGCACGTCGTGCAGGGTCATCTTGCCGGCGAACAGGCTGCGGCAGAGCTTGAGCTTGCCGTTCTTCAGCGCCCAGCGGAAGAACGTGTGCACGGACAAGAGGCCGTGCAGGTAGACCGTGTCCTTGGTGAACGCCGCGCCGCCCGTCGTCGGCGCGCCACGGAACACACGCATCGCCGAAGTGAAACTGTCCGTTTCGTTCTGCCCGGCACCGAGGAAGAACTTGAACACCTCGATGAAGTCCGCGCCGTTCAAGGCCAGGTCGATCGCGAGGATGCGCAGCGAGATGCGCTTCATGCGGCCGATGTCGATCGCGCCCGACATGAGCTCGGCGAACGTGGCCAGGCCTTCCTGCGTCGCGGTGATGCGCGGCGAATTGAGCGCGAGCGATTTGAGGTGCGGCTGGCCGCGGCCGTTGAGCGCCGTCAGCGTGTGCACGAACGCCTCGTGCTCGAGCAGTTGATGGTGGTCGTAGCTGGAAAAATTCGCGCCCGCGCGCAGGCGGATGCGCGTCGGGCCCGCGGCGGCCTTCGCGATCAGGTCGGGATCGAGCTCCACGCTGACTTTGTCGCGCGTGAAGAACGCGCTGATCTCGTGTTGCAGTTGATCGCGCAGCTGCTCGGCAGGAATGCCCGCCGCGTTGTCGTCCTCGACGAGCTCGCTACCAAGCTCGTCAGCCAGTTCGATGAAGTGTCGCGCCGCGTCGAGATTGCTGACCGCGCCGCCCGGCAGGCGATCACCCGGGCGTCCGAACAGGCGCACGGAATGCTCGGTCATTTCCATCGTGCCGGCCGCGTCGAGCAGCTCGGTCGCGTAGATCCACGATTGCGCCGCGCGGCGCAGGTAGTCGCCGACCGGATGCTGCGCGTCGGCGCTGACGAAGATGTCTTCGAGTTCTTCGCGCGCGGCCGAATGGTCGCTTTTCGCGTAGTCCACACTCGGCAGCAGCGGATTGCCACGCCGCCAGCCGTCAAGAAACTGCGCCTGCACCGCAGCCGGCCAGCTCACCGCGCCAAGCAGCTTGATTCCCTTGACCGCCGCGACGAGGCGGCAGTCGAGTTCGGCAAACGCGTTCAGCGCGGCAGTGTCGTCGCCCATGCCTCTCTCGCAATCGATGCGGCAACACTACCGCATCGACGCGGATTTTCAAGCCGTCGCGCGATCAGACCAACGGCGGATTGAGACGCGCGAAGCCCGCCTGACGGCGGTACGGAAAGTACGGATACGGCGCATCGACCAGGCTCGCCGCATCCAGGCGGGCGATCTGCGCCTCGCTCAAGGACCAGCCGACCGCGCCCAAGTTGTCGCGCAATTGCTCTTCGTTGCGCGCGCCGAGGATCACGCTCGACACCGTCGGCCGCCGCAGCAGCCAGTTGATCGCCACTTGAGCGATCGATTTGCCGGTTTCTTGCGCGACGACATCGAGCGCGTCGACCACGCGATACAAGCGCTCGTTTTCGACCGGCGGTCCGAAGTCGGCTGTCGCATGCAGCCGGCTCGTCGCCGGCAGCGGCTGCCCGCGCCGGATCTTGCCGGTGAGCCGGCCCCAGCCGAGCGGACTCCACACCAGGGCACCGACGTTTTGATGGCGACCGAGCGGCATCAATTCCCACTCGTAGTCGCGCCCGATCAGCGAGTAGTAAACCTGATGCGCGACATAGCGCGGATAACCGTATTTCTCCGCCACGGCAAGCGAGCGCATCAGCTCCCAGCCGGCGAAATTGGACACGCCGACGTAACGCAGCTTGCCCGCGCGCACGAGGTCGTCGAGCGTCGACAGCGTTTCTTCGACCGGCGTGGTCGCATCGAGAACGCGTGCAGTTGCAGAAGATCGATGTAGTCGGTCTTGAGCCGGCGCAGCGCGGCGTCGACGGCGCGGATCAAGCGCTCACGCGAAGCGCCGGCCTCGTTCGGTCCGTCGCCCGTCGGCAAAGCGGTCTTGGTCGAGATCAGCGCCTGGTCGCGACGGCCGCGCAGTGCCTCGCCGAGCACTTCCTCCGATGCGCCGTTCGAGTACACGTCGGCCGTGTCGAACATATTGACGCCTGCGTCGAGGCAAACATCGATCAAGCGCCGCGCCTCGGCCACATCGGTGTTGCCCCAGGCGCCGAACAGCGGACCGCTGCCGCCGAACGTGCCCGTACCAAAACTCAGCGCCGGCACCTTCAGGCCGGACGCACCCAGACTGCGATAGTCCATTTCGTTCTCCTCGAATTGAATTCAGTGGCAGGCGAGCGCAGGCGCCGGCAATGGTGCCCGCGCATCCAGGAACAGCGCGACGAGCGCGATGCCGAGACCGGACAAGGTGATGGCGGCGGCGATCCATGGCAGCGCGGCAAGACCGGGGCCGTGCTCGATCGCGACGCCGCCGAGCCACGCGCCGAATGCGTTGCCGAGATTGAAGAAGGCGATGTTGAAACTCGAAGCGAGGTTCTGGCCCGCGCCTTCGGCCTTGCGCAGCACGCGCAGCTGCAGCGGCGAGACCGTCGCGAACGCGGCGACGCCGAGCAGGCCGACGAAGATCGGCATCGCCACCGCGCTGTGCAGGGCGAAGCGCATCGCCAACAACACGACGGCGAGCGCGAGCAGAGTGCCGACCAGCGAGCGCGTCGGCCAGCGATCGGCGATCTTGCCGCCGACGAGGTTGCCGACGATCATGCCGCCGCCGAACAGCAGCAGGATCGGCGACACGGCGCTTTCGGAGAATCCGCCGATGCGCACGAGCAGCGGCTGCACGTAGGCGATCACGGTGAACACGCCGGCGAAACCGAGCATCGTCATCGCGAGGCCAAGCCAGACCTGCGGCCGCGCGATGCTGCGCAGTTCGTCGGCGAGCGCGGCCGGCGCATGCGCCTCGCGGCTGCGCGGCACGAGCAGCGCGATCACCCCCATCGCGACGAGGCCGACCGCGACCATCGCCCAGAACGTCGCGCGCCAGCCGAAATGCAGGCCGAGCCAGGCGCCGGCCGGCATGCCGAGCAGGGTCGCAAGCGTCAGGCCGGCGAACATCACCGAGATCGCCGAAGCCTTGCGGTCCTCGGCGACGAGGCCGGTGGCGACGACCGCGCCGACGCCGAAGAAGGTGCCGTGGGTCAGCGAGGTGATCACGCGCGCCGCAAGCAGGATCTCGTAGTTCGGCGCGAGCGCGCAGAGCAGGTTGCCGAGCGTGTAGATCGCCATCAGCGCGATCAGCACCGCCTTGCGCGGCATGCGCCGCGTGGCGACCGTGAGCACGGGCGCGCCGGCGAACACGCCGAACGCGTAGACCGAAACGAGCATGCCGGCCGCGGCGATCGACACGTGCAGGTCGCCGGCGACCTGCAGCAGCAGGCCCATGATGACGAACTCGGCGCAACCGATGCCGAACGAGCCGGCGGTCAGCGCGTACAAAGCCAGAGGCATACGATTCTCCAGAAAGTCCGGGACGCGCAATCGCGTCGATGACGGCATTCTGGTGGCTCGGCTTATCTGTGACTAGAATGCTGTTTGGAAAATAATTTGTGAGTTGAATTCCCATGCCAAGACTCGAAGTGAACCGCGCCGGCGAGATGGAGGCCTTCGTCCGCGCCGTGTCGCGGCACAGCTTCTCGGCGGCGGCGCGCGAGCTGCGCATGACGCCGTCAGCGATCTCCAAGCTCGTAGCGCGCCTCGAGGCGCGGCTCGGCGTGCGCCTGCTGCAGCGCTCGACGCGCAAGCTTGAACTGACCGCCGAGGGCGCGGCATTCTACGAGCGCAGCCAGCGCGCGCTCGCCGAGCTC
>NZ_DASVOK010000039.1:0-5637 GCF_036383415.1 Rudaea sp. | reverse complement strand
CTACTTCAGGCCTGACCGAGATGGCTCAGGCCGGTTTTGCCGGCGCCTGGTTCAGCATGCGTTCGACGATGGCCAGTTGCTGGGCAATGCGCGGTTGCAACTCGTGACCGGGATAGCTTTTCTGCAGCTGCGTCAGCAGCGCATGGGCATCCTTGTCGCGGTTGAAGCGCTCGAACATCAATGTCGCCGCGAGCAGGTAGTTTTTCGGAATGTCCGCGCTGTCCGGATGGCGGCGGTGGAAGCCGGAAAGCAGGCGCAGCGCGGTCTGGCTCTGTCCGAGCTGCGCGGCCTTGTGCGCGACCCAGGTGGTTTCCTCGGCGCGGGTCGGTGCGAAGGCGGGATCGAGTTCGGCGCATTCGCGGGCGATGTCGACCGCGAGAATTTCCTTGTCGCGCGCGACCAGCGAAGAAAGGTATTCGCGACCGTGCTGCAGCTGGCCGTCGCGGTCGCCGATGAGGCGCAGCAGTTTTCGATAGCGCAGGTGGGCGGTATCCGCGCCGCCGCGGCTGCGCAATTGCGCGTGCAGCAGCTTCGCGGCCTCCTCGGCCTTGCCATCGCGTATCAGGGCTTCGGTTTGGTCGAGCACGTCGCGGTCAGGGTCGCGCGGGGGAGTCGGGGCGGAAGCGGGTTGGTCGGACACGTAGCCGAGTTCGTCCTGATATTGATGGACGAGGTAACCCATCAGGTGGCATGTCGTCACCAGCGCGTAACCAGAAAGGAACTGGGCAAGGAAGATCGCCAGTACTGACGGCAGGAACGGCGCGAACAGCGCCTGCGCGTTGGCCATGCTCACATAAATCACCAGGCACAGCAGAGTGGCGACGAAGTAGGGCCAGCCCAGGCGGCTCATGATCGACAGCCAGGTGACGGGATTGAGTGCGTGCGACACGCTTCCGTCGATTGCCAGCGACATCATCGCGCCGGGCCAGCCAAAGGCGAGCACGATCACGGCGATCAGTCCGAAGACAGGCCCGAACAGCAGCAGGGCGAGAACGGCGAGCGCAATGAAACCGGTTTGCAGCCAGATCGCGCTCCAGCCCGATGACTCCTCGACGCGCAGGCCGCCCGCGGGTGGATCCATGCGTCCGTCCGCGGTCGCGTGAAGCACTTCGAAACCGAATTTGTAGAACGCGACGGTGACGAGCAGCCGAATAATCACGCCGACGCCGGGCAGCAAGCTCAACAGCGAGCAGGCGGAGAGCACGATCAGCGTGATCAACGACTCGCCGCGGAAAGCGTAGAGCGAGATAGTGCGCAGTCTGTTCCAGAACGGAACGACGGGCGTAGCAGCGGTTTGCATCCGATTTCCCCCTAGTCGTGCTGTGTCATTTTCGCAGCAGCGAGCCAAGCACGCCGCGTACGAGTGCGGTGCCAAGGCGGCTGCCGCCACTGCGGATTGCGGACTTCGCCATCGTCTCGATCATGCCCTGGCGGCGCCCGCTGCCGAGCAGCACGTCGCTTATCGTCTTGCCCCAGCCCGACATCGGGCCTTGCGCGGGCGCCTGCGCATCGGCGCCGTTTGCATCGCCGGGCGCGGGGCGCGCGATCGTGACGTCGGCGCGCCGGGTGAGGATCTCGAACGCCGATTCGCGATCGACCGCGGTGTCGTACTTGCCGCCGACCGGCGAGCGCGAGCGGATCGTCGCGCGTTCGGCGTCGGTGATCGTGCCGATGCGGCAGCTCGGCGGCACGATCAACGCGCGCTCGACCGGCAGCGGCACGCCGCCTTCCTGCAGCGTCGAGACGAGTGCCTCGCCGACGCCGAGCTGGGAGATGACCTGGGTGATGTCGCTGACCAGCGGATTGGGCGCGAAGGTCTGCGCGGCGGCGTTGACTGCCCTCTGGTCGCGCGGCGTGAACGCGCGCAGCGCGTGCTGCACGCGGTTGCCGAGCTGGCCGAGGATGACGTCGGGCGCATCGTCGGGGTTCTGCGAGCAAAAGTATACTCCGACGCCTTTCGAGCGGATCAGGCGCACGACCTGTTCGACACGCTTCTGCAGCGCCGGCGGGCAGTCGTCGAACAACAGGTGCGCCTCGTCGAAGAAGAACACGAGCTTGGGCACGTCGAGGTCACCGACTTCGGGCAGCTTCTCGAACAGCTCGGACAGCAGCCAGAGCAGGAAGGTCGAGTACAGCATCGGCTTCAGGATGAGCTGGTCCGCGGCGAGGATGTTGACCACGCCGCGCCCCGACATGTCCTGGCGCATGAAGTCCGCGAGATCCAAAGCGGGCTCGCCGAAGAACGCGTCGCCGCCGGCATTCTCGAGTTGCAGCAACGAACGCTGGATCGCGGCGATCGAAGTCGGGCTGATCAGGCCGTATTGCGCGGAGAGTTCCTTGGCGTTGGTCTTGTCCGCGGCGAAGTTGAGCAGCGCGCGCAGGTCCTTGAGGTCGAGCAGCAGCCAGCCGTGGTCGTCGGCGGCCTTGAACACGATTTCGAGCACGCCGGACTGCACGTCGTTGAGTTCGAGCAGGCGCGCGAACAGGGTCGGGCCCATTTCGGACACGGTCGCGCGCACCGGATGGCCGAGCTTGCCGTAGATGTCCCAGAAGATCACCGGGTTCGCGCTCGGCGTGAAGTTGCTGATGCCGAGCTTGTCGAGGCGCGGCTTGAGCTTGTCGTTGACGACGGCAGCTTGAGACATGCCGGCGAGATCGCCCTTGACGTCGGCGAGGAACACCGGCACGCCGAGCTTGGAGAAGCCCTCGGCCATCACCATCAGCGACACCGATTTGCCGGTGCCGGTCGCGCCCGCAATCATGCCGTGGCGATTGCCGTATTTCGCATGCAGAAACACGTCCGGCGTCTTGCTGCCCACGAGCTGGCTTTTGCCGAGGAGAATATCGTTTGCCATTTGCTACCCCGAATGCGTGCGCGATCCCTGGACGAATGTTCTCACGACAGGTGCACACGCGACAGGCTTGCGGCGTCGCATCAAAGTGGTAGGATTTCGATGCAACGCAAATGGCCGATTCATCGTGCCCCGGGGAGATCGTCATGTTGCGAACCATCGCCAGGCTGGCGGCGGCGCTTCTCTTCGCTGCCAGCACCTGTTGCCATGCCGACGCCAATGTCGGCGAGGCTGCACCCGACGTCGTCCTCGGCGTAACCCAGACGGGCAATTCGGTGCGCGTGTCGGACCACCCCGGCAAGGTCGTCGTCGTGTCGTTCTGGGCATCGTGGTGCGCTCCGTGCCGCAAGGAACTGGCGATACTCGAAGGCTTGCAGGTGGAGGGCAAGGGCAGCCTCCAGGTCATCGCGGTCAACATCGAAGACCGCGAACTGTTCAAGAAGGCCGCGCAGCTGCTCGGCGAAATGCACGTGCTGCTGGTCAACGATCGCAACGAGCGCAGTCAGAAGGCTTACGGTGTCAAGGCGATCCCGCACATGGTCATCGTCGGCAAGGACGGGCGCATTCTCGGCGCGCACAAGGGCTATGGCGAAGATGCCTTGGCCGGCATCGTCGACGAAATCAATCGCGCGCTCGCGCCCGCTTCGGCGAATAGTGAGCATCTCGAAAAACCGTAGCGAGCGAAGAGAATTTGCGCGTCGCCGGAGCGCAGGAACCGGAGTGTACAGATGAGTACATGAGGATTCCGAGCACCGCCGGCGCGCAAATTATCGAGCGTAGTAGGTTTTTCGAGTTGCGCTGGCGGCTGAACGGATTCCATTTGCAGTCCGTCAAGGGTTGTCGCGCCGCCGCGCGCTGTGTAACGTGTGCGCGTTTATTCGTCGGATGAGCGGAATGTTCAGAATTCGTATGTGGGTGCCTCGAAAAACCGTCGCGAGCGAAGAGAATTTGCGCGTCGCCGGAGCGCAGGAACCGGAGCATACAGACGAGTATGTGAGGATAACTCGCCGCGTCTGCGGCTCGCCCTTCGGGCCATTCGCTGCGCGAATGTTCGCTTCGGCATCCTGCCTGCGCAGTCCGAGCACCGCCGGCGCGCAAATTATCGAGCGCAGTAGGTTTTTCGGGGCGCCTTGGTGTGTTGCGGCTGTTGTGACGTTCGTGCTCGCCGGTTGCGCTGGCGGCCCCGCGCAGAAGAAGGCCGCGGCAAATGGGCAGGAGAAGCCCAGTCCGGCAGTCGTTGCGTTGTATACGCGCCTGGCGGACGACGAAAAACGCTACAACGCCGCGCGCGAGCCGGCCACGTTCAAGAACGACGAGGCCGCGGCGACGGCGTCGTACCAGTGGGCATGGAACGACGCGCAGGACGCGGCCCAGCAGTGTATGAAGACGCACGGCTGCGATATGACGAAATTTGACGCCGCGTTCGCGCGCATGTCCGGGCAGGCAGTGGCGGCGCCGCCCGGCGGCGACGAAGCGATGACACCCGAGGCGACGACCACGGCGGGCGAAGCCTCCGCGGTCGCCGCAGCCGTGCCCGAGGTGAGTCGCACGGTGACCTTGCTGAAAGGGCGCGAATTGTCCGAGGTGATGACGCTCAACGGCCCGGTCAAGGTCGCGCTCGAGGAGTGGCTGACCACGCTGCGCCCCTACCTGATGGACACCTACGAGAACTACCAGTACCTGCGCTACCTGATGTGGCCGGAGTACGAGAAGGCCAAGCTGCCCGAGGCGATCCTGTTCGGCATCATGGCCAAGGAATCGGGCGGGCGCGTGCACGCGTACTCGCGCTCGGGCGCGGCCGGCCTGCTGCAGTTCATGCCGGCGACCGGGCAGCGTTTCGGCCTGACCTACAGCGACGGCTTCGACCAGCGCTACGATCCGCAGCTCGCCGCGCGCGCGAACGCCGCCTATCTCAACGAGCAGCTCGAGATCCTCAACAACAATCTGGAAATGGTGATCGCCGCGTACAACGGCGGCGAAGGTCGCATGCAGCGCCTGGCCAAGAACGCGCCCGATGCGAATTTCTGGGATCCGGAAATCTTCGCCCAGTTGCCGGCCGAGACGCGCGACTACGTGCCGGTCGTGCTTGCCGCGGCGTGGCTCTACCTGCATCCGGAAAAGTACAACCTGGTATTTCCGAAGATCGACGGCCGTCCCGGCACGCTGGTACTGCAGAAGAAGGCGTCGCTGGCCGAGCTCGCCGTGTGCCTGGGTTCGGAAGGCAATCTGCACGACGGCTGGTTCCGCACACTGCGCAACCTCAATGCCTCGGTCGAGCCGCGCGAGCCGCTGCCGGCGTCGACGCGCCTGCGCGTGCCGCAACAGCTCGTCGCACTGTACGAGAAGAACTGCATGCGCGGCGTGTGGGGTTCGGTCGCGAGCGACCTGCACGAAGCGGTGCTCGCCACGCCGGCGCCGGTGATCGCGAGCGCGACGCGGCGGGCGCCGCCTCCGCCGCCGCCGGTGGCGAAGGCGCGCAAGGCCGCACCGACCTATGTCGTGCGCCGCGGTGAAACATTGAGCTCGATCGCACGCAAATTCGGTTGCGACAATGCGAGCGAACTGGCCAAGGCCAACGGCATCAAGCCGAAGGACGTCGGCAATGTGCATCCGGGTCGCGTGCTCCAGGTCGGCGTTTGCACGCGCTGACTCGCAGCATGTCGGTTTGCGCTGCGCGGGCTGAAGTACGCAACAAAAACTAGGCTGTGAACATAGGCGCGCACGGTTCTTCTCCGTGCCGCAGACGACTAGCGTGCAACCATCGCGCGCCGTTCCGAGCGTCGTT
>NZ_DASVOK010000038.1:0-2480 GCF_036383415.1 Rudaea sp. | reverse complement strand
GGCGATGCGATCCTCGAGATACTTGTCGGCCGCGTCGCGCGTCGGGTAATCCTTCTGCCACTGCAGCGGCACCGAGCCCATGATCATGAGGATGTGCAGCGCATCGGCGAGGCCGCGCGGCTGCTTGGTGTAGTCGCCGTTGTTCCATTCCGGATCGTTGCGGATCGCGTCCATGAACATGCGCCGGAACATGCGGTTGCGCCCGGCGATTTCGACCGGCAGCGAGGCCAGCGGCATCAGCGCGTCCATGAAATCGGGATACGTCTCGCCCCAGACCCAGGAGTGCATGCCGCCCATCGACGTGCCCATGACCAGGCGCAGGTGATCGACCTTGAACTTCTGCGTCAACAGAAGATAGTCGGCCTTGACCATGTCGTCGTAGTCGTAGTGTGGAAACTTCATGCGCAGGCCGTCGCTCGGCTTGCTCGACTTGCCGTGGCCGATGCCGTCGGGCAGCACGATGAAGTATTTCGCCGCGTCGAGCGGCTGGCCGGGGCCGAACAGCTGGCCGGCGAAGCGGTCGTTGATGAACTGCGTGCCGGCGCCGCCGGTGCCGTGCATGATCAGCACGGCGTTGTCGACGTGTCCCTTGCGGTCGCGATGGATCTTGCCGAGCGTGCGATAGTGCAGGCGCAGCTCGGGCAGCGTCTCGCCGCTGGCGAAATGGAAGTCCTTGACGATGAAGTCGCCTTCGCTCGGCGTCGGCCAAGTCTGCGCGTGTGCAGAGGCGCAAACCGCAAACGCAAGAAGGGCCGACAAGGAGAGCAGGTATTTGCGGAACATGGCTTGCCCGTCGATGGATGACGCGGGAGTGTGCAACAAATGGACGATTTTGTCCCACCACATCGATCGAGTTATCGTCGCGTGCATGAACGATTCCCGATCCCGCGGACATGCCCGGCTTTGCGCCCTGTTGTCGTGTTGCGGCGTGGGAGCATTCGTCGTGATCTGCGGAGCCGTGCAGTTCCTGCGCGGTGACCTCGACTGGGTCGCCGCACCGTTGAGCTACTACCTGCTCGGGCCGTTCGGCGCCGAGGCGATCGCGGCGTATCTCGCTCTGTCCGCAGGCTTGATCGCGCTCGGCATCGGCTTTCGCAGCGCGCTCATCGCGTCGGCGCGCAGTGGCGCGCTCGTGTTGCTGTTTGCGGTCGCGGGCGTGGCGCTGGCCGTCACCGCATTGAGCGAGCCGGCCAAGGCGCACGGCAACGTGCTCGAATGGGAGGCCGTTCACCGCTTCGCCGCGATGACCACGTTTCTCTGCGTCACCGTGGCGATGCTGCTGCAGTCGTTCTGGCTGCGTTTCGATCCGCGCTGGCGCGGCAGGTTTCCTTTCGCCTTCGCACTTGCCGCGCTGGCATTCATCGCGTTGTGGATCTACGCGTTGATGCATCTTTTTCCGAGCGGAATTTCGCAGAAGACCGTGATCGCGCTGATCCTCGCCTGGCTTGGCTGGGCCTCATTGGCCCTGCTGCGCGAGACGTGGCGATGAAACTGTCGTCCGGCGCGGCCGAGTTCGGCCAATTGCGCGATGGCATTCATCGCAGCGTTCGCGCTGGTGGCGGGCGCGCGTTCGTGAAAGTGCGCCGCGACATGCCCGCCGATTTCTTTCTTGCCGAAGCACGCGGCTTGGCAGCGCTGTCGTCCGCATCCTTGCGTGTGCCGGACGTCCTCTCGGTGTGGGAACACGGCATCGCGCTCGAAGATCTCGGCAGCGGGCGTGCGTCCGCGCGCGATTGGGAAAACGCAGGGCTCGGCCTGGCCGGATTGCATCGCATTGCAGGTGCACATTTCGGCTTCACTGTACGCGGCTGGTGCGGCGACAGCGGACAGGACAACACGCCCGACATCGACGGATTCCGCTTCTTCGCCGAGCGCCGCCTGTTGCCGCAGGGTCAGCGCGCCTTCGACGCGTTGCTGCTCGAGCGCGGCGATATCGGTCGGCTCGAATCGCTCTGCGCGCGTCTGCGTGAACTGCTGCCGGAACGGCCGCCAGTACTCGTTCATGGCGATCTGTGGCGCGGCAACCTGCATGCCTGCGCCAACGGCGAACTCGCGCTGATCGACGGCGGCGCCGTGCACTACGGCTGGGGCGAAGTCGATCTCGCGATGCTGACCTTATTCGGCGAACCGCCCGCCGTATTCTTCGTCGCCTATGAAGCCGACGCGGGCATCGACGGCAGCTGGCGCGGGCGCGCTGCGCCGCTCAATCTTTACCACCTGCTCAATCATCTCAATCTGTTCGGCGCGAGTTATCTCGACGGCGTACGCGCGGTGCTGCAGCGCTACTCGTGATCGGGTTTCGGCTTTCGTGCGCGAGGCTTCGCTTCCTGGCGCAGGTCGATTTCGCCGTCGACGAGGCGCGCGACCAGATGCGCGGATTTCGTTGCCGCCGCGGTCGTGCGCAGCACCTCGCCGCTGTCGCGGTCGAGCAGAATCGCGTAGCCGCGCTGCAAGGTTGCGAGCGGGCTGACCGCATTGAG
>NZ_DASVOK010000037.1:0-11900 GCF_036383415.1 Rudaea sp. | reverse complement strand
GATGCCGGTGTCGACAGCCGCAGGACGCAGCGTCATATAAACCTTTTCGCCCGTATGCAGACCAACACCCGTCGCCCGGATGACATTTTTGAGCGTACGTTGTTTGATCATTTTTCTTATGACCCCTGGGGCAGGAGCGGACAAAAACGGCACGAATCCTAACACAGGGATACTGCCGCGGAAAGTAAAACGAGGTAAAAATCCGACGCGTGTTGCAAGAACACAACACTTCGATCATGTCGTCCAAGAGATGGTAGCAGCGTAAACCCGATGCAACCGGGCTTCGCGAAATGCCGTTAAGGATTCGTTACGCGACTGTGCCGTCGCGTAACGAGGTGCCTTCTGCGCGGAGCTTGCCCGTCATTCCGGCAGGGACTGCCGGGAATCGGGGCTGCATGGACGCCCATTTGCGCACGCGCAACGGGCTTCCACGGCATCCCTGCAGTCTGGCCCCGGCAATTCCCCTGCCGAGGTAGCGCTCGCGCGTCAGTCCGCCTGACGGCGCAGGAACGCGGGGATGTCGAGATAGTCGACCTGGGCATCGGCCATCGGCGCCGCTTCCGCAGCGGCCGCCATCGTGCGCGCAGGCGACGTGCGCACGGGCTGAATGTAGTCGTCGTACACCGGCATGTTGTCGGTGCCCGTGCGCTTGACCAGGTGCGGGCGGGTCGCAACCATCGGCTCTTCCCGACGCGCGTGCTGGCGCGCCGCGTTGCGGTTGAGACCGGTGGCGACGACGGTGACGCGGACGTTGTCCTGCATCTCCTGATCGATCGCCGTGCCGATGACCACGGTCGCATCTTCCGAGGCGAACTGGTGGACGACCTGGCCGATCTCGTCGAACTCGCGCATGGTCAGGTTCGGACCCGCGGTGACGTTGACGAGGATGCCGCAGGCGCCGGACAGGTTGACGTCCTCAAGCAGCGGATTGTTGATCGCAGCCTCGGCCGCAGCCACGGCGCGATCGTCGCCGCGGGCGATGCCCGTGCCCATCATGGCGAAGCCCATTTCGGACATCACCGTGCGCACGTCGGCGAAGTCGACGTTGATCAGACCTGGCCGCGTGATCAGGTCGGAAATGCCCTGGACCGCGCCGAGCAGCACGTCGTCGGCCGACTTGAGCGCGGAAACCATGGTCACGTCGTGGCCGAGCACGCTCAGCAGCTTCTCGTTCGGCACCGTGATCAGCGAGTCGACGTATTGGGACAGGTCCTCGATGCCCTTCATCGCCACCTGCATGCGGCGACGGCCTTCGAACGGGAACGGCTTGGTCACCACCGCCACCGTGAGGATGCCGAGTTCCTTGGCCAGCTGCGCGACGACCGGCGCCGCGCCGGTACCGGTGCCACCACCCATGCCGGCGGTGATGAACACCATGTCGGCGCCCTGCAGCAGCTCGACGATGCGCTCGCGATCTTCCAGCGCGGCCTGACGGCCGACTTCCGGATTCGCGCCTGCGCCGAGACCCTTGGTCACGTTGCCGCCGAGCTGCAGAGTCAGCTTCGCGCCGGTCTTTTTCAGCGCCTGCGAATCGGTGTTCGCGCAGACGAAATCGACGCCTTCGATGTTGGACGACACCATGTGGCTGACCGCGTTGCCGCCGCCGCCGCCGACGCCGATGACCTTGATGACCGCATTCGGTGCGAGTTTTTCGACCAGTTCAAACATTTCCCTTACCTCCGCTAGTTGGCGTGTTGCTTGATGTAGTTATCGATCACCGGCTGCGGCGCTCCGCGCTGCTCCGGCCCCGCGACGGACAGGCACATGTGCCGCCGTGGAGTGGATCCGTTTCGGATCCGCGGCACGCTCCTGCGCACCGCTTTTCTCTTGGTCCAGCCCTTCCTAACGAGAGGGCTGGGTGTTGTTCAAAACTCTCCCTTCACCCAATGCTTGACCTTGCCCCAGAAGTTGCCGACGTTGCCGGCCACCGAACTCCCGGTCGTGCGGGTCATGCCGTCCTGCCGGCTGCCGTAGAGCAGCAGGCCGACGCCGGTCGCGTGGATCGGGTTGCTGACCACGTCGGCCAGACCGGTCACGTGCTGCGGCAGGCCGACGCGCACGGGCAGGTGGAACACTTCCTCGGCCAGTTCGATGACGCCTTCCATCTTCGAGCCGCCGCCGGTCAGCACGATGCCGGCGGCGACAAGCGACTCGTAACCCGAGCGGCGCAGCTCGGCCTGGACCATGCCGAACAGTTCCTCGTAGCGCGGCTGCACCCACTCGGCCAGCGTCTGCCGCGCAAGACGGCGCGGCGGGCGATCGCCGACGCTCGGCACCTGGATCGTCTCCTCGGCATGCGCGAGCTGCGCGAGCGCGCAGGCGTACTTGACCTTGATCTCCTCGGCATGCGCGGTCGGCGTGCGGAAACCCTGGGCGATGTCGTTGGTCACCTGGTCGCCGCCGATCGGCAGACTGGCCGTGTGACGGATCGCGCCCTGGGTGAAAATGGAAATGTCCGTCGTGCCCGCGCCGATGTCGACGAGGCAGACGCCGAGCTCGCGCTCGTCCTGGACGAGAATCGCCTTGCTCGACGCGATCGCGCCCGGAATCAGATCGTCGACCTGCAGGCCGCAGCGGTTCACGCACTTGGTGATGTTCTGCGCCGCGCTGACCGCGCCGGTGACGATGTGCACGTTCGCCTCGAGGCGCACGCCGCTCATGCCGATCGGATGGCGGATGTCTTCCTGGCCGTCGATGACGAACTCCTGCGGCTCTTTATATAGAACGCGCTGGTCGGCCGGGATCGCCACCGCGCAGGCCGCATCGAGTACATGATCGATGTCGCCCTGGGTCACCTCGCGTTCGCGGATCGGCGCCGTGCCGTGCGAGTTGCGGCCGAGGATATGGCTGCCGCTGATGCCGGCGTACACCGAGCGGATCTCGCAGCCGGCCATCAGCTCGGCCTCCTCGACCGCGCGCTGGATCGACTGCACGGTCGACTCGATATCGACGACGACGCCGCGCTTCAAACCATGCGAGGTATGCGAGCCGATGCCGATGATTTCGACCGGTTCGCCGGGCGCATATTCGCCGACGATCGCGACGACCTTCGAGGTGCCGACATCGAGTCCGACGATCAGGGATTTTTCGGCTTTGTGCTTCATGTGGGTCTCTGCGCCGCCGGCTTGGCCGGCGTGGCGGGTTTGTCTGGATTGGGAGCCGGGCCCGACGACGGCACGGCCGCGAACCAGCGGATCGCGAAGCCGTTCGCGTAGCGCAGGTCGGCGCGCGCGAACGTGTTCGTGGCGCGGCCGGCGGCAAGGCGCGGGAACACGTCGAGGAAGCGTTGCAGGTGCTCGTCGATGTCGCGCTGACCGAGCAGGATTTCCGAACCGTCGACGAGGCTGATCGCCCAACTGCCGCGCGCGGACAGCGAAACGCCGGCCAGCGCGAGGCCGCTGCCGCTGAGCGTGGTCAGCGTCTTCTGGTAGAAATCGATCACGTCGGCGAGCGCGGAATCGGGACCAGAAAGCTGCGGCAAGCCCTGGATCGCCTCGGTGCCCGGCGCGGAAAACAGCGCTCCGTTGCGACCGACCAGTTGCTTGTCGCCCCAGCGCGCGAACGGCTGCTGCTCGAGCACGCGCATCTCCAGCGTGTCGGGCCAGCGCTTGCGCACCTCGACGCGCTCGACCCACGGCAGCGCCGCGACCGCCGCACGCACGTCGTCGAGCTTGATCGCGAAGAACCCCGTGCCGAGATAATTCTTCGTCGCCGCGCGGATCTGTTCCGCGCCGACGTGGTTGAACTCGGCCTCGACCTGCAGGTTGCGGATCGGCCAGCGCTCCTGCGCGAACCAACCGTTGAGCACGCCGATGACCGGCAGGCCGATCAGGCTCAGCGCGATCACCCAGGCGAACAATTTGAGGACAGTGCGGTTCATGCGTGGTGTCCCGCCTCGCCGTCGAAGCTCGTTTCCAGAATGCGCCAACAGAGTTCCTCGAACTCGATACCGACCGCACGCGCCGCCTTCGGCACGAGCGAGTGGCTGGTCATGCCGGGTGCGGTGTTGACTTCGAGCAGCCAGTTGCGGCCCTGCGCATCGCGCATGACATCGACGCGGCCCCAGCCCGAACAGCCCGCGGCGTCGAACGCCGCGAGCGCGAGTGCGCGCATTTCGGCCTCCGCCGCGCCGTCGAGACCGGGGCAGATGTATTGCGTGTCCTCGGCGATGTATTTGGCGTTGTAGTCGTAGTAGGCGCCCTTCGGCACGATATGGATCGTCGGCAGCGCCTCGCGGCCGAGGATGCCGACGGTGTATTCGCCGCCGCCTTCGATCAGCGTCTCCATCAGCAGGTCACCGTGATAGCGTTCGGCGAGCTCCACCGCGCCGTCGAGGTCGGCTTCGGCGAACACGCGCGTCACGCCGACACTCGAACCCTCGCAGGCCGGCTTCACGATCAGCGGAAAACCGACCGCGCGCGCGGCCGCGTGCACATCCGCTCCGCGCGGCAGCGCCTGGTAGCGCGGTGTCGGCAGGCCAAGCGACAGCCACACCTGCTTGGTCCGCGTCTTGTCCATCGACAGCGCCGAACCGAGCACGCCCGAGCCGGTGAACGGCACGCGCAGCGACTGCAGCGCGCCCTGCAGCTCGCCGTTCTCGCCGCCGCCGCCGTGCAGGATGTTGAACACGCGCGCGAAATGGCCGGCGCGCAACGCGTCCAGCAACGCTGGGATGCCGTCGATCGCCTGCGCATCGACGCCACGCGCCTTGAGCGCATCGAGCACGTTGCGGCCTGAGTTCAGCGAGACTTCGCGCTCGGCGCTGTCGCCACCCATGACGACGGCAACGCGACCGAATTGTTTGGCATCCGTGATGCGCATTACTTTACTTTTCCATTTTTGGATTTCTTCGCCTCGGCCGGAGCCAGAGCGGCCAATTCGCCGACTGCCGCGCCGATGTCGCCCGCACCCATGACGAGAACGAGATCGCCGTCGCGTAGCAGCCCCGGCAGCATGGTTTTCAGATCGCGCGGATGCTCGACGAGCACCGGCACGACCTTGTTGCGCGCGCGCACCGCGCGCGCGAGCGCGCGCCCGTCGGCATTCGCGATCGGCGCCTCGCCGGCCGGATAGACCTCGGTCAGCACGAGCACGTCGGCGTCGCTGAGCACATTGGCGAAGTCGTCGAGCAGGTCGCGCGTGCGCGTGTAGCGGTGCGGCTGGAATGCGACGACGAGGCGGCGCTCCGGCCAGCCGCCGCGTGCAGCCGCGAACACGGCGGCGAGTTCGCGCGGATGATGGCCGTAGTCGTCGACGAGCAGCGCCTTGCCCTTGCTCTTGCCCGTGCCGCCGAGCACGATCTCGCCGCGCATCTGGAAGCGCCGGCCGACGCCCTGGAAGTTCTCCAGCGCCGCAGCGATCGACTTCGCATCGACACCGAGCTGCCAGCCCACCGCCGCCGCCGCGAGCGCGTTCTTGACGTTGTGCAGGCCCGGCAGGTTGAGCGTGACCGCGAGCGCTTTCTTCTGTTCGGGCAGATGCAGGTCGAAACGCATGCGACCGCCGTCCTGGGTGATGCGGCTCGCACGCACGTCGGCGCTCTTGTGCGTGCCGTAGGTCAGCATGCGCCGCGTCGTCGTCTTGGCCAGTTCCGCGACTTCGGCATCGTCGATGCAAAGCACGGCCACGCCGTAGAACGGCAGGCGATGCAGGAAGTCGTCGAACGCCTTCTTCACCTGGGCGAAATCGCCGCCGTAGTTCTCGAGGTGATCGGCGTCGATGTTGGTGACGATCGCGATCACCGGATTGAGCATCAGGAACGAGCCGTCGCTCTCGTCGGCCTCGGCAACGAGATAGTCGCCCGTGCCGAGACGCGCGTGCGTGGCCGCGGCGAGCAGCTGGCCGCCGATGACGAAGGTCGGGTCGAGCCCGCCTTCGGCGAGCACCGAAGCGACGAGGCTGGTCGTCGTCGTCTTGCCGTGCGTGCCGGCGACGGCGATGCCGCGGCGGAAACGCATGAGTTCGCCGAGCATCTCGGCGCGAGGCATCACCGGCAGGCGGCGTTCGCGCGCGGCGAGCACCTCGGGATTGTCGGCCTTTATCGCGCTCGAGACGACGACTGCGTCGGCCTTGTCGACGTTGCTCGCCTTGTGCGTCTTGTAGATCTTGATGCCGAGCGCGGACAGATGCCGCGTCACCGCGGAGTCGGCCTTGTCCGAACCCGTGACCTTGTAGCCGAGGTTGTGCAGCACCTCGGCGATGCCGCTCATGCCGGCGCCGCCGATGCCGACGAAGTGCACACGGCGCGAGGATTCGCGGATCCAGTCCGAGGTGGTGTGAGCGACCTGCGGTGTCATGCGGCCACCCCCAGGCAAATGTCGGCGATGTTTGCCGTAGCTCGCGGCTTGGCCAAGGCACGTGCCGCCTCAGCCGCCTTCAGCAGCAAAACGCGGCTCTCACGAATGCGCAGGAGCTTGCCCAGGAATGCGGCATCGAGTTTCCCTTCCTGTACCAGTTCAGCGGCGTCATGTTCAACCATCCACATCGCATTGCGCGTCTGGTGGTCATCCACCGCAAACGGGAACGGCACGAGCAACGAACCGACGCCTGCCGCACACAGCTCGGCGATCGTCAACGCGCCGGCGCGGCAGACGACGAAGTCGGCCCACGCATAAGCGGCGGCCATGTCGTCGATGAACGGCTCGATGCTCACTTCGACACCCGCCTGCGCATATGCCGCACGCGCCTCGTCGGCGAATTTCGCGCCGCACTGGTGGCGCACCATCGGACGCGCGGATTCAGGCATTGCCGCCAGCGCCGCGGGCAACACTCTGTTGAGTGCGCGCGCACCCTGGCTGCCGCCGAGCACGAGCAGGTTCGCCGATGAGGCGCGCGCGGCGAAACGTTCGGCGGGCGGCGCGAGCGCAGCGATTTCGGCACGCACTGGATTGCCGATCCACTCGCTGCGCGGCAACGCGCCTTCGAATCCGCACAGGCGGCGTTTCGCAAATTTCGCAAGAATGCGATTGGTCGTGCCGGCGATGCTGTTCTGTTCATGCACGACCAGCGGCACTCCGCGCAGCCAGGCCGCGATGCCGCCGGGGCCGGCAACATAACCACCCATCGACAGCACGCTGCGCGGGCGCGCGGCGCCGATCAATTTCCATGCCGCGATCACGGCGCGACAGATTTTCAACGGCGCCGCAAGCAGGCTGGCGACGCCCTTGCCGCGCACGCCCGAAATCGCGATTGTCTTCAATTCAATGCCGGCCTGCGGCACGAGCCTGGTCTCGAGCCCGCCCTCGCTACCGAGCCAGAGCACGGGCACGGCGCGCGCCATCAACTCCTTCGCCACGGCGATGCCGGGGAAGATGTGGCCGCCGGTGCCGCCGGCCATGATCAGCACGGGTGCGGCGCTCATGCGGTTGCTCCCGAAGGCATGCCGCCGATCAGGTCACGCGGTTCGACCAGACTCGCGTCGCGGATGCGCTCGGCGCGGCTGACCTCGTAGCTGATGCGCAGCAGGAAACCGATCATCACGCAGGTCATCATCACGCTCGAGCCGCCAGAACTGATGAGCGGCAAGGTGAGGCCCTTGGTCGGCAGCACGCCCATGTTGACGCCGACCGAAACGAGCGCCTGCAGGCCGATGCACAGCGCGATGCCGAACGCGCAGTAGCCGGCGAAGCGCTGACGCAGTTCGATCGCCTTCATGCCGATCGTCAGCGCGCGGCCGACGAGCAGGGCGAACAGGCCCAACACGAGCACGATGCCGACGAAACCGAATTCCTCGCCGATCACGGCGAGGATGAAATCGGTATTCGCCTCCGGCAGGTAGTGCAGCTTCTGCACCGAGCCGCCGAGGCCGACGCCGAGCCACTCGCCGCGACCGATCGCGATCAATGCCTGGGTCAGTTGGAAGCCGTCCTTGAACGGATCAGCCCAGGGATTGAGGAACGAAGTCAGGCGCTTGACGCGGTAATCCGAGGTCGTCGCCACCCAGGCGATCACCGGCAGCAGCGGAATCGACAGATAGACGAGGTTGCGCATGCGCGCGCCACCGAGCCAGATCATGCCGACGGTGACGGCAATGATCAGCGCCGACGAGCCGAAGTCCGGCTGCGCGAGCAGTAGCACGATGAGCACGCCGGCGACGCCGATCGGCTTGATCACGCCGAACAGCTTGGTCTGCACGGCTTCCTGATGGCGCACGAGATAGCTGGCCAGGTAGACGATGAAGAACAGCTTCACCGCTTCGACCGACTGGAAGTTCGAGATGCCCAGACGGATCCAGCGGCGTGCGCCGTTGATCTTCACGCCGAGCCCCGGCACGAACACGAGCAGCAGCAGCAGCACCGCGAACAACAGCAGCAGGAACGCGTTGCGCTCGAACCATTCCAGTTCGGTGCGCATGACGATGAAGGCGATGCCGAAACCGAGCGCGAGGAACACGGCATGGCGGATCGCGTAATAGAACGGTCCGCCCGGGCTGATCGCGATCGAGCTCGACGCGACCATGATCAGGCCGAACGCAGCGAGCGCGCCGGCGAGCACGACCAGGCCGATGTCGTATTTGCCGAGGGTTTCGTCGATGCGCTTTGCTTGAGCCATCTCAACGCACCTTCAACGTGGCGAGACCGATCAAGACCAGCACGACGCTGATGATCCAGAAGCGCACGATCACGCGCGATTCGGGCCAGCCCTTGAGCTCGAAGTGGTGATGGATCGGCGCCATGCGGAAGATGCGCTTGCCGGTGAGCTTGAAGCTCGCGACCTGCAGCATCACCGAAGCGGTCTCCATCACGAACACGCCGCCCATTACGAGCAGCACGATCTCCTGACGCACGATCACCGCGAGCGTGCCGAGCGCGGCGCCGATCGCAAGCGCGCCGACGTCGCCCATGAACACCTGCGCGGGATAGGCGTTGAACCACAGGAATCCGAGGCCAGCGCCGGCGAGCGCGCCGCAATAGATCGTCAACTCGCCCGCGCCAGGGATCGACGGAATGCCGAGATACTCGGAGAACACCTTGTTGCCGGCGAGATAGGCGAACGCGCCAAGTGCGGTCACCACCAGCACGCTCGGCATGATCGCGAGACCGTCGAGGCCATCGGTCAGGTTCACCGCGTTGGAAAAGCCGGCGATCATGAAGTAGGCGATCGCGACGAAGAACACGCCAAGCGGAATCACGACCTGCTTGAACAGCGGCACGTAAAGCGAGGTCTCGGCCGGCGTCTGCGCGGTGCGATACAGCGCGACCGCGACGAGCAGCGCGAACACCGACTGCCAGAAGTATTTCCAGCGCGCGGCGAGGCCGGCGCTGTTCTTGAGCACGATCTTCTTGTAGTCGTCGTAGAAGCCGATCGCGCCGAACGCGATCGTCACGCCGAGCACGATCCAGACGTAGCGGTTGTTCAGATCCATCCACAGCAGCGTGGACAGAGCGACCGCGAGCAGGATCAGTGCGCCGCCCATCGTCGGCGTGCCGGCCTTGGACAGGTGCGACTGCGGGCCGTCGCTGCGGATGACCTGGCCGGCCTTGATCTCGGCGAGCTTGCGGATCACCGCGGGGCCTGCGAGCAGCGAGAACGCGAGCGCGGTCAGCGTCGCCATGATCGCGCGGAAGGTCAGGTACTGGAACAGGTGCAGCGCATTGAGGCTGCCGCGGAAATATTCGGCGAGTTCAAGCAGCATGGCGCGCACCTCCGTTGCCGTTGCCGCCGTTCGCCTCGAGCAAGGCGTGCACGATGCGGTCCATCGCCGAACCGCGCGAGCCCTTGACCAGTACGTTGACGCCGGCGCGCACTTCCGCCGCGAGTGCGCGCGTCAGCGATTCCTGATCGGCGAAATGCTGTGCGCCTTCGCCGAACGCCGCGGCCGCGGCCCGCGACAACTCGCCGACCGTGTACAGCCAGGCGATGCCGCTCTTCTTGGCCAGCGCGCCGACCTGCGCATGCAACTCGCGCGCCTGTGTGCCGAGTTCGCGCATGTCGCCGAGTACGAGCCACGCCTCCGCGGGTTCCTGCACCAGCGTCGCGATCGCAGCGGCGGTCGAGGCCGGATTTGCGTTGTAGCTGTCGTCGATCAGGGTCCAGCCGCCCGGCATCGCATGACGCACGAGGCGGCCTTTGACCACGGGGGCGGTTTCCAATCCCTGTTTGATCGTCGCCAGCGGCACATCGAGCGCGAGCGCGATCGACGCCGCAGCGAGCGCGTTGGCGACATTGTGGCGCCCGGCCAGCGGCAGAACGACGTCGACATCGCCGACCGGCGTGCGCAGCATGAAACGCGACTCGGCGCCGAGCTTGCGGATCTCCGCACTCACGTCGGCAGGCTGTTCAAGGCCGTAGCGGATCTTGCGTCCGGCCCGGTTTATACTTGTAAACAATGTTGCAAATGTCTCATCGGCGTTGATCACGGCCACGCCGTGTGCGGGCAGAGAGGCGTACAGCGCGCCCTTGGTCTCGGCCACGCCCTCGACCGAGCCCATGCGTTCAAGATGCGCCGGACCGATGTTGTTGACGAGGCCGATTTCTGGCCGCGCGATGGCGGCGAGATAATCGATGTCGCCCGGCTTGCCCGCGCCCATCTCGAGCACGGCATATTGCGTATCGTCCGGCATCGCCAGTAGCGACAGCGGCAGGCCGATCTCGTTGTTGTAATTGCCCGCGTTGACGTGGGTCTTGCCGTGCAGCGACAGGATCGAAGCGACCAGCGTCTTCACCGTGGTCTTGCCGTTCGAGCCGGTGATGCCGACGACGCGGGCACGCTGCTGCGCGCGCGCGTGGCTGGCGAGGTCGCCGAGCGCAAGCAGAGTGTCGGCGACGACGACCTGCGGCAGTTCGCTCGCGACGGGCCTTGCGACGAGCAGCGCAACTGCACCTGCCTCTTTCGCTTTCTCGACAAAATCGTGACCATCGAAGTTGTCGCCCTTGAGCGCGACGAACAGCGCCCCCGGCATGGCCTCGCGCGTGTCGGTGGCGACGCCGCGGACCATGAGATCCTTTCCGCTCAGCGTGCCGTGCGTCCACAGCGCAATTTCGGACAGGCGCAGGATCATGCGCGTGCCTCCAGCGCGTGGCGCGCGACGGCGAGGTCGTCGAACGAATGCTTGATGCCGCCAATTTCCTGGTAGGGCTCGTGGCCCTTGCCGGCGATCAGCACGACGTCGCCCGGCCTCGCCTCGCGCAGCGCGAGCGCAATTGCTCGCGCGCGGTCGCGCTGAATGACAATACGTGCGTCGCGATGCGCGAAACCGGCGACGATCTCGGCGACGATCGCATCGCCGTCCTCGTTGCGCGGATTGTCGTCAGTGACGATGACGCGATCGGCGAGGCGTTCGGCGATCGCCGCCATCTGCGGGCGCTTGCCGCGGTCGCGCTCGCCGCCGGCACCGAACACGCAGATCAGCTGACCTTCGCAGTGCGCGCGCAGATTCGTCAGCGCCTGTTCGAGCGCATCGGGCGTGTGCGCATAGTCGACGACAACGAGCGGCGCGGCGCCGCCGCCGAGGCGATTCATGCGACCGATCACCGGCTGCGCGTTGGTCAGCGCGTCGCGAATCTGCGCGAAATCGTAGCCCAGCGCGCCGAGACAGCCGGCGACGGCGAGCAGGTTGGCGACGTTGAAGCGGCCGAGCAGCTTCGTCGCGATATCGCCCTTGCCCCATGGCGTGTGCAGATGGAAATGCAGGCCGTCGCCGCTCGTGCGCACGTTGGTCGCGACGATGTCGGCCACGGCGTTGTCGACACCGTACTTCAAGCCTTGCACCGATGCCGGCAAATCCTTGACCAGCTCGCGACCGAAGGCGTCGTCGACATTGATCACCGCGGCACGCAGGTTCGGCCAGGCGAACAATTTCGCCTTGGCCGAGCCGTAGGCTTCCATCGTGCCGTGGTAGTCGAGATGGTCGCGAGTCAGATTGGTGAACGCGGCGACGTCGAATGTCACCGCGTTCACC
>NZ_DASVOK010000036.1:0-13053 GCF_036383415.1 Rudaea sp. | reverse complement strand
ATCCCGTTGGGAGAATGTGGCGTAGAGTGCTGGATGAGGGTGCTAGGCCGAATCGGCGTTGATTCCATGGCGGACCCTCATCCGCCTGCCGGCATCCTCTCCCGATGGGAGAAGATTCCTCCGTTGCGTGCCAACCCACTCTGATTTGGTCAAGCGGCGCAAGGTCTTCAGGCGGTTCGAACAGGCGCTTGCTAAAATGAGCACCCTTTCCGGCGGTGTAGATCACCTCAATGAATCAAGTTTTGTTCCACGTACACAACATCGGCGTGACGCCGTGGAAGCTCGTCGGCTATCTCGGCGCATTTCTCTTTACCGCCCGCTGGTTCGTGCAGTTGTACGCGACGAAGAAGCTGCGTCGCGTCGTGATGCCGCTGTCGTTCTGGTGGCTGTCGATCACCGGGAGCGCGTTGCTGCTCACGTACTTCATTTTCGGCAAGAACGATTCGGTGGGAGTGATGTCGAACCTTTTCCCGACGTTCGTGTCCGTTTACAACCTCGTTACCCACATTCGCCATCACCGGCAGGAAGTGATCGAGCCAGGTAGTTCCGAAGAGACCTAACTTCGCTTCGTCTTGGCCGCGGCTGCCTCAGTAGGCCGAGGCGGCAAGGATGATGTCGGCATCCTTCCACGCCTCTTTGAAACGCTGCTCGACCGCGGCCGCCTGCTTTACCTTGTGCTGCGCCTTGAGCGATTGCGCGAGACCGTACAGTGCCCAGCCGTTTTCCGGATGGCGCTGCAGGTCGTCGCGATAGACCTGTTCGGCTTCCTTCGCCTTGTGCTCGCGCAGCAGCTCCGCGCCGAGCAGGTGACGCACCGGGTTGAACCAGTCGGCCGGTTCGTCGTAGTTGAGTTTATCCTCTCTCGCGACGGCCTCGCGCAGCGCGGCGATCGCATCGCCGCGTCGGCCCTGTGCCGCGGCGATGCGTGCCGTTGCGACTGACGACGCTACAGCGATGAGGTCGCCGGCGCTGTTGAGCCCGGCCGGCGCGTCGGCCGGCGTGGCCTTGGCGATGGCGTCGAGCTCGTTTTTCTCCGCGATAGCGGCGTCTACCCGACCCGTCGCGGCGAAAGCCGCGCAGCGCGCGTAGCGATAGGCAGCCGACAGGCCGAGCAGTTTCGGGTCCGGTGCCGGCGCCGAGAGGATGTCCTGCCAGCGGCCGAAGCGCTCCATCACGAAAAACGGCTCGGCAGCGTACCAGTCGAGGCCGGTGCCCATGTGCAGCGATTCGTCGGTGAGCTGCGATGTCATCTCGCGCATCGCCTGCAGCGCTGCGGCCGAGCGGCCGCGCATCGCTTCCGAGTAGCCGAGGAACTGGTAGTTGTGGGTGAAATACATGCCGCTGTAATACATCCAGCCCGGCGGCTTGGCCTTGTCGACGTAGACGGCGTCGGCCTTCGCGCCATCGATGTTCGCCGTGCTGGCGTCGGCATAGCGCCCGACGCGCTGGTAGATATGCGACGGCATGTGCACGATGTGGCCGGCGCCGGGCATGAGCGCGGCGAGTCGATCGGCGGCGGCGAGGCCTTTTTCCGGATGCGGCGAGGCTTCGATCGCGTGGATGTAGTAGTGGTTGGCGCCTGGATGCGTCGGGTTGCGCACGAGTACGCCTTCGAGCGTCGCGACGATCTCGTCCGTGCCCGGCGCGGCCTTGCCGTCGTTGCTCCACAGCTTCCACGGGTTGGCCGTCATCAGCGCCTCGGCGAAGAACACCTGCACGTCGTCGTCGGCCGGATGCTGCTTGGCGACCTCGCGCATCGCGCTCGCGTAGGCGTCGTTGAACGGCTGCATCTTTTCGGCCGGCACAGGCGTTGCGCCCGTGTAACGCTTGCCGAGCGCGGCGATCAGGGCCTGCTCGGCAGGCGTCGCATGCGTGGTGTGTTTCTGTGCGGACTCGACAGCGCCCCACAGCGCCTGCCAGCGCTGCTCCATCGCGGGCATGTTGTAGTTCGGCCCGAGCGCCTCGGCTGCGCCCCAGTAGCAGATCGCGCAGGCCGGATCGAGTTCGATGGCCTTGGCGAACGCGCGCACCGCCTCGTCGTGGTTGAAGCCGTAGATCAGGTTCAGGCCCTGGTCGAAATAAGCCTGCGCTTCCGGCGAGCGGGTCGTGATTTTGCGCGAGTAGGCGCCGAGTCCATCCAGACGCTGCGCTCCTTGAGCCCACTGCGTGAGCGTCGATACTGGCGCTGCCATGCCCGCGTGCTCAGCGTGGTCGGAGTGCGCGTCGGATTTTTGTTGCGGAGCGGATGCGCATGCGGACAACGCGCAGGCGCCGAATGTCGCAACAAGGCGACGGTGGATCGGCTTCATGACTTCTCCCCAAGTCGTGGTCGATACACCGAGCTTACATGTTTCCGCGCAGGCGAGAAATCGCTCGCGGGAGGATAGGGCGGCTACTCGGGATCGTAGTCGAGGTTCGGCGCGAGCCAGCGTTCGGCTTCGGTCAGCGTCCAGCCCTTGCGCTTGGCGTAGTCTTCGACCTGTTCCTTGGTCACGCGACCGAGCACGAAGTACTGGCTGTCCGGATGGCTGAAATACCAGCCGGATACGGCGGCGGTCGGGTACATCGCGAAGCTCTCGGTGAGTTCTATGCCCGCGTTCTTCGTCGCGTCGAGCAGGGCGAACAGCGTGCCTTTCTCGGTGTGATCGGGGCAGGCGGGGTAGCCGGGAGCGGGGCGTATGCCGCGGTATTTCTCGGCGATCAATTCGTCGTTGGCCAGCGTTTCGTCGGACGCATAGCCCCAGAATTCCTTGCGCACGCGTTCGTGCAGACGCTCGGCAAACGCTTCGGCCAAGCGATCGGCGAGTGCCTTGAGCATGATCGAGGAATAATCGTCGTAGGATTTGCCGAATTCCTCGAGCTTCTCCTCGATGCCGATACCCGCGGTGACGGCGAAGCCGCCGACCCAGTCCTGCTTGCCCGAATCCTTCGGCGCGATGAAGTCGGCGAGGCAGAAATCGGGGCGGCCAGGCGGCTTGTCGGCCTGCTGGCGCAGGGAGTGCAGCCTCAATTTCTTTCCTGACTCCAACGACACCTCGATATCGTCGCCGACGCGCGCGGCCGGCCAGAAGCCGATCACGGCGCTGGCCTTGAGCCACTTCTCGGCGACAATCTGCTTCAGCATCTTCTGCGCGTCGTCGAACAGCTCCCGCGCCTGCTTGCCGACGATCGCATCGTCGAGGATCTGCGGATAGTGGCCGGCGAGTTCCCAGGTATTGAAGAACGGCGACCAGTCGATGCGCTCGACCAGTTCGGCCAGCGGATAGTCGGCGAATACGGTGATGCCGGGCCGGCTTGGCGCGGGCGGGGTATACGTTTCCCATTTTCCGTCGAAGGCCTGCCCGCGTGCGTGCTCGAGCGAGACGAGGCGCTTGGCCGGGCCGCGATCCTTGTGGCGCTCGCGGATGTCGGCGTACTCGGCGCGAATCTTCGCCATGAAATCGTCTACGAGATCCTTCGAGATCAGCGACTGCGCAACGCCGACCGCGCGCGAGGCATCCTTCACCCACACCGTCGGCGATTTGTAATGCGGTTCGATCTTGAGTGCCGTATGCGCACGCGAGGTTGTCGCGCCACCGATCAGCAGCGGCACGTGGAAATCCTGGCGCTGCATTTCCTTGGCGACGTGGCTCATCTCCTCGAGCGAGGGCGTAATGAGTCCCGAAAGGCCGATCATGTCTGCGTTTTCGGCCTTGGCCGCGTCGAGAATCTTCTGCGCCGGCACCATGACGCCAAGATCGATCACGTCGAAGTTGTTGCAGCGGAGCACGACGCCGACGATGTTCTTGCCGATGTCGTGCACGTCGCCCTTGACCGTCGCCATGATGATCTTGCCGTTCGATTTTCCGGCATCGCCGGTGCGCGCTTTTTCGGCTTCGATGAACGGCAGCAGGTAGGCCACGGCCTTTTTCATCACGCGCGCCGATTTCACGACTTGAGGCAGGAACATCTTGCCCGCGCCGAACAGGTCGCCGACGACGTTCATGCCGTCCATCAACGGCCCTTCGATCACGTCGAGCGGGCGCGTGGACTGCAGGCGCGCTTCCTCGGTGTCGACCTCGACGAACTCGTCGATGCCGTGCACGAGCGCATGCGACAGACGCTCGCGAACATTCTTCTCGCGCCAGGCCAGCTTTTCCTTGCTGCCGCCGGCCTGCTCGCCTTTGCCCTTCTTGTACTTTTCCGCAATTTCCAGCAGTCGTTCGGTCGCATCCTCGCGGCGGTTGAGCACGACATCCTCGACGCGCTCGCGCAGTTCGGGGTCTAGATCGTCGTAGATCGGCAATGCACCCGCGTTGACGATGCCCATGTCCATGCCAGCCGCAATCGCGTGGTAGAGAAAGACGCTGTGGATCGCGCCGCGCACGGTTTCGTTGCCGCGGAACGAGAACGAAACGTTCGACACACCGCCGGAAACGTGACAGTGCGGCAGTGTCGCCTTGATCTCGCGCGTCGCCTCAATGAAATCGACCGCGTAGTTGTTGTGCTCCTCGATGCCGGTCGCGATCGCGAAGATGTTCGGATCGAAGATGATGTCTTCGGGCGGAAAGCCGACCTGCTCGGTCAGGATCTTGTAGGCGCGCGCGCAGATCTCGACCTTGCGTGCCTTGGTGTCCGCCTGGCCGGTTTCATCGAACGCCATCACGACCACGGCGGCGCCATAGGCAAGCACCTTGCGCGCGTGTTCGAGGAAGATTTCCTCGCCTTCCTTGAGCGAGATCGAATTGACCACGCCCTTGCCCTGCAGGCAGCGCAGGCCGGATTCGATCACCGTCCACTTCGACGAATCGACCATGACTGGCACGCGGGCGATGTCGGGCTCGGCCGCGATCAGGTTGAGGAACTTCGCCATCGCCATTTCGGAGTCGATCAGGCCCTCGTCCATGTTGACGTCGATGATCTGCGCGCCGTTCTCGACCTGCTGGCGCGCGACTTCGACCGCCTCGTCGTAGCGATCTTCCTTGATCAGCTTCTTGAACGCGGCCGAGCCGGTGACGTTGGTGCGTTCACCGACATTGACAAACAGCAGATCCGGCGTGATGACGAACGGTTCGAGACCGGAAAGGCGGGTGTGGCGGGGGAGTTCGATCATGTTTTTCGTACTTTCTTCTTTTGACGTCATTCTCGAGAAACGAGGATGACGAGCAGGGGTTTCACGCGGCCTGCGATTCAACTTTCGGCAACGCCCGCGGCGCCACGCCGCGCACCGCCTGCGCGATCGCGCGGATATGTGCGGGACTCGTGCCGCAGCAGCCGCCGACGAGGTTGACGAGGCCGCTGGTCGCGAACTCGCCGACAGTCGTCGCCATCTGTTCGGGTGTTTCATCGTATTCGGCGAACGCGTTCGGCAGGCCCGCGTTCGGATGCGTCGAGACGTAGCACTCGGAAACCTGTGCCAGCGCGTCGACATAGGCGCGCAGTTCACTCGCTCCGAGCGCGCAGTTGAGGCCGATCGACAGCGGCTGCGAATGACGCAGCGAGTAGTAGAACGCCTCGGCGGTCTGGCCCGACAGCGTGCGCCCCGACATGTCGGTGATCGTGCCCGAGATCATGATCGGTACGCGCGCGCCGCGGCGGGCGAATTCCTGGCCGATCGCGTAGAGCGCGGCCTTGGCGTTGAGCGTGTCGAAGATCGTCTCGACCATGACGACATCGGCGCCGCCGTCGAGCAGCCCGCGCGTGGCGTCGCGGTAGGTCGTGTCGAGCTCTTCAAAACTCACGTTGCGGAAACCGGGATTGTTGACGTCGGGCGAGATCGACGCGGTGCGGCTGGTCGGCCCGAGCACGCCAATGACGAAGCGCGGCTGGTCGGGAGTCTTCGCCTCGGCCGCATCGCAGCACTCGCGCGCGAGCCGCGCGCCTTCGCGGTTGAGTTCATAGGCGAGGTGTTCGAGGTGATAGTCGGCCTGGCTGATTGTGGTCGAGTTGAACGTATTCGTCTCGATCAGGTCCGCGCCGGCGTCGAGGTAGGCCATGTGCACAGCCTTGATGATCTCGGGTTGGGTCAGCGAGAGCAGGTCGTTGTTGCCCTTGAGATCGCAGCCGGGACCGTGGTGCTCGTGTTGGCTGTGCGCGTCCTTGCCTTCGGCGAAGCGCGCGCCGCGATAGCCGTCCTCTTCGAGCTTGTACGATTGCAGCATCGTACCCATCGCGCCATCGATGACGAGGATGCGCTTGGCCAGCGCGTCGAGCAGTTGCTGCGTGCGGGCTGAATTGAGCCAGGGCAGGGTGTTGTTCATTTCATTGCTCCAGACAAAACTTTGCCGTGCCGATCAGGGCTTCTGCGCCAACAGGGACAGCACTTCGAAATGCGGCGGCCGGCGCTCGCGCGTCAGGCGCGTGCAGCTCAGCACCTTGAGGCTGGCCTTGCGCGCGAACTCGCGTAGGTCGGCATCCTTGAAACCGAGATTGCGGTGGTCGAACGGCGCGACCGCGGTGCGGTGCGCGTGCCTGGCCAGCGTGGTCACGAGCAGGCGTCCGCCGGGCTTGAGCACGCGCGCGGCCTCGGCAATCGCCTGCGCCGGCGCGTCGCTATAGGTGAGGGCGTGCATCGACAGCACAAGGTCGAAGCGGCGTGCGCCGAGGTCGAGCGCATGCATGTCGCCAGCTTCGACTTCGACGTTGGCGAATGCCTTGAGTCGCGCGCGCGCGGCGTTGACCACGCGCTCGCTCGAATCGATGCAGACGATGCTGCGTGCGTGCGGCGCGAGCAGTTCGGCGAGCGCGCCGTCGCCTGAGGCGATGTCGAGCACGTCGCCCGGGTCGATCAGTCCGGCCAGCGCGCGCGCCAGCGCTTCCCAGGTACGGCCCGGCGAATAGTGGCGTTCCATGTCGCCGGCGACGGTGTCCGCCCAGCCTTCGGCGCGCGCGCGTTCGGCGAGCACGGTCGGCAGGCGCTGTGCATCGTTTCTGAGCAGGGCGTCGTCGATGGTCTCGCGCAGCGCGTGCAGAAATGCCGACGATTTCGCGTCCAGCTCGGAGTTGTAGCGATAATAGGCCGATACGCCCGCGCGGCGGTCGCGCACGAGGTCGGCCTCTTTCAGCTTGGCCAGGTGCGTCGACACGCGCGGCTGGGCGAGGCGCAGCACGTCGGACAGCTCGGCCACGGTCAGCTCCTCGCGTTCGAGCAGCGCGAGCAGCCGCACCCGGGTCGGGTCGGAGAGCAGGCGCAGCAGAGCCGAGGTGGAGGCGAGATCCATTTATCCTTTCATCTTGATTGAAAGATATATGTGAAGATTATACTTGTGCGACAACAGCGTCAATGTTTGCGGGCTCGTGATCGCAAGGCAAAAAGCAACGAATGAAATGGATGCAATGAAATTCTTGGCAAAGCTGTTCTCGATCTTGCTGGTTTCGCTCGTGAGCGCGCCATGCTTCGCCGTGGAAGAAAGCGCGCTCGGCAAATACTGGACCGAAGACGCGCTGCGCGTGCCGTATCGCGCGATCGTCACGCCGGGCCGCGAGAACGGCGAATTGCTGCCGCTGGTGATCTTCCTGCACGGCGACTGGCAGGACGGCACCGACAATGAATCGCAGCTCGGCGGTTACGGCAACGGTTCAATGCAGTTGATCGACCAGGCGATCTCGGCGGACGTGCCGTTCGTCTACATCGCTCCGGAAACGACCGATGCCTATTGGCCGGCGGCGCGCGTAGCGTCCGTCGTGCGCGATGCGTTCGCGCGCTTTCCGATCGACAAGCGCCGCGTGATTCTCACCGGCATTTCCGACGGCGCGACGGGCGTGTGGGATGCGCTCAAGACCTGGCCTGCCTGTTTTGCCGCCGCGGTACCGATGTCGGGCATGACCGAAACCTCGGGACTTGCGCCGATCACATCCGTGCCGCAATGGATTTTTCACGGCGGCAAGGACAACGACACCGACGTCGAGACCGGCTACGGCGGGGCGATGGTCGGCTCGCGCGCGGTCGTGCGCGCGCTGCGCGCGATGGGCGCGCGGCCGATCTACACCGAGTATCCGGAAGAAGAGCACGTGATCTGGCATCGCGCCTATGCGACGCCCGGCCTGCTCGGCTGGATGCTCAATCAACGCCTGCGCGACAAGCCCTGCGATTTCGCGGACTACACGAAGCGATAGCGCGAAGCGGTAAAATGACCGTTCTGCCTACACCCGCAAGAAAAACATCCATTGGGAGCCGTTATGGATTTCAACTTTAGCGAAGACCAGCTTTCCATCCAGGCCATCGCGCGCGACTTCGCGCAGAAGCGCATCGCGCCGGTCGCGGCCGAGTTCGATGCGAAGGGCGAGTTCCCGCTCGACAACATCAAGGAAATGGGCGCACTTGGCCTGATGGGCATCGAGGTGCCGGTCGAGTACGGCGGCGCGGGGATGGATTCGATTTCCTACGTGCTCGCGATGATCGAGATTGCGACTGCCGATTGCGCCACCTCGACGATCATGTCGGTCAACAACACGCTGTACTGCAACGGCCTGCTCAAGTTCGGCACGCACGAGCAGAAATTGAAATATGTCGAGCCGATCGCATCGGGCAAGGCGATCGGTGCATTCGCACTGACCGAGCCGCAGTCAGGCTCCGACGCGACCGCGATGAAGCTGCGTGCGGTCAAACAGGCCGACGGCAGTTTCATCGTCAACGGCAAGAAGAGCTGGATTACTTCGGGCCCGTTCGCCAAGTACATCCTGCTGTTCGCAATGACCGATCCGGCGAAGGGCGCCAAGGGCATCAGCGCGCTAATGATCGACACCGAGTGTGCTGGCTTCCATCGTGGCAAGACTGAACCCAAGCTCGGCATCCGCGCCTCGGCGACCTGCGAGATCGAATTCACCGACTATCGCGTGCCGGCCGAGGATCTGATCGGCGTCGAGGGCGAGGGCTTCAAGGTCGCGATGAGCGTGCTCGATGCGGGCCGCATCGGCATCGCTTCGCAGGCGGTCGGCCTGTCGCGCGCGGCCTATGAGGCGACGCTCGCGTATGCGCGCGACCGCAAGGCCTTCGGCCAGTCCATCGGCAGCTTCCAGATGATCCAGCAGAAGATCGCCGACATGAAGTGCAAGCTCGACGCCTCGCACTGGCTCGTGCTGCGCGCGGCCTGGGCCAAGCAGCAGGCGGAAAAGACCGGCGGCAAATTCTCGACCGAAGCTGCGGTGGCAAAGCTCACCGCATCCGAATCGGCGATGTGGATCACGCATCAGGCGATCCAGGTGCACGGTGGCATGGGCTATTCCAAGGAAATGCCGCTGGAGCGCTACTTCCGCGATGCCAAGATCACCGAGATCTACGAAGGAACGAGCGAAATCCAACGCATGGTGATTGCGCGCAACGAAACCGGGTTGAGATAAATTAAATGTAGTCTGAACTTTTCTGTAATGGAGTTAGTCTCTAACGCCGAGCCTGAGCGGGCGCCCTGTGCAATGCGGGGTTCCCGCAGAAAAGAAGGCCGCGCCCACAATACAGAGGAGTGACGACCATGCTGCGCTTCGTTCTGTTGTTGATTTTTGCTTTGGCTGCCCCTCAAACCGTTCTGGCAAAAGTGGCATGGATCGCTGACGGCGATTGTGCCGGTTTGCAGGCTGCCGTCACCGCGGCCTCTTCCCAGCCCACACAAGTCCAGCTTGCACGCGGTGGAATTTATGTCAGTTCCTCGACGGCAGCATGTGGAATCAATTTGAACAGCGGAAATCTGACGCTGGAGGGTAATGGCGCCACGTTGATCGCAGAGGAAACGTGCGGTGTTGGCACGACCATTCAGATGGGTAGCGGCGCGTCGCTCGCTATTCGCAATCTGCAATTCAAGGATCAGACCGACACCTGCCAGACACCCCCGAGCACGAGGATATCCAACGACGGGGGCACACTGTCCTTGGAAAACGTAACCGTGGTTGGTAACGGACTTAGCCGCACAACTTTTTTCAATCTTACGGTTGGAAAGGCGACACTGCGCAATACGACTTGGATCAAGGCTGGTTTGTGGGGCGACATCGATGTATACAATTCGACCTTTGTAGATTCCTCATTGGAGGGAGGGCCATGCTTCGCGCACGGATCGCTTTGCCTTACTTTCATCAAACTGACTAACTCGCTTGTATCCAACGCAAGCGTCTGCGATGAGGTTAGTTCACTTGGCGGGAATGTGATTTCGGATTCGAGCTGCGGATTCTTCGCCTCTACCAGTGACAAAGTCGTCTCCGGCTTGACGTTGCCCGCTGCTGCCGACCACGGCGGTTTGGTGCCTACCGTACAGATCGGCTATGGCAACCCGGCCTATCGCGCTGGCGTCGCGCAGTATTGCGAAGCGACCGACGCGCGTGGCGTCACCCGCAACGCGTCGAACTGCGATGTGGGTGCATACGAGTCCGGCGGCGGTCTGGGCCTTGTCACTGAGAATGGCATGAACGGGCTGTACTACGTGCCCGGCGTCAGCAACGGCCATTACGTTTCGGTGCAACGCATCCATGACAACAAGGACGTGATGGTGTTCTGGAACACGTTCAACCAGAACGGCGAGCCGGCGTGGATATTCGGTGTCGGCACGCTCGCCTCCGATCGGCACATTCATGCATCGATGTACCGCAATCTCGGCGGCGTCCTGCAACCCGGCGGAGCGCCGACCGGAGCCCAGCCGAGTGAGTGGGGCACGGTAGACATCGATGTGACGAGTTGCTCGGCTGCGCAGTTCAACTATCAGTCGAGCCTGCCCGAGTTCGGCAGCGGTCAGTTCCCGCTGACCCGCCTGGCCTTCGAATCCGCGATCAATTGCGGCGATTGACATCGTTCCACACGTCCAACATCCGAGTAACGGGAATTCGGCTTCGAGCCCGAGTAGGTGCGCCGCGAAATGGGAAAATTCATAAAACAAGAAGACCAAATTGCTTTCAGAGGAGTGACGCCATGCTGCGCTTTGTTCTGTTTCTGAGTTTTGCTTTAGGCCTGTATCAAACCGCTGAGGCGGGAGTGGTGCGGATTGCTGATGGCGATTGCGTAGCTTTGCAGAATGCTGTCAAAGGCGCCGAAACTGCTCGTACCACCGTTCAGCTTGCGCGAAGCGGCAACTACGTGAGTTCCATAACGAGTATTTGTGGATTTGATTTGAAGGCGGGAAATCTAACGATCGAGGGGAACGGCTCCACGTTGACGGCCCAGGAGGTTTGCGGGCTCGGCACGACCATCGGCGTCGAGTACGGAGCCTCGCTTACCATTCGCAATTTGCAAGTTAAGGATCAGACCGACACGTGTTTGATTGGGTCTTCCAGTGCGCGGATCAGCAATGGAGGAGGAACCCTGTCATTGGAGAACGTCACGGTCTGGGGAAATGGATTGGTCAGCAATACATTTAATGGCAATGTCTTTGGCATCGGAGGAAGCCCAACCGTTACGATGCGCAATACCACGTGGATAAATGCGAGTCTGACGAGCAGCTTCGAGGCGTACAACTCCACGTTTATCAATTCCAAATTAACTCTTGGCTCAAGTGGATTTGTGCCGCAGAGCGCAATCTTTCTGTCGAACTCCCTGCTTTCTTCCGCGACGCGAATTTGCTTCGGCACCGATGATGCGCCGCTTGCCTCGTTCGGCGGCAATATACTGACCGATTCGGGCTGCGGGCTCTCCACGAGCACAGGCGACAAGATCGTTTCCGCCCTCACTTTGCCTGCCGCGGACGACCACGGCGGCTTGGTTCCAACCATACAGATCGGCTATGGCAATCCGGCCTACCGCGCCGGCGCCGCGAAATATTGCGAAGCGACCGATGCGCGTGGTGTCACGCGCAACGCGACGAATTGCGATGCGGGCGCATACGAATCCGGCGGTGGTCTGGGCCTCGTCACCGAGAATGGCATGAACGGGCTCTACTACGTGCCGGGCATCGCCAATGGCCACTACGTTTCGGTGCAGCGCATCCACGACAGCAAGGATGTGATGGTGTTCTGGAATACATTCGACCAGAACGGCAAGCCGGCGTGGATATTCGGTGTCGGCACGCTCGCCTCGGATCGGCACATTCACGCATCGATGTATCGCAATCTCGGCGGTGTGCTGCAACCGGGCGGCTCGCCGACAGGAGCGAAGCCGAGCGAGTGGGGCACGGTAGACATCGATGTGACGAGTTGTTCGGCTGCGCAGTTCAACTATCAGTCGAGCCTGCCCGAGTTCGGCAGCGGCCAATTTCCGCTGACCCGTCTGGCCTTCGAATCCGCAATCAATTGCGGCGACTGAAATCAAAGCCGGTGCGCTTCCGAACGAACGCGGACGCAGAGCCGTTGCGGCGCGGCGTTCCGCTCTGCACGGCACGAAGCTGAGAGAGCTGCCCGTGGCCCAAGCACAGCTCGCCGCACTTCCAGAAACCTGCAACGCATCCCTCGACATCTAAGGAGCAGATAGTGAGCGTAAAACAAGTTTTTGCGATGCTGGCCGGCGTGATGCTGGCCTTGGTCGTGACTGCCCGCACCTTCGCCGAAGGGGTGCTGCCGAGAGGCGTGACCAAAGTGACCGAAGTCGAAGGCGTGAGCGAGTACCGCCTCGGCAACGGCCTGCAGGTGCTGTTGTTCGCGGACAACTCCAAGCCCACCGTGACCATCAACATGACCTACCACGTCGGCAGCCGCATGGAGGACTACGGCGAAACCGGCATGGCTCATCTGCTCGAGCATCTGTTGTTCAAGAGCAGCAAGTCGTACCAAAACATCGGCCAGGAATTGTCCAAGCGCGGCATGCAGTTCAACGGCTCGACCTGGTTCGACCGCACGAACTATTTCGAGACGTTTCCGACCGATCCCGCCGCAATCGAGTGGGCGCTCGGCATGGAAGCCGAACGCATGACCGCCGCAAATATTTCCAAGGCCGATCTCGATCCCGAGATGACCGTGGTGCGCAACGAGATGGAGATGGGCGAAAACAATCCGTTCACGATCCTCTGGCAGCGCATGGCTGCGGCCGCCTACGAATGGCACAACTACGGGCATTCGACGATTGGCGCGCGCGCCGACGTCGAGAATGTGAACATCTCGCACCTGCAGGCGTTCTACCGCAAGTATTACCAGCCCGACAATGCGACCTTGATCGTGGCCGGGCACTTC
>NZ_DASVOK010000035.1:0-4722 GCF_036383415.1 Rudaea sp. | reverse complement strand
GCCCTGGTTCGCTCGCTCGACCCGAAGCCCGGCGCGCAATTCAGCGCGACCGCGCCCGAATTCGTCGCGCCCGACGCCTACGCGCGGCGCCAGGCCGGCCGCTGGGTCGTGGCCCTGAGCCCGCACTGCCAGCCACGCCTGTCGATCAACCGCCACTACTCGGGCCTGATCGCGCGCGCGCAACGCGACGATGCGCAGTACCTGCGCGGCCAGCTGCAGGAAGCACGCTGGCTGATCAAGAGCCTGGCGACGCGCGCGGACACGATGCTCAAGGTCGCCAGTGCGATCGTGCGCGCGCAGAGCGCGTTCCTCGACTTCGGCCCCGAGGCGATGCGCCCGCTCGTGCTGCGCGACATCGCCGACGAAATCGGCATGCACGAATCCACTGTTTCGCGCATGACCACGCGCAAGTACCTGCACACGCCGCGCGGCACGTTCGAGTTCAAGTTCTTCTTCTCCTCCGGCGTCGGCACGGTCGACGGCGGCGCCGCCTCGTCGACTGCGATCCAGGCGATGATCAAGAAGCTGATCGACGACGAGACCCCGCGCAAGCCCTTGTCGGACCAGGCCTTGACTGCCGAGCTGAACAAGCGCGGCATCGAAGTCGCCCGGCGTACCGTGGCGAAATACCGCGAGGGTATGAATATTCCTTCATCTTCTGAGCGCGGCCGCTTGTGCTTGGCCGCCTCTGCGCTATGATCTAAACCGCATCCACTAAAAGACAGGAGGCACGGAACCATCGACTAGAGCATCGGTCTGAATTTCTGTCCGCCTTGTCGGGCGGACCTCGTGAAACTTCAATACCAGAGGAATTCGTCATGCAGATTACCGTCAGTGGGCATCAAGTCATCGTCACCCCCGCCCTGCGCGATTACGCCGAAAGCAAGCTCGGACGCATCGTCCGACATTTCGAGCACCTGCATGATGCCGCTGTGGTCCTCTCCGTCGAGAAGCTGTTCCAGAAAGCCGAAGCCACCGTGCACTGCGCGGTGAACAAGACCATCCACGCCGACGCCACCGGCGCCGACCTCTACGCCGCGATCGATGGCCTCGCCGACAAGCTCGACCGCCAGGTGAAGAAGCACAAGGAAAAGATCCAGAACCACCACCGCGACGTCGTGCGCGAGGCACGCTACGCGAGTTAAGACGCGCGACTCGGCATCGAGATAGTCATCTCCGCCAAAGGGCGCGAAGCCGCCGCTTCGCGCCCTTCGCGTCTGTGCCGATAAAAAAACTCCGCGTATCGCCACCGTTCCGTCGAACTGGCAGAATGAAGGCTCCCGAGCCCACCGCCAGCCAATGGAACGCCTGACCGCCCGCGAACTGTTCGACAAGGTGTCCGAGCGCCTCGCGCTGCGCTGGGTCGCAGGCGAAGCCGGCGAGAAGCGTGCGATCGCCCCAGCCGAGAAGCAGGCGCGGCGCCCTTCGCTGGCCGGCTATCTCAACATCATCTATCCGAACAAGATCCAGATCATCGGCACCGAAGAGCTCAATTGGCTCAACGGTCTGGATACGCGCGAGCGCTGGGAGGCGGTCGAGCGCATCATCGCGTTCCAACCAACCGCGCTGATCGTGACCAAGGATCAGGATGTGCCCGCCGACGTGCTCACCGCGGCGAACGAGAGCAACACGCCGATCTGGCTCAGTCCCAAGCGCGGCCACGAACTGCTGACCTACCTGCAATACCACTTGACGCGCCTGCTCGCGCGGCGCGTGACCCTGCACGGCGTGCTGATGGAGGTCTACTCAATCGGCGTGCTGATCACCGGCGAATCGGGTTCGGGCAAGAGCGAGCTTGCGCTCGAACTGATCACGCGCGGCCATCGTCTCGTCGCCGACGACGCGCCCGAATTCACCCAGATCGCGCCCGACGTGATCGACGGCTCCTGCCCGGAGATCCTGCAGGACCTGCTCGAGGTGCGCGGCCTGGGCATCCTCAACGTGCGCGAGATGTTCGGCCAGACTGCGGTCAAGCCGTCGAAGTACCTGCGCCTGATCGTCCACCTCGCGACGACGAAGAAGATCGACAACGACGAAACCGGACTCGAGCGCATCTACGGCGACAACAGCTATCGCGAAATCCTCGACACCAAGGTGCCGCAGACCACGATCCCGGTCGCCGCCGGACGCAACCTCGCCGTGCTCGTCGAGGCCGCCGTGCGCAACCACATGCTCAAGACCAAGGGCATCGATCCGGCACAGACCTTCCTCGACCGCCAGGCGCATCAGATGTTGCGCCAGTCGCCGTGGTGAGCCCGATGGCGACGAGTGAAAAAGTGGAAAAAGCGCATAATGTCGCATCACGCCTCGTCGTGATCAGCGGCATGTCGGGCGCGGGCAAGACGATCGCGCTGCGCGCGCTCGAGGATCTCGACTACTACTGTGTCGACAACCTGCCCGCAGCGCTGATGCCCGCGTTCGTCGCCGCGGCGACCGCGGGTGCAACGGGTCCGCATCCGCGTCTTGCCGTTGGCATCGACGTGCGCAACAGCAGCGAGGACCTGCAGCGCGTGCCGGCCATCCTCGCCGAGCTCGCGCAGCAAGGCATCGAGCACGAGCTGATTTTCCTCGATGCGCGCGACGAGGTGCTGTTCAAGCGCTATTCGGATACGCGCCGCCGCCACCCGCTGACCGGCGACGGCCTGTCGTTGAACGAGGCGATCGCACTCGAACGCAAGCGCCTGAAGCCTGTCTCGGTCATCGCCAACCGCGTGATCGATACGAGCGAGCTCAACGTGCACCAGTTGCGCCGGCTTATGGCGACCGAGCTCGGCATGGTCGGCGGCGAGCTGTCGCTGCTGTTCGAATCGTTCGCCTACAAGCGCGGCGTGCCCGCGGATGCGGACTTCGTCTTCGACGCGCGCTGCCTGCCGAACCCGCACTGGGACGCGCGCGTGCGCCCGCTGTCCGGTCGCGACGCCGCGGTGCGCGAGTGGCTCGAAGCGAAGCCGGAAGTCGGGCAATATCTCGGCGAAATCTCCGCCTTCCTCGACACTTGGCTGCCGCGCTTCGAGGCGGACAACCGCTCCTACGTGACGATCTGCATCGGCTGCACCGGCGGCCGCCACCGCTCGGTCTACCTCGCCGAGAAACTCGCCGAGCACTTCCGCACGACGCGCGAGCAGGTGCTGACGTTCCACAGGGAGTTGGAGTGATGGCCGTCGGCATACTTCTGCTCACCCACGAAAGCATGGGCGACGCGCTGATCGAAACCTCGCGCCACCTGCTCGGCAGGATCAGCCTCAAGGTCGACGCGTTGGCGATTCCGCCTGGCGCCGACATCGATTTCGCGATGGAGGCGACCGCATCGCGCATCCGCGCGCTCGATTCGGGCGGCGGCGTGCTCGTGCTGACCGACGTGTTCGGCGCGACGCCGAGCAACGTGCTCGACCGCATCGCGCCGACCGGCGTGGCGACCAAACGCGTCTCCGGCCTCAACCTGCCGATGCTGCTGCGCGTGCTAAATTACCCGGAGCAGTCGCTCGCCGAGCTCGCGCAGACCGCGGAACAAGGCGGCCGCGCGGGCATCCGCATCGACTGAAGGCGCAAGGACCAAGGATGCTCGAACGCGAAATCACGATCAGCAACAAGCTCGGCCTGCATGCGCGCGCCTCCGCCAAGCTCGTGCAGCTGCTGCAGGGTTACAAGGCCAGTGCATTCCTGATCTTCAAGGGCCGCGAGGTCAACGCGAAAAGCATCATGGGCGTGATGATGCTCGCCGCCGGCGTCGGCAATCCGATCACGCTGCGCACCGACGGCGCGGACGAAGAAACGGCGATGGCCGCGATGGTCGACCTGTTCAACCGCAAGTTCGACGAGGGCGCATGATCCGATGAGCGGTCGCCTTGTCCTGATTGGAACCGCTGCCGCGCGAGGCATGGCGCTCGGCCGCGCGCGCCTGGTCCAGCCAAGCCAGATCAACGTCGACGAGCGCCCGCTGCCGGCCACGGAAGTCGAGGCCGAGGTCGCCAAGCTAGCCGCCGCGCTTGCCGCCGCGCGCTCCGAACTCGCCGTGCTGCGCGACAAGCTGCATGGCGCGCTGTCGCACGAGGTCGGCGAATTCATCGACGCGCACAGCATGATCCTCGACGACCCCGAACTCGTCGACGGCCTCTACGACCTGATCCGCACCGCGCGCCTGCGCGCGAGCGCGGCACTCAAGGTGCAGCGCGACCGCCTCGTCGCCGCATTCGATGCGATCGACGATCCCTACCTGCGCAGCCGGCGCGAGGACGTCGACCACGTCATCGGCCGCGTGCAGGGCGAACTGACCCGCGACAAGACCCCGGCCGAGCGCCAGATCGCCGCGCGCGTCGGCACCATCCTGGTCAGCGACACGGTGGCGCCGGCCGAGTTGGCGCAGATGCGCGAGACCGGCGTGCTCGCGCTGGTCACGACCGCGGGCAGCCCGCTCTCGCACAGCGCGATCCTCGCGCGTTCGATGCGCATGCCGATGCTGGTCGGCGTGCACGACGCGCTCAAGGAAATCTCCGACGACGATCTCATCCTCGTCGACGGCCGCAGCGGCCAGGTCGTGGTCCATCCGACCGCGCAGGACCTAGCCGTCTACCGCCACTACCAGCGCGAACAGGCGCGCAGCGCGGACGAGCTCTCGCGCCTGCGTGGCGCGCGCACGTTGACCCGCGACCAGGTCGAGATCCGTCTCTACGCGAACGCGGAGCAGCCCGCGGACATCGCCCAGGCACACGCGCTCGGCGTCAG
>NZ_DASVOK010000034.1:0-4328 GCF_036383415.1 Rudaea sp. | reverse complement strand
CATCGCGCGCACGCCGCCGATCGCGGTGCTGCGCCAGGGTTGAGTAAATAAAAAGTGGGCCATCCGTGGCCCTACCAACTAGCGGAACAGGAAAGCGGCAAGCAGCGCGTGCGCGGGACAGCCGACGCCGCGCGGACGCGATGGCTTGCGCGCACGGCGCGCACGGCTCGGAGCAGACTTGGCGCGGCGACGGGGCATGCGGTTCCAGACCCGGCGCGACGTGGCGAGCAGCGAGCGCCAGCGCAGGATCAGCAATTGCGTCGCCGGCACGATGACGAGCCACAGCGGCAGCCAGCCCAGCCATTCGCTGCGCCCGCGCAGCGCCGGCACGCAGAGCACGGCGAGACAGCCGAGCACGAGCCACGCCTGCGCGATGCGCACCGCGATCGCAGGTTCTTTCGCGCCGAACGACGGCATCGCACTTGAATACAGCAGGGCTGCACGCATGATCTACTCCATCCACTCGCCAGGTTGCGGACGAGAATGCAGCGTTGTGGTCTCAGCGACTGAGATTGCGCGGATTTTTCGATCGGCGCCGATCCGTGCGGTGTCTATAATTGCAAGAGAAAGCGAGGGTCGACGATGGCAGGCTCACACTTCCTGCAGTACATGGTGATGTTCCTCGCCGCCGCGGTGGTCGCGGTGGCGCTGTCCAAGCGCGCGGGCCTCGGCGCTGTGCTCGGCTACCTCGGCGCAGGCGCGGCGATCGGGCCGAGCTTCCTCAACCTCGCACCGGACATGAGCGGCGCCAACGAGCTGTCCGAGCTCGGCGTGATCCTGCTGCTGTTCGTGATCGGCCTCGAACTGTCGCCCGCGCGCCTGTGGCTGATGCGCCGCGCCGTGTTCGGCGCCGGCCTGATCCAGGTCGTGCTCTCGGCGCTGATTCTCGGCGGCATCGCGGTCGCGGTCGGTGTAACCGCGTCGAGCGCGGTGATCATCGGTCTCGCGCTGGCGTTGTCCTCGACCGCGATCGGCCTGCAGATCCTCGCCGAGCGCAAGGAGATTGGCGAGCCGCACGGCCGCCTCGCGTTCGCGATCCTGCTGTTCCAGGACCTCGCCGCGATTCCGATCCTCGCCCTCGTGCCGCTGCTCGGCGCGCATGACGCGAGCGGTGCCGGCGGCAATGTCTGGCTCGCCGCGGCGAAGGCGATCGCCACGATCGCGGTCGTCGTGGTCGGCGGCCGCTATCTGTTGCGCCCGATCTTCCGTGCGGTCGCGGGAACGCAGATTCCCGAAGTGTTCACCGCGATGGCCCTGCTCGTCGTGTTCGGCGCGGCCTGGCTCATGGAAATGGCCGGCATGCAGATGTCGCTCGGTGCGTTCCTCGCCGGCGTGCTGCTCGCCGATTCGGAATTCCGCCACGAGATCGAATCGCAGATCGAGCCGTTCAAGGGTCTGCTTCTCGGCCTGTTCTTTGTCGGCGTCGGCGTCTCGCTCGATCTCGGCCTGGTCAAACAGCAGCCGCTCGCGGTCGGCCTGATCGTCGCCAGCATCCTCATGGTCAAGGCGCTCGTGCTGCTCGCAATCGGCAAGCTCTCGGGCAAGCTCGACTTCAATCAGTCCGCCAAGCTTGCACTCGTGCTCGCCGGCGGCGGCGAATTCGCCTTCGTCGTGCTCAACCTTGCCCGCGATCATCAATTGCTCGAAGGCACCCAGCACAGCCTGCTCGTGGTGTCGGTCACGCTGTCGATGGCGCTGATCCCGCTGCTCGTGGTCGGCGGCGGTCGCCTGCTCGCGGAGCAGAAGAAGAAACCGCAGCCCGAGTTTGACGTCATCCCCGACCAGCACCCGCGCGTCATCATCGCCGGCTTCGGCCGCGTCGGCCAGATCATCGCGCGCGTGCTGCGCGCGCAGAAGATCCCGTTCACCGCGCTGGAAAGCTCGGTCGAGCAGGTCGAGCTCGTGCGCCGCTTCAACCAGAACATCTATTTCGGCGATTCGAGCCGGCCCGAGCTGCTGCGCGCGGCCGGCATCGAGAAGGCCGAGATCTTCGTGCTCACCACCGACGATCCGGAACTCAACATCCGCACCGCGCGCGTGGTCAAGCGTCTGTACCCGCACATCAAGATCATTGCGCGCGCGCGCAACCGCCAGCATGTCTGGCGCCTGATGGACATGAATGTCGACGGCATCGTGCGCGACACGTTCTATTCGAGCCTGGTCATGGCCAAGGGCGTGCTCGTCGACCTCGGCATCGCGCCCGAGATCGCCAAGGCGCGCATCGACATCTTCCGCAAGCGCGACGAACAGCTGCTGCGCGACCAGCACCTCGTCTACGACGACGAGGCCGCGCTGCGGCAGACGGCGCAGGAAGCACTCAAGGACCTCGACCGCCTGTTCGAAGCCGACGAACGCCCGGTCCAGATCGAAACCGACGAGGACGAGGACGAAGAAGGCAAGGCAATGATTCCAGGCACGCCTTGAGCCATTTCGTCGGCGCCCTGGGCGTTTCGTCGCATTCCTGCCGCTTCCATGCCATTGGGCACTCCTCCGCGAGCTTGACTCGGCGTAGAGTGACCCTACGTTGGCTAGAACCTATCTCAAAACTACTGCGCTCGACATTTCGTACGCCGGCGGTGCTCGGACTGCGTAGGCAGGATGCCGAAGCGAACGGCGAAGCCGGCCCGAAGGGCGAGCCGCAGGAGCGGCGAGTCATCCTCATTTACTGTACGTAAACTCCGGTTCCTGCGCTCCGGCGTCACACGAACTGCCTTCGCTCGCTACGTTTTGAGATAGGTTCTACATCCTCCAGGCCATCCCGAGATCGACGATGCTGACTTTCATCCTCTGGTTGCTGCTGTTCGTGTTCTGCTGGCCGATCGCGCTGCTCGCGCTGATCCTCTATCCGATCGTGTGGCTGTTGTTGCTGCCGTTCCGCCTCGTCGGCATCGCGCTCGAAGGCGTGTTCGAATTCCTGCGCGCGCTGTTGCTCCTGCCCGCGCGCGTGCTCGGCGGGCGACCGGCGACACGATAAGACGACGATAACGGCAACCCGGCCTTTCCGGCGCCGTCACGAACGACGGCGTCATGCACGCTCAGGTTTGTCCTGCGTCTTCGTTCAACTCGAAGCGATAACCGAGCCCGTAGATCGAGGCGATCGGATCGACACCGGCCTCGCCCAGTTTGCGCCGCAGATTCTTGACATGGCTGTCGACGGTGCGGTCGCTGACCACGCGATGATCGCTGTACAGCGCGTCCATGAGTTGCTGGCGCGAATACACGCGCCCCGGTTGCGAGGAAAGTTTGCGCAGCAGGCGAAACTCGACGGGGGTCAGCGCGACCGCGTGGCCGTGCGCGCGCGCCTCGAAACGCCCTTCGTCGAGCTCGACCACGGGCGGTTTGCCGGTTTCCGCCGGCGCCGCGCGACGTAGCACGGCCCTGACCCGCGCGACGACTTCGCGCGGACTGAATGGCTTGCAGATGTAGTCGTCGGCACCGAGTTCGAGGCCGAGCAGGCGATCGATCTCCTCCACGCGCGCGGTCAGCATCAGCACCGGCACATTGGCGATGCGCGGATCGGGTAGCGCGCGCAGCGTGCGGCAGATCTCGAGGCCGTCGACGCCGGGCAGCATCAGGTCGAGCACGACCGCATCGGGCGCATGCTCGCGGATCCACTCGACTGTGCCCGCGCCCGTATCACGCAGGCTGACGCGGAACGCCGAGGCGGCGAGATAGTCACGCAGCAGCGCGGCGATCTTCGGCTCGTCCTCGACCACGAGTACGTGCTTGGTCGTATCGGGGTTGGTGGAATCGTTCGCGGCGAGCGTCATGTGGTGTTCTCCGTGGCGTGCGGCAGATCGACGAGGATGCACAGGCCACCAAGCGCGGAGGCCTCGGCGCGAATCGTACCGCCATGCGCGGCGACAATGGCGCGGCAGATCGCAAGGCCGAGGCCCGCGCCGCCGCTGTTGCGCGCGCGCGAGTTGTCGACGCGGTAGAGGCGCTCGAACAGCATCGGCAACGACGCCTCCGGTACGCCGGGAGGCGTGTCGTCGATGGCGAGACGTGCCGAATCCGCGCTCCGCGTCAGCGTGATGCGGATGCGCCCGGGCGCATCGGTGTAGCGGCGTGCGTTCGCGATCAGGTTGTCGAGCAGTTGGCCCAGGCGTCGCGCATCGCCACGCACCGTGGGCGCGTCGCCGGGTAGATTGAGTTCGAGCGCGAGTCCCGCATCGGCACAGGCGCGCTTCTGCAGCTGCGTGGCGTCGCGCACGACTTCGGCGAGATCGAGTGTTTCAAAACGGTATTCGAGCGCACCGGCATCGGCAAGCGCGAGCTGGTACAGATCCTCGATCAGTCCCGACAGGCGTTCGCCTTCGGCGGCGAGC
>NZ_DASVOK010000033.1:0-8020 GCF_036383415.1 Rudaea sp. | reverse complement strand
GCGGTCGCCTGCGGCCAGGCCGGCTTCCGCGGCCAGGCCCTTTGGCGTACCAATGACCGGCTGATAGTCCGGCCGGCCGATCACGAACATCGCCCAGAACGCGACGACGGTGAACAGGATGTTGAATACCGGCCCGGCGGCGGCGATGGCGATGCGCTGCCACGGCGGTTTCGAGTAGAACTCGCCCGGCTCGCGCGCGGCGGCGACCGGGTCGTCGGCCTCGCGCTGGTCGAGGAACTTGACGTAGCCGCCGAGCGGAATCGCGCTGATCGCCCACTCGGTGCCGTCGCGCCAGAACGAGGCGATCGGCTTGCCGAAGCCGATCGAAAAGCGCAGCACGCGCACGCCGCAGCGCCGCGCCACCCAGTAGTGGCCGAACTCGTGGAAGGTGACCAGCACGCCTAGGGTGACGGCGAGCCAGAAGATGGAACCGAAGAATTCAGACATTATTTGTGCTCTCGTGCCGACCGCCAGCAGCCATCAATGGCCGCTCTTTTCATCAAAGGCGATCGTCAACAAAACTCTTGCCGCATCTTACGTTGCGCCACGTTGCGCGCCGTTAAATCCACGTGAACGAGGTGCTCGATGCCGGCCACCGGTTCAGCCGATATTGCGTCGAGGGTGGCTTCGATCAACTCCGCGATGGCGAGGAACGGCAGGCTGCCTTCGAGGAATGCACCGACGGCGACCTCATTGGCAGCGTTGAGCACGGTCGGCGCCGTGCCGCCCTCGACCAGGGCGCGGTAGGCAAGGTCGAGGCAGCGGAACGTGTCGCGGTCGGGCGCTTCGAACTGCAGCGCGCCGGATTTGACCAGATCGAGCGGCGCCACGCCGGCGTCGATGCGCTCGGGCCAGGCGAGCGCGTGCGCCAGCGCGGTGCGCATGTCCGGGTTGCCGAGTTGGGCGAGCACCGAACCGTCGGCGTACTCGACGAGCGAATGCACGAGGCTTTGCGGATGCACGACGACTTCGATCTGCATAGGCGTAGCGCCAAACAGCCAATGCGCCTCGATGACTTCGAGGCCCTTGTTCATCAGCGTTGCCGAATCGACCGAGATCTTGCGGCCCATGTTCCATTTAGGATGCGCGCAGGCCTGGTCGGGCGTGATCGCGGCGAGATCCGCACGCTTCTTGCCGCGGAACGGGCCGCCCGAGGCCGTTAGCAGAATCCTGCGCACGCCGGCGGCGGCAAGATCGGGTCTGCCGCCGGGCAGACATTGGAAAATCGCGTTGTGTTCCGAATCGACCGGGATCAGCTCGCCGCCGCCCGCGTGCACCGCGTCGAGCAGCAGCGGGCCGGCCATGACCACCGATTCCTTGTTCGCCAGCAACAGGCGCTTGCCCGCGCGCGCGGCGGCCAGCGTCGATTCGAGTCCGGCGGCGCCGACGATCGCGGCGACGACGCTGTCACACAACTCGCCCGACGCGGCGTCGTTGAGCGCCTGCATGCCGGCGGCAGCGCGTGTCGCAAGCCCGGCCGCGACGAGCTTGTCGCGCAGCGCGGTTTCGAGCGCGGCGTCGGCGATCACGGCGAGATCGGGCTTGAAGCGCAGGCACAGCGCGACGAGTTCGTCGACCTTGCGGTGTGCGGCAAGCACGCTCGCGCGAAACCGGTCCGGGTGGCGCGCGATCACGTCGAGCACGCTCGCACCGATCGAGCCGGTGGCGCCGAGAATTGCGACGTTCCTCATAGACCCAACAGTGCTTTACCGAGCGCAAAAAACGGCAGTGCCGCGAACACACCGTCAAGGCGATCGCAGACGCCGCCGTGGCCCGGGAACAGGTTGCCCGAATCCTTCACTCCTGCGTGCCGCTTGATCAGGCTCTCGAACAGGTCGCCGACAACCGAGAAAAGGACGCTGATCAGGGCGGCGACGACGAGCAGCACGAGCGTTACGCCGCGCACGTCGAGCAGCCAGCCGCCGACCGCGGCGACGATGCCCGAGCCGACCAGCGCGCCGTATAGTCCCTCGCGGGTCTTGCCCGGGCTGATCTGCGGTGCGAGCTTGACCTTGCCCCAGCGGCTGCCGGCGAAGTAGGCGAACGTGTCCGCCGACCAGACCAGCAGCATCGCGTACAGCGCCCAGGTGTGCGGAATCGTCTGCGTCTGATGCACGCGCATCAATCCGGCGAACGCGGGCAGGATCGCGAGCGCGCCCGCGGCGAGTTTCAACGCCGTGTGTTCACGCGTCGGCGATGCGGCATAGGAGAAATCGCGCAACCAGAAAATCGCGCCTATCCAGGCAAGACAGCCGAGGATGATGAACGCCCACCACAGCACGACGTTCGAGGTGAAGTACAGCGCCAGCATCGCGCCGACGCCGAGCGCGACCGCGACCGCGCGCCACGACCGCTCGCGCATGCCCGAAAGGCGCGTCCATTCCCACATTCCGATGCCACAGATCGTGCCGATTACGGCGACGAAGGCTGGCGTCGGCACAAACAGGAACAGCGCGATCGCGAACGGCGTGATCAGTAGCGCTGTAATTATCCGTTGCTTCAAGCGGCCCCCGAGTCCCCGTTGGATATCTGGGCGCTCGTTTTACCATATCGGCGCTCGCGTCCGGCGAAATCGGCGATCGCGGCGTCGAGGTGGGCGGCGTCGAAGTCCGGCCACAGCGCGTCGGAAAAGACCAGTTCGGCGTAGGCGAGCTGCCAGAGCAGGAAATTGCTCACGCGTTTCTCGCCGCCGGTGCGGATGAACAGGTCCAGCGGCGGCAGCTCGGCCAGCGAGAAGTATCCGGCCAGGCGCGCCTCGTCGATTTGTGTCGCGTCGATTTCGCCGCGGACGACGGCCTGTGCCGCCCGGCGCGCGGCCTGTGCGATATCCCAACGGCCGCCGTAATTGACCGCGATGTTGAGCGCGAGCTTGGCGTTGCCCGCGGTCTTGTCCATCGCCGCCTGCATGCGCTCGCGCAGCGCCGGCGCGAACGCGGCCAGTTCGCCGACGAAGCGGATGCGCACGCCGTAGCCGTGCAGTTCGTTGACTTCACGGTCGAGTGCCTTGAGGAACAATTCCATCAACGCGCCGACTTCTTCCTGCGGTCGCTTCCAGTTCTCCGAAGAGAATGCGAACAGGGTCAGCGCCTCGATGCCGCGGCGCAGGCAGGCTTCGATGACCGCACGCACGGCTTTCTGCCCGGCGCGGTGGCCGAACGTGCGCGGGCGGTGGCGCTGCTTTGCCCAGCGGCCGTTGCCGTCCATGACGATGGCGATATGGCGTGGGAGTTTATTTGTGGAGTTTTCCACTTTTATCGCTTTTGTCCGTCATCCCGGCGAAAACCGGGCTCGTCATTCCCGCGAAAGCGGGAATCCAGTTCTTTGCTCGTCATTCCCGCATGCTCTTAGCGGGAATCCAGCGCCTTTGCTTGTTTGCCGTTTGCCTTCAGAGCAAGAGCTTCCACTCGTCCTGCGGACGAGCGGGTTACTTTCTTTGCTTGTGCAAAGAAAGTAACCAAAGAAACACACCCCGGATGCCGCGCCGCCTGCGGCGGTGCGCGAGGTCACGCCGGGGTTCGTTGAACGCACGTCCTTGTCCGCGCAACGAACTCGCGCGCATCGTGCGCGCGACCTTTCAGGCATTTCCGTCCTACCCTCGCCGCGGCAAACGGGGATCCGAAGATCAAAACCGAAAATCAAAAGCGAAGAGCAAGAGCGCAAGGCATTCCGCTTTTGTTGTTTACAGCTCTCACATCGCCATCAATTCGTCTTCTTTCGACTTGACCACGCCGTCGACGTCCTTGACGAACTTGTCGGTGAGCTTTTGCATGTCGTCTTCGGCCTTGCGCTCTTCGTCCTCGGTGATCTTCTTGTCCTTGAGCAGTTCCTTGATCTGGTGCAGCGCGTCGCGGCGCACGTTGCGGATCGCGATCTTTGCGTTCTCGCCCTCGTGCGAAACGTGCTTGGACAATTCCTTGCGGCGCTCCTGGGTGAGCGGCGGGATGTTGATGCGGATCACCGTACCGGCCGTGGTCGGGGTGAAGCCGAGGTTGGCGGCGATGATCGCCTTCTCGACCGCCTGCACCATGGGTTTTTCCCAAGGCGTGATCGTCAGCGAGCGCGCGTCGGCGACGGCAATGTTGGCGACCTGGCCGATCGGCACGTCGGAACCGTAGTAGTTGACCTTGAGATGATCGACCAGTGCCGTGCTCGCACGACCCGTGCGCAGGCGGGTCAACTCGTGCTTGAGCGCATCCACGCTCTTGGCCATGCGCGTCTGCGCGTCGGTTTTGATGTTGTTGAGCATGGCGGGCTCCAATGGTCTTCGGAAAGGCCGCGAAGTATAGCAGGGACGACAAACGCACCCACGCTGCGGCGCGGCCCGCGATCAGAGCGCGCTCAAACGCCTGCGCAGGTCGGCGACCAAGGGATGCGCCTCGCCGAAGCCGTCGGCCAGAATGGCGACAGCGGTGGCATAACGTTCGCGAGCCTGTTCTTTTTGGCCGCGCAGCAGAGCGAGTTCGCCGTAGCTGCGTTCGAGTTGCGCGCGGCGGAAATTGTTCGCCGGTACCGCGGTCCGGGCGGTGTTCAGTGCTTCGTCGAGGCTGGTTTGTGCGCGGTCGAGCTCTCCCGCAGCCATGTAGGCGCGTGCGAGATTGTCGAGGATCAACAGCACGTATGCCTGGCTGCGGCGGCCGTTCTGCGTTGCCAACTGCAGCGTGCGTTCAAGCAAGGCGATCGCTTCGCGCGTACGCCCGAGTGCGAGCAAGGACTGGCCGACGCGGTTCATGCTGTATTGCGCCCACTTGTGGTCCTCGCCATGCACGCGGATGCGGCCGTCCATCGCCTCCTGCAGCAGCGGCAAGCCGGCATCGGGGTCGCCGCGCAGCAGACGCAATTGCCCCGACGAGTGGATTGCGGTCAGCACCTTCGGATGCTGCGGGCCGACCGAGCGGGTCAATTGCTCGCGCATCGTGCGGAAAATCGCATCCGCCTCGTCCCAGCGTGCGCGCATCATCAACAGATCGCCGAGCGACCAGGTCTGCCAGAGATATTGCGGGTGATATTGACCGAGCTGTGCGCGCGATTGATCGAGCACGCCACGCAGCAGCGCTTCAGCCTCGTCCCAGCGATTCGACTCGGTGTAGATGTCGGCAAGCTGCCAGTCGATATCGGTAAGCTGGTTTGGCGCATATTGGGCGGCGAGCGGGCGCAATGCCTCGTACTCGCCGAGAGCGCGGGCGAACTCGTCGTTTTCGTACAGCATCATCGCGTGTCCGCGGCGTGCGGCGATCGTGCCCGGCGCGTTCGGCCCGAGGGCCCGCGTGCGGCTGTCGATCAGATGTGAATACAGTTTGTCCGCTTCGGCGAACAGCCCGTCGTAGATCATCGCGACGCCGAGCAGCTCTTCGATGTCGAGAGTGAGCATTGCCTCGCTGCCCAGTGCTGCGCCGGCGTCTGCACGCGCCTTTTCCAGGCGCACTCGTGCCTTGTCCCATTGACCCATGCCGAAATACGCGCGCGCCAGAGTGAATCCGATCTGCGCGCGCGCCGCCGACTGGACCAATCCCTGATCGAGTTTTCCTTCGGCGTTGCGTAGCAGGTCGAGCACGCTGATCTGATCGGCGCGACGGCCCGCGTCGATGTAGGGATCGGCTACCGCAATCACGTCTTCGTTGAGGAAACTGTTGATCTCGTTGGCGAGCAGGTTGCTCCGTTCCGCACGCCGCCATTGCACGGCGACGCCGATCACGCCGGCGATCAACGCGGCGACGAACAGCGCGGCGAACGTCGCCAGATACGGCTGCCGGTGAGCCCACTGTGCCGTGCGCTGGAAGCCGTTCAGGCGCCGCGCATGGACTTCGCGATCCTCGATGAAGCGGCCGAGATCGTCGGCGAGCGCGCGTGCGCTGGGGTAGCGCCGGGCGGGATCGCGATGCAGGCATTGCAGCACGATCGCTTCGAGATTGCGGGGAACAGCCGGTGCGAGCTGGCGCGGTGGTGCGAGTGTCGCTTCACGCACGAGTTGGAGCGTGTCCTTCGGCGTATCGCCGAGGAACGGCGGGCGGCCGGTGAGGAGTTCGTAGAGGATCGCGCCGAGTCCCCAGACGTCGGCCGCCGGCGAGAGCTTCTGCATGTTCGCCTGCTCAGGCGCCATGTAGCTCGGCGTGCCGGAAATTTCGTCCGTGTCGGCTTCGATACCCGCGCCGTCGGCCGGATCGAGCCGGCGCGCAAGGCCGAAGTCGGCGACATGCGCGATGCCGGTTTCGTCTATGAGCACGTTGCCGGGTTTGAGGTCGAGATGGAGCACGCCGAGGCGGTGGGCGTAGTCGACCGCTTCGGCGATGGTGCGCATGAGGATGGCAGTGCGCCGTGCCGGCATCGGCCCGTCGCGCTTGAGTACGACGGCGAGGCTCGGCCCGCGTACCAGGCGCATGCTGAAGAAGTGCAGCTCTTCCGCGCTGGCAACTTCGTAGATTGCGACGATGTTCGGATGCTGCATGCGCGCCGCGTTCTGTGCCTCGCGGCGGAAGCGCTCGACGTAGGGTTTCGATGCCCACGGACCGGCCGCGAGCAGCTTGACCGCGACTTCGCGGTCGAGGGTTTTCTGATGCGCGCGATAGACCACGCCCATGCCGCCCTCGCCGATGAGTTCGAGCAGTTCGTAGTCGCCGAATTCGCGCTGTTCGGGATCGGTCAGATCGAGTTCGAGCGCCGCATTCGGCAGCAGGGCGAGAGGTCGCGGTTGGGTCGAGTCGGAGCCCTCAGCGCTCGAATAGCCGAAGACCAGATCGGCCAGTGCCGCGTGGTCCATTTGCGCAGCGAGCGACGGTGCCGCGGACAACGACATGTCATTGCGTTGCACGTTCATGCCGGCGAGCGCTGCGAGCCGAAGCCGCGCCGATTGATGCGCAATTCGCCGTTGCCGACGTTGTCGTCATGGTTGACGTTGCGATTCTGCGTCTGCCCGTTGGCGATGATCAGCGTCTGGATGGCGTCGGCGAGGCTGCTCAAGCCGGTGCACAGCAGGTCCTCGCGCGACAGGATCTGGATCGCGTGTTGGGCTTCCAGATCGACGCCGCAGATATACGTGCCGGTGACTTCGATGGTGTCGAAAGTCTGCGTTTCCGCGTCGGGTTGGTCTTGCGCGCGCGCACAAGGCGTGGCGAGCACGGCTGCGATGGCAACCAGCGCCAGCGCGAATCGAGTCAAGAGCGGCAAGACAAGCACGAGCATGCTGGTCTCCTCAGTGATTGCTTGGCGGCGAAGGTGTGGCGGCAGAGGTTGCGGTTCCTGTTTCGGCGGTGATCGCGAGCAATGCCGGCAGGCTCCACTCGACATCGGTCGATTCGAACGCGACGCTCGCGACGCTGCGTTGCGGATACGGATTGGCCAGACGCACCGCATACAAGCGAGCGGGGGCGCCACCGGGAGTCCCGGAACTGCCCGACCAGGCGACGTGCGCCGTGCCGGCATCGCCGGTATTGACCCAGGATTCCCAGATGTCGTTGCGATATACGATCGGCAGTCGCGCCTTGCTGGCGTCGGCGTAAGTCAGTTCGACGTAGCAATACGGCTCGCGTTTGCGTTGCTTGAGCCGGCCGATCGCACCGATCAGAACATCGAGCGCCGCGAACTTCGGCACGCCGGGGCGGATGCCCGCTACGCGGGTCGGCGCTTGTCCACGCAGGATCTTGAGCGCCGGCATGTCGAGCGCGATCATGCCGCGCGCATCGTAGTCGACACCGAGCAGACGGCGCGTACCGGGCGCGAAGGCGGGAATATCGACGGATATCTCATCGCGATTGTCCGGATCGGTGATCGTCATGTTGTAGTAGGCGGACAGGTCGAACAGCGTCGCCGGCAGACCGGGCTGGCGCGGCGGAATGACCGCGTGCGTGGCCGGATCGACGATCGCCGGCGGTCCCGGATCGCGCGCGCGCAATGCGCTGCGTTCGGCATCAGATACGGGCTCGGGTGTAGCGGATTCCTCGCCGAGCAACGCGCCCTCACGCGCCAGATCTGCGGCGGGGCGGTTCTCCTTCGCGACGTTCCAACGCAGCCAGCGGCCGCGTCGGCT
>NZ_DASVOK010000032.1:0-3041 GCF_036383415.1 Rudaea sp. | reverse complement strand
CTTTCGAAGTATTCCTGCGTTTGTCGAAGATAAAAGGGCAGCGGCCGCTGACCACGCCCTTCGGAAAAAACAGGCAGGCATCACCGTGTTGTCGCCGGGCCTGCTCAGCAGCGTGCAGGATGGTGGACGCCATGCGGGCGGCGCGATCGGGGTCGGCCGCGCGGGCGCGATGGACGACATCTCGCTGCGTCTGGCGAACATGCTGGTCGGCAACGCGCAGGATGCCGCGGCGCTGGAAATCACCTTGCGCGGTCCGCGCCTGCGCTTCGCAGCCGATACACTGATCGCGATCACCGGCGCGGAAATCGATGCGCGCTGTGGCAACGAAAGCGTGCCGTTGTGGCATCCGGTCCTGCTGCGCGCGGGCAGCGAGTTGAATCTCGGCGGCATGCGTCGCGGCACGCGTGCCTATCTTGCGCTCGCCGGCGGCATCGACCTGCCTGCCGTGATCGGCAGCTGCAGCACCGACATCAACGCCGCGCTCGGACCGATCACGCGCCCCCTGGTCGCAGGCGACGAGTTGTCGTGTATCGCTGCACCGCCGTCGGCGTGCGGCGGATTGTGGAAGGCGCTCGAAGCGGTCGCGAAGGCCGAAAACCGAAATGCCGTCGCAACCGCGTGGTCGCTCGATCCCTCGCCGTGGTTCGACGTCAGCGCGACGCGACCGATCCGCGCGATCGTCGGCACGCATTTCGAACATCTCGATGCCGAATCGCAACGTTTGCTGTTCGGCGGCGAATTCCGCATCGGCATCGATTCGAACCGCGTCGGCTGTCGCCTCGAAAGCGCGTCGATGAGACTTGCAACGCCGATCGAAATGGTCTCGGCCGGCACTGCGCCCGGCACGGTGCAATTGCCGCCCGGCGGCGTGCCGATCGCGTTGACCGCCGAAGCGCCGACGACCGGCGGCTATCCGCGCATCGCGCAAGTCATCGCGATCGACATGCCGCATCTGGCGCAGCGGCGGCCCGGCGATGCCGTGCGATTCGCGCAAACCGATCTCGCCGATGCGCAAATGCGCTATCTTGAGCGCGAACGTGCGCTGGCCAAGCTCGAAAGCTGGATTCGCGCGCGCTTGCTCGGACCCTGGTGACGAACGCGAACATGGTCATCGATCTCAATTGCGACATGGGTGAATCCTTCGGCGCCTGGACGATGGGCGACGATGCCGGCGTGATGCCGTGGGTCAGTTCGGTCAACATCGCCTGCGGTTTCCACGCTGGCGATTTCATGACGATGCAGCGCACGGTCATCCTCGCCGCGGAGCACGGCGTGGCGATCGGCGCGCATGTCTCGCTGCCCGACCTGCAGGGTTTCGGCCGGCGCGAGATGGCGATCTCGCCGAGCGAGGCGCATGCGGCGACGCTGTACCAGATCGGCGCGCTCGCCGCGTTCGTGCACGCGCAGGGCCAGCGCCTGCATCACGTCAAGCCGCATGGCGCGCTGTACAACATGGCGGCGAAGGATGCGAAGCTCGCCGAGGCGATTGCCAACGCGGTGCGCGACTTCGATCCGCGCTTGATTCTCGTCGGTCTCGCAGGCAGCGAGCTGCCGCACGCCGGCGCGCAGCTCGATCTCGTCGTCGCCCACGAGGCGTTCGCCGACCGTCGCTACCGCGCCGACGGTTCGCTCACGCCGCGCCGCGAGGAAGGCGCGGTGATCCACGACGTCGATGCCGCGGTCGCCCAGGCCGTGCAGATCGCGACGCGCGGAAACGCGCCGACGCGCGACGGCAAGCTCGTCGACATCCGCGCCGATACGATATGTGTGCACGGCGACCGGCCAGACGCTGCGGTATTCGCGCAACGGTTGAATGCCGCGCTGAAGAACGCCGGCGTCGGCATCGGACGCATCGCATCGTAACGTCCGCGCAGCACGCATAAAACAACGAAACGGGAGAATCGATGAACTACTGGCCGCTGACCGGCATCGCCGTCGTGATCGTCGGCTTCGCGCTCAAACGCAACCCGGTGCTCGTCGTGATCGCCGCTGGAGTGACGAGTGGGCTCGCCGCCGGCATGGGCATCGGCGACCTGCTCGCGCTGATCGGCGATTCGTTCGTGAGCAACCGTGCGCTGCTGCTGTTCGTGCTGACCCTGCCTGCGATTGGCCTGCTCGAACGCTACGGCCTGCGCGAGCGCGCACAGGCATGGATCGCCTCGTTCCGCAAGCTCTCGCTCGCGCGCCTGCTGATCGCCTACCTCGGCGCGCGCCAGCTGCTGTCGATGCTCGGCATGATCGACCTCGCCGGCCATGCGCAGACCGTGCGCCCGCTCGTCGCGCCGATGAGCGAAGCGGCGGCGCGCAACGACGGCATCGCGCTCGACGACAACGCACGCGAACGTGTGCACGCGCTCGCCGCGGCGACCGACAACGTCGGCCGTTTCTTCGGCGAAGACGTGTTCCTCGCCTTCGGCGCCGTGCTGCTGATCCAGGGGTTCTACGCGCGCAACGGCATCGAACTCGATCCGCTGTCGATCGCGCTATGGGCGCTGCCGACGGCGATCGCTGCGTTCGTGATCCACGCCGTGCGCATCCTGTGGGTTCAACGCGACCTTGAGCGGACGCGCGCGAAAACTTCGGGCGGCGAGGCGACCGATGCTGCGCCTTGAGTACATCTACTGGTTGATGGGCGTCTGGCTCGTGCTCTGCGCGATCTACAACCTGCGCGAGCGACGCTGGTCGATGGCAGCATTCTGGGCCTTGGTCGGTTGCGCGTTCCTGTTCGGCGACGCGATCAAGGCCGCGAGCGCCGCACATTTGCGCTGGCCTGCGCAAATGATGGGGCTCGGCGTCGTCGCTCTCGGTCTGCTCGCGGCGAGCGGCACGATGCAGAAGCATGGATCGCCCGACGGCGAGCGCCGTGATGCCGCCGAGCGCCTCGGCAACACACTGTTCCTGCCCGCACTGACGATTCCATTCGCGACGATCGCTCTCGTGCTCGTCCTTCCGCGCCTCTCGTGGCAAGGCGCCGCGCTGGTCGATGCGGCGCAGGCCACCCTCGTCTCGCTCGGCCTTGCCTGCGTGCTCGCCGCGATCGT
>NZ_DASVOK010000031.1:0-4673 GCF_036383415.1 Rudaea sp. | reverse complement strand
ACCTTGTACTCGGACTGCGTCACCTGGTTGATCGCCTTGCCGAGCACGCCGCCGACGAGAGCGCCGGCTGCGGCGCCGACCGGACCGCCGACCAGTGCGCCGGCGCCGGCGAACACGGTCGCGCCGACATGCGGCGTCACTTCGACGCGCATGTCCCAGACGCTGGTCTTCAAGCCGATCGCGCCCTTGACGCGCATGTCGGCAGTCGGGCTCTTCACCTCGAAGCCGTCGCTGTAGGCGTAGCCGTCGGTCATCGTGAACACGCCCTGTGCGGAATCGAAGCTGAAGCCCTTGTTGAACAGGTCGCCGAAGTCGAACGCGAGCCGGCGCGGCAGCGCGGCGAGGTTGAGCAGGCCAGCCAACCTCCCCGCGCCGGGATCGAGGTTCGGGATGCGCCCATCGGCGATCTTCATGTGCAGCGCACCGCCGTTGATGCGGTTGAGCGCGAACGCCGACGGCGTGCCGGCCCAGCTCGCATCGATCGAAGCGGTGATCTCGCCGCCGGCAAGCTTGCCGCCGTAGCCGAGCGCGTCGAGCATCGCGCCGAAATCGCGCGCCTTGAGTTCGATGCCGAAGGTCGAGCGGTGGAAACCGTTCTTGCGCGTCCACACGCCGTGCGCCTTCATGTCGATGTCTTTCGAATGCGTGCTGACTTTCTCGAGGTTCATGCCCTCGGGCATGGGCCTCGTCTCCACCGAGGCCGCGCCGTAGCTGGCCTTGCCGAGACGGAAGTCGCCGATGTCGATGCGCAGCGGCGGGATCGCCGCCGGATTGATCGTGTCATCACGCACGTCGCCGACCGCGGCGGCATTCGGCGGTGCCTCGGGCGATTCGGGCCAGTGCAGGCGCTTGAAGTCGGCGACGATCGTGCCGGTGCGCAGGTTCTTCTTCGGCACGCTCAGGCTGCCCTCGATGCGCGTGCCGTCGAAGTCGACGCGCACCGCATCTCCGCCGAGACCGACGCGCACCTTGGCCTCACCGAAGTCGCGGTCCCAGGCGACGAGCGCGGACGTGCGCACATCGACGCCCTGGAGCACGTCGCCGCCCGTGCCGCCGTCGCTGCCGTCGGCGGCGAAACTCATCCAGCCGGACAGATCGACTTCGCGTGCCGCGCCGCCGATCGCGATGCCGGACTTCGGCAGCACGCCGGTCGCCTCGCCGCCGAAGATTACGTTGGCGGCGAACGGCGCCGTCGGCGTCGGCAGGCGGCCGCGCAGGTTGAGGATGTCGCCGAGGCTCGCATCGATATTCGCGCCGGCGGGCGGCAGGCCGACCACGAGCTTGAGCGGCAACATGCCATCGGCGGATTTTTTCAGCGGCACGGGCATGTCGATGCCGACGCCGCGCAGATCCGAGGTCAGGACAATGCGCTGGCCGCTATCCTTCGTCCTGGCCTTGTCGGCTCCATCGCGATCGACGCTGAACTGCGCGCTCCAGTTCGCCTCGCCCGAGAGATATTTCTTGTAGTCCTTGAGCGCCGGGGCCCAGGTATCGATCACTTCGCCCACCGGCAGGCGCGCATCGACCTTGCCTTCGACGACATGCTTCACATCGTCGACGTAGTCGCCGATCGCGAGCGAGAGTTTCGCCGGCTTGCCCTTGAACGTGGTCGCGAGCGCGTCGGCGGAGAATCCGCTGCGGTTGAAGCGCAGCGGCCCCGAGGCCTTGTCGAATTTCAGATCGTATTTTGCATCGGCGAGGTCGGCATCGGCGAGCTGCGCCTTGCCGTCGATCTGGAAATTCTCGATCGGTTTCATCGGCGCGCGCAGGGCGAAGTCGACCTTGCCCTGGCCGCCGACATCGACGCCCAGCAGCTGCGCGGCGAACTTCGTGCCGAGCGGCGAAGCCTTGACGAAGCCGAGCAGGTCGCGACCGCCGCCCTGCGCGTTGGCAGTGACTTCGAGCGTGCCCTCGCCGTAGTCGCTGATGTCGACGCTGGCCTTGCCGACTTTCACCCCTTGCAGGTTTCCGCCATCGGTGTCGGCGTGCAGCCCGGCGTTGACGAAATCGACGAGCGCGTGCGCGTGCTCGATCGCCGGCCAGTCGCCGAGATAGCGGAAGCGCAGGTCGGCGACGTCGGCGCTGGCCTCGAAGCGCCCCGCGTTGTTGCGGAACGGCCAGTCGGCGAGATTGCCGCGGAACACGGCGCGGCCACCGGTGACCTGGCCGGCATCGAGCGCGCGATCGAGCCATTCGATCGCATGCGGAGACATGACGCCGAGCGGCCAGAAGCGCTTGGCCGCGGCCACATCGGCGTGAGTGATGACGGCGGCGACATCGAGCGCGGGCTTGCCACCGGCGTCGAAGATATCGACCGCGCCGCGCAGTTCGCCGCCGTAACTCTTGCCCGGCGTCGTGTTCTCGAACTGCAGCGCGCCGGTCTCGATGCGCCAGGCGTCGTCGGCGTGATACGCGCTGACGCTGCCGTGGAATTCGGCGAAGCTCAGCGACTCGCGGAACACTTTCGGCAGCAACAGCGCGAACGCGTTGTGCTGCGGCAGATCGAAAGTGATCGCATCCTGGTCGGCGAACAACTGGCCGGAGACGCCGCTCGCGCCAGGGATCTTGCCGAACGCGTGCGTGGCGACGCCGTCGAGTTGCGCGGCGGCATCGTAGTCGGTCGCATCGGCGAAACGTAGCGTCGCGCGCGCGAGCGTGCCCGAGGGATTGCCCGCATACAGCCAGCGGCGCAGATCGGCCGGCAGCGTATCGACCAGCATCGCCGCATTGGCGACGGTGCCGAGGTCGAGCGCGCCGATGGCGATCGTGTGCTCGGGCGTGGCGTAGTAGTCGCCGGCCGGATAGCGGCGGCGCAGATGCAGTTCCGCCGGCGCCAGCGGCTCGTTCTGGCGGACGACCTTCAATTCGGCCACGTCGGCACTGAAGCCGTCTTCCTCACGCCGCCAGCGCGCGCCGAAGGCGAGGCGATCGATGCCGACATGCGGCAGGAAGTCGTGCTTGTCGTCGAGCTTGATCGAGGTGTGCGTGGCGAGCACGAGATTGGCGAGGTCGACTTCGGCGCGCACCTCGCTGACCTCGCCGGCCTTGAGCCAGGCCCAGACCTGCAGCTTGCCGCCGCCACGATCGACGACGAGGCCGGCGAGCGGATAGTTGCGCAACACCGCGGCGAGATCGAGGTCGGCGCCGCCAAGATAGGCGCGGCCGTCGCGCTTGCCGCGGTCGTATTCGACCACCGCATTCACCGGTGCGGAATCATTCTGTAGGTTCTTCACGCGCGCGAGCACGCGCAGGAAGTCGCCGTGCGCGGTCAGGCGCAGCTCGTCGGCGCCGAGCTTGAAGTGCTTGTCGTTCGGCAGATCGTCGACATTGAGTTTCGCCTCGCGCACGACGACGGTGCCGAGGCTGAACAGCGGACTGTCGTTGAGATCCTGGTTGTTGTCGGCCGCGTTGCCCGTGTCGAGACCGCGCAGTCGCCATTCGCCCTGCGCGTCGCGCACGAGGTCGAGTTCGATGCCGGACAGGCGGATCTCGGTCCAGCTCGCACTCGGCCGCACCCAGGCGAAGAAGTTGATCTTGAGGCCGGCGCTGGCGAGGTCCAGTGTCTGCCCTTCCGCGGCCTTGGTCGCCGCCTGCATCGCGCCGAGATGCACGCCGGTCAGGTTGAGCAGGGGTCCGGTGCGTTCCCAGCGTGCGTCGAGGCGGTCGATCGCAATCGGCCGATGCAGCGCTTCGGCGAGCTTGGCACTGACCCATTCGGGATGGTTGGTCAGCCACGGCAGCACGACGAGCTGGGTCACGCTGCTCACGACCGCCATCAGGATCGCGAATGTCGCCAGCAGCCGGAACAGCCACCATTGCGCACGGTGCAGATGGCGGCGCCAAGGCGTCATGGGTGGCGTTCGCCGGACGACCTGCGGTTAAAGCAACACCACATCGTACTGCTCCTGCGCGTAGTGCTCCTCGGCCTGGAAGCGGATCGTCTTGCCGGTGAATTCCTCCAGCTCCGCGACCGAACCCGACTCCTCGTCGAGGATGCGCGTGACCACCTTCTGCGCGGCAAGCACGAGCAAGCTCGATGCCTCGAACTGGCGCACCGCGCGCGTGATCTCACGGAAGATTTCGTAGGTCACCGTCTCGGCGGTCTTGACGCTGCCGCGGCCGTCGCAGGCCGGGCACGGCTCGCACAGCTGGCGTTCGAGACTTTCGGTCGTGCGCTTGCGCGTCATCTCGACTAGGCCGAGGCTCGACATCTCGTACACGGTCGTCTTGGCGTGATCGTGGGCGAGCGATTTCTCGAGCATGCGCAGCACCTGGCGCTTGTGCTCGGCGTCGGTCATGTCGATGAAGTCGATGATGATGATGCCGCCGAGGTTGCGCAGGCGCAGCTGGCGCGCAGCCGCCTGCGCCGCCTCGAGATTGGTCTTGTACACCGTCTCCTCGAGATTGCGATGGCCGAGGAACGCGCCGGTGTTGACGTCGATCGTGGTCATCGCCTCGGTCTGGTCGACAATGAGATAGCCGCCCGACTTCAATGGCACTTCCTTCTTGAGCGCACGCTGAATCTCGTCTTCGACGCCGTACAGGTCGAAGATCGGCGCCTGGCCGCAGTAGGGTTCGATCTTCGCCGCGGCCTGCGGCACGAACACGCGGGCGAACTGCTGTACCCGGCGCGCTTCCTCGGCGCTGTCGATGCGCACGCGTTCAACGGCCGT
>NZ_DASVOK010000030.1:0-10666 GCF_036383415.1 Rudaea sp. | reverse complement strand
CTGCCGCGCTATCTCGAGTTGTATGCCCAGCAGATCGCATTGTTTACGCGCACGTTTGACGGCATCGACGCGGTACTCGCGAATTTCGATGCGCGTGCCCTGCCATGGGGCATCGTCACCAACAAACCCGAGCGCCTCGCGCGCAGTGTCGTCGCGGAACTCGGCCTCGCCGCGCGTAGTGCGGCTCTGGTCGGCGGCGACACGCTCGCCAAACGCAAGCCCGATCCCGAGCCGCTGCTGCATGCGGCGCAGTTGGCGAACGTCGATGCGACGCGCAGCGTCTACGTCGGCGACGACGCGCGCGATATCGAGGCCGGCCGCGCCGCCGGGATGCGCACCGTCGCGGCGGGCTGGGGCTATCTCGATGGAGAGGATCCCCGCGATTGGGGCGCGGACATCGTCGTTGCCCGACCGCAGGATCTGATTCCCGCGCTCGGCCTGGATTGAACTCGCCATGTCGGACGCGCAAGCCGGCGCCTTCGCCAGTTTCGAGGAGAAATGGCTGGCGGCGAATCCCGAACAGGCCACCGTCGCGCTGTTCCTCGCGCCCGATGCGCGCCTGCGTTCGGCCGCGTTCGGCAGTCTGATCCACGAACTCGAACAGGCCGCGTTCGGCCTGCGCGAGGCGCACGTCGCCGAAGTGAAACTCCAGTGGTGGCGACAGGAACTGCTCGCTGCCGCGTCCGGATCGCCACGCCATCCGCTCAGCGCCGTGCTGTTCGCCGATCCGCAAACGGCGAAGGGCGATGTGGCGGATTGGGTGGCGCTGTGCGACGGCGCACTCGCTGTTCGCCATGCCGGCGCCGCCTCCGATATGGAATCGTTGCTGTCGGATTATTCGGCACTGTACGCGCCCATTGCACGGATCGAAGCGGCACTGTTCGACGCGTCAGCCGCGGCGACTACGGCGACGGCGAAGTTGTGGACGATCTCGCATCTGCTGCTCGCGCTGCGCCACTTGGCCGATGCGCCCGAACGCTTGCCCGTGCCGCTCGACCTGCTGGCACGACATGAGTTGACGCGTGCGGCGCTGGCCGAATCGGCACCGGAACGCAGCGAACTGGCGCGCGATTTTCTCGGCCGGCTTGCGGCCGTGCTGCAAAGCGCGCTGGCTGAGGCGCCGCGTGTGCCACTGGCCAGGCGCGTGCGCGCGCGACTTGATCTTGCGCTGATGCAAAGTGCCGTGTGCGCCGACGATCCGCTGCGCGCCGTGATGGCGCAGCCCGGTGCCGCGCGCTGGAAGGCATTGTGGTGGTCGTGGCGCGAGGCGCGCGCATCGGCGCAAAAATAGCGAATTGCGGTTTCTCGTCATTTCCTGCGGGATGACAAGTCCGTCAGTGTCGATTTCGCGGATTTTCCGCGGTCACGGCGCCTTCGCGAAATCGCTCGACTTGGGCAGCAGGGCGGGGTCAATCGGCACGTCGAACCAGTTCGCGGCCCAGTGCACATGCGGACCAGTCGCGCGCCCGGTGGCGCCCGCGAGGCCGACGATATCGCCCTGTTTCACCTTCTGCCCGGCCTTCACATCGATGCGGCTCATGTGGATCGTGGTCGTGCTGACGCCGTGGCCGTGGTCGAGCACGACAATGCCGCCGTTGAGGACCATGCCCATCTCGGCGAGCGTGACCACGCCCGGCGCGGTCGCGCGGATCGGCGTGCCGTTCGGCACGGCGAAGTCGAGGCCGAAGTGCGGCGCCATCGGCTTGCCGTTGTCGATGCGCTGGCGGCCCCACAGTCCGCTGACGCGGGCATTCTCGACCGGATCGAAGAAGCCCTGCTCGAAGTCCTCGCGTGCATCGTTGCGGTGGCGCGTTTCGGCAACGCGTGCGCGTTCGCGCTCGATGCGCTTCATCAGCTCGGGATTCGGCGTGACCGTGTGCGGTGGCAGGCCGTTGACGTGTTCGGTCTCGTACTCGCGTTTGGCGATCTTGAGCACGACGTCGTTGGCTTTTCCGTTCGAATAGCGGATATGCAGTTTTTCCTCGGCCGGCGCGTCGCGGCCGAGACCGAAGACGAACACGCCATCGTCGCCGATGAGCACGCGCCGTCCGGCGAATTCGATCTTTGCGCCTTTCGGCGCATGGCCGACGACGAGCTGGCCTTGCTGCAGTTGATCGGGCAGTTGCAGGTCGCGGTCGGCGGCGTGGACGGAAAAGACTGCGAAGGCGAGGCCGACGGCCGGAAACACACACTTCATCGATCGAACTCCAGGCGTTTGCCCAATTGCGTGTCGTCGAGCCTGCCTTCGTGCCAGGCGAGATGGCCGTTGACGAAGGTGGCGGCGATCGTCGAACGGAATGTCGTACCTTCGAACGGCGACCAGCCGCATTTCGACAACGTCTCTTCGCGCGTGACCGTATGCGGCAGGTTGGCATCGATCAGCACGAAGTCTGCCCAATAGCCTTCGCGGATGTAACCGCGCTCGTGCACGTTGTACAACCGTGCCGGCGCATGCGCGGTCTTTTCCACGATCAACTCGAGCGGCAGTTGATCGTCGAACCAGCGCTCGAGCGCACATTGCAGCACCGACTGCACGAGCGGCAGGCCGGACGGCGCCTTCTCGTAGCCCTGCTGTTTTTCTTCCCAGGTGTGCGGTGCATGGTCGGTGGCGAGAATGTCGATGCGGCCGTCGTTGATCGCGCGGATGATCGCGGCGCGGTCGGACGGCAATTTCACTGCCGGATTGCACTTGATCAGGTTGCCCTTGGCCGCGTAATCCTCGCTGCTGAACTGCAGGAAATGCACGCAGGTCTCGGCGGTGATGCGCTTGCCGTCAGACGGACCAGGCGCGAACAGTTCAAGCTCTTCGGCGGTGGTGACGTGCAGCACGTGCAGGCGCGAGTCGTGGCGGCGCGCAAGCTCCATCGCGAGGCGCGTCGACTTGATGCAGGCCTCGCGCGAGCGGATGAACGGATGTTCCGCGATCGGGATCGCGTCGCCGTATTTCACCCGCGCCGCGGCGAGATTGGCGTCGATCGTCGGCGTGTCCTCGCAGTGCGTTGCGATCAGGGTCGGCGCGTCGCGGAAGATCGCATCGAGCGTTGCCGGATTGTCGACGAGCATGTTGCCGGTCGAGGCGCCCATGAAGATCTTGATGCCGCAGGCAGCGCGCGGATCGAGGCGCTGGATTTCCTCGAGGTTGTCGTTGGTCGCGCCAAGATAGAACGCGTGGTTGGCCAGCGATCTTTTCGCGGCGCGCGCATACTTGTCTTCGAGCGCTTCGCGATTCGTCGTCGTCGGCTTCGAATTCGGCATTTCCATGAAACTGGTGACGCCGCCGGCGACCGCGGCGCGCGATTCGGTGAAGAAATCGCCCTTGTGTTCGAGCCCCGGTTCGCGGAAATGCACCTGGTCGTCGATCATGCCGGGCAGCAGCAGGCGGCCGCGTGCATCGAACACGCGCTCGTTCGCCTGCGCGGCGAGCTGGCTGCCGACGGCCTCGATGCGCCCGTTGCGCACGCGCACGTCGCCGGGGAAGCGACGGCCGTCGTTGACGATGTCGGCGTTGACGATCAGGACATCACTCATGGCACAGCGACTCGTTCAGCGGTTGCGACGGAGTGTAAAGGTTTGCGGTACCTCGTCGATACCGCCTTCGCTGAACGGCTGGCAGCGCAGGATGCGCCAGATCGCGAGCAGGCCGCCGCGCGTCGCGCCGAAACGCGCGACCGCGACGCGCGCGTATTCCGAGCAGTTCGGATGGAAGCGGCAGCGTGAGCCGAGCAGCGGGCTCAGCAGGCGTTGGTACAGTCCAATGAGAGTTAGCAACAGTCGGGCCATCACGAATCTTCGATTGCCGCGTCGATCAAGGCGCAGCGCAGCACGGGTAATGGTTGCCGTGCGGGGGCGATTGGGCTATAACACGCGACCGCCGGGCGACAATGGTGAAGGATTATGGCGACATCGAAGCGTAAACCTGCAAGTCCCGCCAAGAAGAAGGCAGGGAAGGCCAAGGCCGGCGTTGCGAAAAAGCCGGCGCCGAAGAAGGCTGCGGTCAAGAAGCCGGCGAAGGCGGCAAAGAAGCCCGTGGCGGCGAAAAAGGCCCCGGCCAAGGCTTTGCGCGCGAAAACCGTCGTCAAACCGCAACGTCCGGTCAAGAAACTTGTCGCGGTGAAGAAGCCGGCAGCCAAGAAACCCGTCGCAAAACCCGTGCGTCCGGCCAAGCCGGCGCCAGCGCATTCGTCCAAACCGGCGGTCGCGAAAAAAGCGGCTCCCCCGAAACAAACAGCTTCCACGAAAGGCAACATGTCCGCAGTAGCACCCATTCCAGATACCGTCACGCGCGAAGATGGACGTTACGCGCTCCCCAGCAACGTCGTCATCGACCTTCCGGCCAACTATCGCCCCTCGCCGAAAGAGGAGTACATGGGGCCGCGCCATCTCGCCTATTTCCGCGCGAAGCTGCAGAAGTGGCGCGAGGATCTCGTCGAGGAATCCAAGCAGACCATCGACAACCTGCGCGACGAAGTGCGCGACGTCGGCGACGAGGCCGAGCGCGCCACGCGCGAGACCGAGAACTCGCTCGAACTGCGCACGCGCGACCGCTACCGCAAGCTGATCGGCAAGATCGACAAGGCGCTCAAGCGCATCGAGGAAGGCCGCTACGGCTATTGCGAGGAGACCGACGAGGAAATCGGCATCGATCGCCTCGACGCGCGTCCGATCGCGACCTTGTCGCTCGATGCGCAGGAGCGCTGGGAGCATCGTCAGAAGCAGATGGGCGATTGAGGATCTCCTCGTCGTCTGCCTGCTTCCGCATCGACGCCGTCGTCATCGCGACGACGGCGGCAGGGTAGGCCGCACTCCGCTCGGGAATGAACGTCGATGGATGCGTTCAATTACCTCTCTGTCCTCATCTCGATCATTCTTGGCCTGGCCATCACCCAGATATTGAAGGGGGTGCGCGGGGTGGTGCTTTCGCGCGCTCGCGTCATTCCGTATTGGCCGACCTTCGTTTTCGCCGGTTTCCTGTTTATCGTAGCCATGCAGGGGTGGTGGGCGTTGTTCGAACTGCGCCAGGTGCGGACGTGGACCTTTCCGATGTTCGCCCTCGTGGTCACGCAGACGACGTCGCTGTATCTGCTTGCTGCGCTCGTTCTGCCGGATTTTTTCGGCGAACAGATCATCGACCTGCGCAAGCATTATTTCGCGCATCGGCGAATATTTTTTTCCCTGATCGTCGTCACTCTGCTCATCAGCCTGGCGAAACCGTTTTTCTTTGAGGGCCATTTGCCCAACGACCTGGCCGATGTCGCCTTCCATCTCGGCTGGATTGCGCTGGCGATCGTCGCTGCGGTCACCAAGCGAGAGTGGTTCCACAAGGCAATGAGCGTGGCGAGCGCGTTGACGTTCCTGGTCTATATCGCGCTGCTGTTCATGCGCCTGCGTTGACCGAGCGCGCCCGACCGCAGATTCAGGCGTTGTCGACCGCCGATTGCGCGTAATGCTTGATCGTCTGCAGCATCGCCGCGAGGCCGTTACTGCGCGTCGGCGAAAGGTGCTTGGCGAGGCCGATCGTTTCGATGTAGCGCGGCTCGGTATCGAGGATTTCCTGCGCGCTGCGGCCGGAATAGACGCGCAGCAGCAAGGCGATAAGTCCCGAAACGATGGCCGAATCGCTGATGGCCTGGAAATCCAGGCGCTGCCTGTCGCCGCTGGCGACCAGCCAGACCTGCGACTGGCAACCCTGCACCTTGTGCTCCTCGGTCTTCAGCGCGTCGGGAAACGGAGGCAGCTTGCGGCCGAGGTCGATCAGGTACTGGTAGCGCTCGGTCCAGTCGCCGAAGAAGGCGAACTCCTCGGCGATCGCTTCCTGCGCGGCTTGCGCGCTGGTTTCGGCCGGCAGGCGGATATCGGGCTGGGCGGTCACGATCGCCTCCTCACGCCGCCACGGTGGCGGCGCTGGTGCGTTTCCAGCGCGGACCCTGCGGCGTGTCCTCGACGACAATGCCAAGCTCGAGCAGTTCCGCGCGCAAGCGATCGGCTTCGGCGAAATTCTTCGCCTTCTTCGCCGCTTGGCGCGCGTCGACGAGTTGCTGCACATGCGCTTCGTCGAGAGAGGAATCCTGCGTTGCGCCTTGGAACCAGACTTCCGGATCGACCTGCAGCAGGCCGAGGAACGCGCCTGCGCCAAGCAGTGCCGACTTCGCTTCGCGTTGCGTCTGCGGGTCGCCGGCCTTGCGTGCCGCATCGGCAAGGCGCGACAGCACTGCCAGCGCCTCGGGCGTGTTGAGGTCGTCGTGGAGCGCGGCGAGGAATTCTTCCGGCAACTCGTCGGCGGGAGCAGCCGGCACCGCGGCGAGATCGCGCAGCGTCGTGTACAGCCCGTCGAGCGTGCGCTGCGCCTGTTCGAGCGCCGCCGCGGACCAGTCCAGCGGCTGGCGGTAGTGTGCCTTCATCAGCATGTAGCGCAGCAGGTCGGACGGATATTTCTCGAGCAACTGGTGCAGCACCATCGTGTTGCCGAGCGACTTCGACATCTTGCGTCCTTCGACGCTGAGCATGCCGTTGTGCAGCCAGTAGCGCGCGAAGATCTTGCCGCCGTGCGCGCAGGTCGACTGCGCGACTTCGTTCTCGTGGTGCGGAAACAGCAGGTCGTTGCCGCCGGCGTGGATGTCGATCGTCTCGCCAAGGTGCGCCTCGCTCATCGCCGAGCATTCGATGTGCCAGCCCGGGCGGCCGCGGCCCCAGGGGCTGTCCCAGCCGGGCAGGTCGGGCGTCGACGGTTTCCACAGCACGAAGTCGGCCGGGTTCTTCTTGTATGGCGCGACTTCGACGCGTGCGCCGGCGATCATCTCGTCGGTCGAGCGGCCGGACAGTTCGCCGTAAGCCGGGAACGAGGCGACATCGAACAGCGCGTGACCCTCGGCCGCGTAGGCGTGGCCGTCCGCGATCAGGCGCTCGATCATCGCGATGATCTGCGGGATGTGCTGAGTCGCATGCGGCTCGATGTCCGGTGCGTCGACGCCAAGTCTTGCCATGTCGGCGCGGAAATCGGCGGCGTAGCGGTCAGTGATCGTCGCGATCGGCACGCCCGCGGTGGCCGCGGCCGTGTTGATCTTGTCGTCGACGTCGGTGATGTTGCGCGCGTAGACGAGCTTGGGATATTCGCGGCGCAGCAGGCGCGCGAGCAGGCCGAACAGCACGTACGGACGCGCGTTGCCGATATGCACGTAGTTGTAGACCGTTGGCCCGCAGACGTACATGGTCACGCGTTGCGGATCGAGCGGAACGAAGTCCTCGACACGGCGGGTCAGGGAGTTGTGCAGGCGCAGTTTCATCCTTGGATTGTAGCGCAACGGCCTCGCATTCAGGTTCGAAAATCCGGCTAAACCCTTGGCCGGACGCCGTTTCACGGCGATTTTCCTTAGTCCGCATTCAGCCTGTGCATGCTGTAATGTCGACCAGTTCAACGCAGTTCGCGCGAACGCCGGGGGGAACCGGCGCCGCACATCCGCTGCGGTTGCGCAGGTTCGTCACCGCGGGCGCGAGTGTCGGACTGCGCTGTTTGGAGTCGCCACAAGATGAAGCTATCCGGCATTCTCATCGCGAGCATGCTGCTGTCTGCGGGTTTCTGCCATGCGCAGGACCGCACATCCGCGCACCCGCCGCCGATCGCCGCGGAATCGACCCGCTATGGCTGGGCCGACGTATTGCGCGTGGACCCGGTCTACGAAGCGATACCCGATGCCACGCCGTCGGGCGATGACGCCGCCGCGCCGCCGCGGGTCGATTGCAACGACCAGGCACCGCCTCCGCCGCCGCACGACAACGACCTGACCGACAACCGCGCGGCCGGTACCGTGATCGGCGCGCTGATCGGCGGCGTCATCGGGCATGCCTTCGGCGGTGGCAACGGCAACAAGGTGGCGACCGCGGGCGGTGCGGTCGCCGGCGGTGTCGCCGGCAATCGCATTGCCGCGGCGCAGGACGAGAAGATCAACGCCCAGCAGCAGGCCGATGCCGAACGCGATGCGGTCAGCGCCTCGTTGCGCGACTGCCGCGAGCAGCAGCGCGGCACCGTGCGCAATACCGCGCAGCCCGAGCGACGCATCGTCGGCTACGACGTTGAATACCGCTACAAGGGCGAAATTTACATGGCGCGCTTGCCGTTCGACCCGGGCGACCGCATGCGCGTGAAAATCACTGTCGTTCCGGTCGAGTAGGCCGGGTTCCCGGCAAGAAAGGTTGCAAGCGGAGCGGGCGGCCATTATCATGCGCGGCTCGCTGTCGCAGCGCATCCATCGCGCTATCCCGGACAGACGGCGAGGCATCCAAGTCGGGGTGTAGCTCAGCCTGGTAGAGCGCTACTTTCGGGAGGTAGAAGTCGGAGGTTCGAATCCTCTCACCCCGACCACGTCATTTATGCTCGCCTCCATGCGCGCAAAGAAAAGATCGGCATCCTTGCCGGACTTGTCAAAAAGCCATCGCGTGCGGTGGCTTTTTTCATTTTTACCCCTGCCTCTGATCCTTATGTCGCTGCCGAGGAGAATTTCATGACCAGCGCGCCTGCCATTACCGTCTCCAGCCTCGATCTGGAACGCTTGAACGATCTCGTCGACTCGGGCAAGTACGCCAGTGTCCCTGGGATGGATGCGTTGCGCAGGGAGCTGGATCGCGCCAAGGTCGTCGAACCGAGCGAGGTTCCGCCGAACGTGGTGACGATGAATTCCGTCGTGCGCTGCCTCGACGAGGCGAACAATGCCGGCTACGAACTCTCCCTAGTCTACCCGCACGCGGCGGGAGTGCCTGGATCGGTGTCCGTTCTCGCACCGGTAGGCAGCGCGCTGCTCGGGCTTTCCGTGGGCCAATCGATTGCCTGGCAGGTTCCAGGTGGGCGCACGCTGAATCTCAAGGTGCTCGAAATCGTTCGTCAGCCGGAGGCGATGGGCGAATACCATCGCTAGAATCCGGCGATCCGATTGTGACCGCGTCGAACGAAAAACGCCCGGCAAGCCGGGCGTTTTCCTTTCCGCGTTACACGGTGTCGTGAACGCTTACTGGCAAGCCTTGCCATGCGCTGCGTGCGCACCGGCCTTCTCAGCGTCAGCCGCGCTCATGTACGAGCCCTGCTTGGTCTTGCCGTACCACTCGTCGCCTTGGCAGTGATAGACCTTCGACTCGGAGTTGACCCAGACGAGGCCCGCGCCGCCACCGGGTTTGGCCACGATGTCCTTGGCCGGAGTCGGCGGCGTGTGCTTGCCTTTCGTTTCTTCCTTGGCCGCTGTCGCAGCGGTAGCCGCCGTGGCAGCGGGAGCCGCTGCTGCAGGAGCGGTTGCCGCGGGCGTCGCTGCCGCTGCAGCTGCCGTGCCGGCAGTCGCCGTGTCCGCATCCTTCTTCTTGTGATGCTTCTTCGTCGTCTTGTCGTCGGTCGCAGCCGTATCCGCGCTCTTCGCGTCGGTCTTGGTGTCGCTCTTCGCTGCCGTCTTGTCCAACCACTCCTTGACGCCCTGATGGCCGCGGCACGCGCCCTTGTGCGTGGCGCCGTCGAAATACGTACCGTCCTTGCACAGTGCGGTGTGACCCGCCGAGTCCTGCGCATAGACGCCCTGGCACAGCAGCGCTCCGATACCGATTGCCACCGAACCCAACAACGTTTTCATTGCCGTCTCCATTGATTGGTGAGATGCGCGCGGGTGAATTTCCGCATCGCGCGGTGCGGAGAATGACAGGCCGCTTTCCCCTGTCAATCGTCGCCCAGAATGTCGTTCAGGAAGTTTCCGAGCCACGTTCAGTTAGCACCTCGGGGCGTTAATTTTTACCTAAATTCGCGTAAGAAATTGCCGATTTTTCGCCTCGCGGGACTTGGGCGGCAGGGTGTTTTTCGGCAAAACGCGCGATAAACGAACTTCCGCGCTCAACGTCGCTCGCCGAGATCGACCGTTTGCCAGCCGTAGCGGTCGAAGATCACAAGTCCTGGCTGCGCCTTGGCGAGTCTGGCAAAGCCTACATCCGGCTTGGCGGAAACAGGCAGGCGCAGCTCGGTCGCCCAGGCGTTGCCTTCGTCGCGCCACTCGGCCGTGGCAACGACGCGATCGCTGCGTGCGTCGACCACATCGCAACGTCGCGACGGCGCGACCGGGAAATGCCATGCGGCTGACGTATCAGGTGCGGCGCCGAGCAGGATCGACACGCGATCGTTACCATGCTGATTCTGTTTGGCCACACTCAGTTCGAAGACGCCATCCTCGCGCAAGCGTGCGCGCAGCGGATGTTCGTCGCGCGATGCAACCGCGGCTTCGTCGTAAGTCTCGCGAGACGATGCGTAAGCGAGGAAGCGCTTGCCGCTCAGAGCCATTTGCGTGCGATGGCAGGCGATGGCGGCGCACTTGGTGTCACGCTGCGAGTCGCTCAGTTCGACGACACGCGGAACAACCGGGCGGGCGACACCGTGCACCTGATATTTAAGTCGTCGTGCTGCGTGACTGTCCTCGAGCAAGGCGAGCCGCAGCGCGATATGCGCCGCGCTGTGATCGGGATGGCGGTCAACGAGTGCGGGAAACGCGATATGAGTCGGTTCGAATGCGGCGATCCGCGCACGCAGCGGGGTGACAAGCTGCTCCGCATCGCGCATCAGCAGCGAGGTCAGCGCCGCGTCGGGGAGACCGTGGAACTCGCGCGCATCCGCGGCGACGCCGAGCAGATCGAGTGCTGCCTGCGCCTCCGC
>NZ_DASVOK010000029.1:0-11429 GCF_036383415.1 Rudaea sp. | reverse complement strand
CGCTGGAGCAAGCCGCGCGTGAAACGCTCTCTCGGCGCGCACGCTTCGTCAGTATCGGCGCCGGCAATTGCGATGTCGAGGTGCGCATCGCACAGCGGCTGCGCGAACGCGGCATCGAAGATTTCACCATCGAATGCCTGGAACTCAATCATTTGATGCGCGAACGCGGTGCCGCACTCGCGCACGAGGCTGGTCTATCCGCGCACGTGCTGCCGGCCGATGGCGACTTCAACCGCTGGCAACCGCAAGGCCAATACGACGCGATCATCGCGAACCAGAGCCTGCATCACGTCGTCAATCTCGAAGGCCTGTTCGACGCGATCGCGAGCGCGATATCCGAGCGCGGCGTCTTCGCCACCTCGGACATCATCGGCCGCAACGGCCATCAGCGCTGGCCCGAAGCGCTCGCGATCGTGCGCGAATTCTGGCGCGAACTGCCGATCGACTATCGCTACAACCTGCAACTACTCCGCCGCGAGAAGACGTTCCGCGACTGGGATTGTTCACGCGAGGGCTTCGAAGGGATCCGCGCCCAGGACATCCTGCCGCTGCTGATCGAGCGTTTCGATTTCGATTTCTTCTTCGCCCACTCGAACCTGATCGACGCGTTCATCGACCGCAGCTTCGGCCCGCATTTCGATGCGGAATCGGAGCGTGACCGCGTCTTCATCGATCGCGTGCAAGCACGCGACGAGGCCGAAATCCTCGCCGGCAACATCACGCCGACGCACATGCTGGCGGTTTTGCGGCGCAAGGACGGCTGTGGCGACAGCGGCAACGCGATTCGTACCTGGAAGCATCTGACACCCGCATTCTGCCTGCGCAAACCGTAGGAGACGTATTGAAGCCGGTTTTGATCGCGGCGCCATACGCCCCGGCGCGGCCCGCAACGACGCGCAATTCGCTATGATTTCACCATGATTCGAACTTCGTTCCTGCAACACCTGCCGCCACGCGGAGAATTTTCGTGACTGTGCTCGTGGTCGGTGGCGCCGGCTACATCGGCTCGCATTTCGCGAAGTGCCTGGCCCAGTCCGGCCAAGTGCCCGTCGTGCTCGACAATCTCTGCTCCGGTCGCGCGGACGCGGTCAAATACGGACCGCTCGTGGTCGGCGATGCCGGCGACGCGGAGGCTCTGCGCGAAACGTTTCGGGCGCATCGTATCGATGCCGTCGTGCACTTCGCCTCGCACATCCAGGTTGGCGAATCGGTAACGGACCCGGCCAAGTACTACGCAAACAACGTCGTCGAGACATTGCGCCTGCTCGATGTGATGCGGGAGGCCGGCATTACCCGTTTCGTGTTTTCCTCGACAGCGGCGGTTTATGGCCTGCCGCAATCGACACCGATAGCGGAAACGCATCCGCAGCAGCCGATCAACCCGTACGGCCGCAGCAAGCTCATCATCGAGCAGATCCTCCAGGACTACGCGCACGCCTATGGTCTGCGCCATGCGAGCCTGCGCTACTTCAACGCGGCCGGCGCCGACCCGGACGGCGAACTCGGCGAATGCCATGATCCGGAAACCCATCTGATTCCGCTCGTGTTGCAGGCTGCGTCGGGCCGACGCGAAGCGATCACCGTCTACGGCGACGACTACGCCACACGCGATGGCACCTGCGAACGCGACTACGTGCATGTGACCGATCTTGCCGAGGCGCACCGCGCCGCGCTCGATTACCTCGCTGGTGGCGGCGAATGCGGCGCGTTCAATCTCGGCACGGGCACAGGTTACACCGTTTCCGAGGTCATCCGCGCTGCGGAGCGGATCACCGCAAAACACATCGCGGTGAAGCAAGCCGCGCGGCGCGAAGGCGACCCGGGCCGTCTGATCGCCGATCCGAGCAAGGCGCAATCGGCTTTCGGCTGGAAGGCACGGTTCTCCGATCTCGACACGCTGCTGCGACACGCCTGGCGTTGGGAGCGGACGCTGTGTGGCGAGCGCGCCGCCACAAACCCGACAAACGGACTCGTCACGCCATGACCAAGCTCGCCCTCGTTCTGCCCTGCTACAACGAAGAGGAAGTGCTGCCAACGGCGATCGAACGCCTGCTCGCGTTGAAGCGCGAGTTGGTAGCCGAGCAGTTGATCGACGATGCCTCGACGATCACCTTCGTCGACGACGGCTCGCGCGACCGTACTTGGCAGATCATCGAGCAGGCCGCGGCAAAAGATTCCTCGATCCATGGCATCAAGCTGGCGAAGAACCGCGGTCACCAGAATGCGCTGATCGCCGGCCTGCTCAACGTCGACGGCGACGCGGTGATCAGCGTCGATGCCGACCTGCAGGACGACCTCGGCGCGATCCGCGAGATGGTGCGCGAGCACGCAGCCGGCGCACAGATCGTCTACGGCATCCGCAGCGCGCGTGATACGGATACTTGGTTCAAGCGCTGGACCGCGGAAAGTTTCTACCGCGTGATGCACCTCGTCGGCGTCGACATCGTGTTCAACCACGCGGACTATCGCCTGATGAGCCGCGCGGCGATCGAGGCGCTCGCGCAATTCGACGAGGTCAACCTGTTCCTGCGCGGCATCATCCCGCAGCTCGGCTTCCGCACCGCCGAGGTCCGTTACGCACGCGCCGAGCGCTATGCCGGCGAATCGAAGTATCCGTTGAGCAAGATGCTTTCGCTTGCGTGGAACGGTCTCACCTCGTTCTCCGCCGGACCGCTGCGCTGGATCACCATGTTCGGCATCGTCGTATCGGCCTTCAGCTTCGCGGTCGGCGGCTGGGTGCTGCTACGCAGCGTGTTGTTCGGCGGTAACGTGCCGGGCTGGGCATCGACCGTGATCCCGGTCTATTTCCTCGGCGGCATCCAGTTGCTAGGCATCGGCATCATCGGCGAGTACATCTCGAAGATCTATCTCGAAACCAAGCGCCGGCCGCGCTACATCATCGAGAAGACGGTGTAGAACGGAACACGAAAGACTTCTGCAGGAAGTACGACAGCAGCACCGTCACCGGCGTCGACAGCAATCCGCCGACATAGGCGTCGAGACCAAACCGCATCAGCAGCCAGATCAGGCCGAGGTTGAATGCGTACAGGATCGCCCAGACCACGAAGTACGGCAGCAGCTTCCACGGATTGCGGTTGTCGAAGACGAAGCGGCTCTGCGTGGTGAAGTTGATCAGGATGCCGACGATCAGCGAGGCGAGACTGGCCAGAGGCACGGCGAGGCCGATCCAGAGAAACGCCCAGTAGACGAGGATGTTGAAGCCGGTATTGGCGCCGCCGACAAGGACGAAGCGCACGAACTGCGGGCGCAACAGCGGCGCGATGCGGCGCGCCCAGAAACTGTCCGCTGCGGCCACCTAGGCTTTCCGCCGATAGACCAGGTGCAGTTCGTGGAACACGAACCAGTCGCCGACCGAAGCCTTGTCGATCGGGAAATAGTCGGCGCGTTCGAGCGCGTAGCCCTCGCACTGCTCGAGGCCGTTGTCGCGCACCCATTCGCGCGTGACGAAAGTCCTGTGCGTCGCATCCGAGGCGTAACCCTTGGCACCGGGAACGATGGCGACGATCGTGGTCACGCCGAGGCGCGCGCAGGCACGCCAGAGCTTGTGCATCACCCCCGGCGTGTCGTCGAAGTGTTCGAGCACGTGCGAGATCGTGAACGCGCGATAGCGACCGGCTTCGAGCTGGCTCAACGAGAAGTCGTCGCTGTAGGCGTCGTAGAAACGCGCATCGAGTCCTTCACTGCGCAGTGCTTCGACCAGATGCGGATTCACTTCGAGCCCGACCGAGCCGGCAGGCAGGCGCGAAAGCAATTGGCCCGCGCCGCAACCGAAATCGATCGTCGGCCCCGCGTCGACCTCGCTCAGCACGCGATCGAGATAGAACTTCTTGATCAAGCGACGCAGCGGATGACGGCTGCGCCGCAGCTGTTCCGCCGCATAGGTCGAACCGAATTCCGGTGTCGAATCGCTCACATCGAGTTCTCGCTCACGCCTTGCCGCCGCAACAACCACCAATACACCGCCTGACGCAGGCGCGCGTTGATCTTCGCCACGCCGATGCCAAGTGCCAGTTCGGCCCTGCCGATGCGGTATTCCGGCAGCGCCTGATATTTGCGCGCGAACGCGGCGAATTCCGCGCATTGCGCCGCGCCGATCGCCACGCTCCACGAACCCTGCGAGATGCGGAACGACGACAGCGGACGCGCCAGATAATAGCCGTCGCCCGCGCGCAGCGCACGAAACCAGTAGTCGAGATCAATCATGTAGCCGTAAGTGCCGTCGAACGGCCCGATCCGTTCGGCAAGTTCGCGCCGCATCAACACGTTGCCGGGCTCGCCGATCAAATTGGTGCCCTTGCGGATGCAGGAGGCGATCAGGCCGTGAGCATCGACGTGACGATCTCGTGCGCCGAATGCCGCGCGCTGCATGATCTTGCGTCCATCGGCGTCGACGAAATCGCGAGCGCCGAACACGAGCGCGAGGCGCTGCTGTGCATCCTGCTCAAACTCGGCTACCTGGCGCGCGAGGCAATCGGCTTCGAGCAGATCGTCCTGCGGCATCAGCTTGAAATACCTGCCGCGCGCCTCGTCGCGGCAACGATTCCAATTGCCCTGGGGGCCGAGGTTGCGCGCATTGCGCAGGTAGCGAATGCGCGAATCGAGATAGCCCGCGACGATTTCCGCTGTGGCATCGCTGGAATTGTCGTCGATGATGACCAGCTCGAAATCCGCATGCGTCTGCGCCAGCACAGAATCGATCGCCGCGCGCAGATGCGCCGCGCCGTTGTAGGCGGGCATGCACACGGAGACGGAAGGAACAGGCGTGGACATGGCGATGCGACCGCAGCGAACGGATCGAAAGGGGCGCAATCATACCCGATCGTCCTTCTCTGCCGGGCCGATAACGGGAGACGAAGCCGATCCGGATTGGGTTAGACTACGCGACCGTTCGTACCGCAAGAGACCATGGCAATCAACAGCTTGCCCAATCCACCGGCGCACCGGTCACTGTCGTCGCTCGCGTCGCTGTCCGCCATCGCAACCCGTTATCTGCTGACTTCCTGGTTCCTCGGCTGGTCGATCTTTTTCGCCTGGACCTCGATCTGCGCGATCATCAATTTCAGCTTGCACCAGCCGTTCTCGGACGAGTTCGTCAACTACCAGACCTTTTTGAATCTGCCGTTTCCGGCCAACGTGCTGCAACCGGGCAACGGCCACCGCCCGATCTTCCCCAACCTCATCATCGAAGCAGAGAACCGCTGGTTCGCCGCCGATCACTCGCTGCAATTCGTCTTCGGCCTGTTCTGCGCCGTGCTGACCGCGCTTGCCGTCGCGCTGTGCGCCTGGCGCGAGCGCCAATTGACACCCGCCGCGCGCGCGGTCTGCGTCATGCTCGGCACGCTCGGCGTGCTCGGCCTAGTCAATGGACGCATGCTCTTCCACAGCTACGAGTCCTTGCACGTCTATCTGCTTACGCTGTCGGTCGCGCTCGCCGGCATCGCCACGTTCGAGGCTTGGCAGCGGCAACAGCGGCGCTGGCTGCTGGGCGCGTGTGCGGCATGCACGGTCGCGATGTTCTGCTTCGGCTCCGGCGTCGCCAGCTTTCCCGCCGTGATCATCCTCGCTTTCGCCCTGCGCCTGCCGGCGCGCTGGTACGCGATTCCCGCGGCAGTTCTCGTGTTTTGCCTGTTTCTGTATCTGATCGCATTGCCCGGCGACCAGGGCGTGCGCAACGTGCTCGCCTTCCGTCCGTTCGACAGCGTTCTCGTCGCCGCGGACTGGATTGCCTCGCCATGGGTGCGGCTATGGCTCGGCCACGCGCCGCCCGTGCTCGATGACTCGTTCACCAATGGGATGCCCTATGCACGCTTGGGCGAGCAGGTTGTCGCCAGCGCGACGTGGTTGCAGGGCGTGAGCGGCCTGTCGTGGCGCATGCTCGCACGCCTCGTCGGTTTCGCTGGTATAGGACTGTTTCTGCTGCTGCTCGGCCGCTTCACCTTCGTGCGCGAGGCAAAACCGACGCGCCTGCAGGCACTGGCGCTGATGTTCGGCCTGTTCGCACTCGCCACCGCAACGGTGATCAGCCTCGGCCGACTTGACTACTTCGTGAAATACCCCGAGCAGGTCTGGGCAGACCGCTACGTCGTCTGGCCGAACCTGTTCTGGTGCGGCCTTGCGATCCTGCTGATACTCGAAGCACAGCGCCTGCGCTCGAAGATACTCACCGTGTCCGGTTCGGCATTTCTGATCCTGCTGCCACTCGTCGCGCTGCCAACCCAATTCGCTTACGCCACCTGGGCCAGCATCGTCTATCGCCATTCGCAACAGGCGGCGGCGGTCGTGCGCAGCGGCCTGTTCGAAGCCGGTTTGTTCCCGAGCGGCGACGACGCCAGCGCCGACGACGTACAGCGCAGCCTCGCACTGTTCAAGCAGCGGCGTCTGGCGATGTTTGCCGATCCCGCGTTCGAGAAGATCGACAGCATCTGGAGCGGAGCGATCGAAGCTTCCGATCGCCTCAAGGGCGAGGCGCATGTCTACAACACGCTGGACGATTCGTTGACTGGCATGCATGCCGCCCACTTCGAAGGCAGGATCGATGCTGGCGCCGGCGAAATCCGGCGCGACGGCCAACTCGCCGTGCTCGACGAGAGTAACCGCATCGTCGGCCTTGCGGAGTTCAGTCACATCGTAAGCGACAGCGCGTTGTTGTTCGACACGCCGCACAAGACTGGCTTCGACGGCTACATCCGCGACTATCGCAGCAATGCTCGATACCTGCTTGTATTCTTGTCGCGCCCGCAGGACCCAGCGGTATTGCTCGGCGATATCCGCACGCCGCCTTGACGCGGATAGATCCTTAGAACAAGGAGCCTAGAACGAAGAATCTAGATCAAGAACTTAGGAAAGCCCAGTTTTCCCAAAGAGTTGTACCGCACTCCGACTCAACCGCATTCAAGCCAGATACTGCCGCCTCCATACAGTGCATCTATTGGACGACGAAGAGCAATTCCGAGAGACTCTTTGTGGTTCACGAAAGCATTCATGCTACCGAAAAGCACGCGGAATTTTTTACTGAACGTCAGCAGAGCGCGGAGAACATATTGCTCATTCCAACTTCGGTTCTCCTCGAGAACCCATTGGACCGGATAATCCAGCGGGAAAAATATGTCGTGCACATGTACACGCACGCCAGGTTTCAACCGCGGGAGAATTTCAAAATAAAGATAGTTGACATCACTGCCGGTTTTCGAGACGTGACTCGAATCGATAAATAGAATATCGCCTGACTCCAGTTGCTCGAATACCTCGTACGGCACGTGCTGGACTTTTTGCTCCAGCAGTTCGATAGAGGACATCTCCTTCAAGAAAGGTCTTGGGTACGGCTCTACAGATAGCACTTTGCAGGCGCCAGACAAGAACCTCTCGTTTACATCGGAAATCAGAACCGTAGAGTAGCCGGAGCCGACCTCGATTATCCGGTTCGGTCTCCACTCTCTAAGCAAAACAAACAGAGCTCGTGCATCGAGCCAACTGAACTGGGAGTTTCTTATATAGAAACGCCTTAGCGCAGTATCTGGATCCCCCTGTTCCGGATACTGAAAATCTTCGTAATACTTCCCAAATACTTCACGCAATACGTACTCGTGATAGGACTCGTTCAGATCGATTCCAATCAGTTTTGGCACCTGGTTTGGCCATATTTTTTCGTACTCTGAACGCAATTCATCGGGATTGACGATTGGTGAATAAAAGTGACCATTTTCGTGCGCGGGTACGATGTCGTTCATGGTAAGAATTTCGGACTAATGTCGGCGCCAAGAGAAAAACGGCGAACGAGCTGGAAGGACTTTCGATCATCGCAAATTGACACTCTAGCATTTTCGTTGCGCTAACCACACGAACAGCACTTTCCTAGCAAAATCGAGAATCGCTCTGCAAGCCACTTCGTTCTTGCCCGCTTGATCGCCGAGATGTCGACTCAACCAAACGATGCGGTAGACTTCCAACCATCCATAAACATCGGCCATCTCAGGGCAAAACCTCTCCATGAAGGAAATGCAACCGTTGCAAGGAACGAGTGCCGGTCCGGCCACGTTCCTATTTAAACTACTCGCGGCGCTATGCTTTCTGTTCGCCCTGTTTATCGCCCTGCACTACGCCGGCCAACTTCCGTTTGACCTGCACTCGTTCCGTCAAACGCAAACGGCACTGACTTCGTACTGGTTCGTCCACGAGGGATTCCGCCTCGACTATCAAACTCCCGTCGTCGGTTATCCCTGGTCGGTTCCGTTCGAATTTCCGATCTACCAGTTCATCGTCGCCATTATCGTCAAAGCCACCGGTGCGCGGCTCGACGTGGTCGGCCGCCTGCTCTCGTTCCTGTTTCTGGTCGGTTGCGTGTTTCCTGCGCGCAGCGTGATGCGCAAGCTCGATCTGTCGAGCACCGTTCTTTACGCCTTCGTCGCGCTGCTGTTTTCCAGCCCGATCTACGTGTATTGGGGGCGGACCTTCATGGTCGAGACCGCCGCGCTGTTTTTTGCCGTATGCGCACTGCCGTTCTTCGTCGACCTGCTGAACGCGCCTCGGGTGAAACCGATCGCGTGGTTCACGCTGTTTTCCACCTTGGCTATGCTGCAAAAGGCGACGACGGAACTGCCCCTGCTCATGGCGCTCGCCGTGGTCTACGCAATTCATGCGTTGACCAGCGAGGGCTGGAAGGCCGCGTTCAAACCACGTACCTTGCTTGTGGCAGTCATCTGCTTCGCTATTCCCGTCGCCGTCGGTGCGATCTGGACGATATACACAGACCAGGTCAAGCAACTCAACCCGATCGGCGCACAACTCACCTCCGGCGCCCTGACCGAATGGAATTGGGGAACCCTGGCGCAGCGCAGTTCACGGGATTTTTATCTCGAGGTGATCTGGCGACGGCTGTTCGAACAGAATCTCGCCGGGCTGCTCGGTCTGTTCGCGTATCTGTCAGCTTTCATCCTGCTCCCGCGAACCCGCCGCAGGGAAAAATTCGTCGTCGCATTCTGCCTGCTCGCGGGGTTGTTGCCGCCGCTGATGTTCTCCAACCTGCATCGCGAGCACTTCTATTACCCGACGGCGAACGTGATTTTCCCGCTGTTCGGACTTGCCGTCGTCGCCGGCGCCTGCGCCGAGGAGGGCTCACGCCGTGCGGCACTCGCTCTGGTCGGCGTTGCCATCGCCGTCGTCACCAACCTGGCGGCTTTCCATGAGCACTACTTCGCCGTTGCATCCACGCGATTCGACTCGTTCAATTCGCGCGATATCGCGATCGGTCGGATTCTCCGGCGCGAAGTTCCGGAATCCCAATCCATCGCCGCCTATGGTTTCGACTGGAGTTCGACGGTCGCCTATTTTTCCGAACGCAAGGCGTTTACCGTCGCACCGTGGTTCAAGCGCTACGACGAGGCCGTGCAGCATCCCGAAGCGTTCGTCGGCGATGCCCCGCTCGGCGCTATCGCAGCGTGCCTGGCCGATGCCGACCCCTACTTCATGCCAATGCTGCGCTCTGCATTCGCCAAGGGCTGGAACTTCGCCAGCACGCACGGTTGCTATGTCGCGACGCCAGAGCGACCGTTGCCGAAACTCGATGCCTCGCCGCGTCGCAACGATGCCTGTGAAGGCAGCATCGAGTCCGCCACCGCGCTGCTCGACCCGAAGACGAAAAAGCCCCTGGACCATATCGTCCACATCTGGGGATGGACCACCGCCTCTGGCGCCGACGGCAAGTCCGGCGGCGATGTCCATATCACGCTGACCGACGCGTCGGGCGCAACGACCGTCCGCCGCGCGCTGCGCGTTCCACGCGCGGATATCTCCGCCCAATTCCATCGCAAGAAACTGGACGACGCCGGCTTCTCGCTGATCATGGACGCTTCGAAATTGGACGGTCGCTACGAAGTCGGCGTGATCCGCGAGGCGAACGGGCAACTGGAGACCTGCCAGTGGCGGAAGGATCTTCTGATTGAATAACACATTTCAGCGCGCGCGCTGTTCTTCCAGCGTCAGCGCCACCTTGTCGCGCAGGTAAACCGGCAGCGCGGCCTCGGGCGCAGAGCCTTCGCCGCGGGCGAAACGCGGCGTGGCGAGGCGCAACACGGCATGCGCCTGCGGATAGCGTTTGCCGTCGGCGAACGCGGGCGGCGCGGGCAGACGCGCGGTGAGCGCGTCGCGATAGGCATCCCAGCCGCTGCCGACCACGCTCCACCGCGCATTATCCATTTGTGGATTCTTTGGCAAAATCCACTTTTCCGCGGGACCGACCGCCTCGTCCGAAATCGCCTCGACCAAGCCATCGGCCGTGCGCCGGAACGTCCCTGTGTAGACCTCGCCCATTCGCGCATCGATCACGGCTAGAATGGGCTCGTCGCGATGTGCCGCATGGGGCGCATCGAGTGCGAGCGCGGCAAGTGAGGATACCGGCACGACCGGCAGGTCGAGTCCGAGCGCGAGGCCCTGCGCGACCGAGATCGCCAGGCGCACGCCGGTGAACGCGCCGGGGCCGCGCCCGACTGCAATGCCGTCGAGATCGCGGCGTGCAAGTCCGGCTTCCGCGAGCAACGAGGCGATCATCGGCAGGATCAACTCAGCATGCCGGCGCGGCGCCAGTTCGCTGCGCTCGATGATCTTGCCGTCGAAGCCCAATGCGGCAGAACAGGCTTCGGTAGCGGTGTCGATGGCAAGCAGGTTCATGGTGTGGCTCTTGTCTTCCCTTCTCCCACCGGGAGAAGGTGCCCGAAGGGCGGATGAGGGAAAGTCGTTGCACGATTGCGGCGTTGCTCGTTCACGCAAGGCTTCCCTCACCCGTCGCGCTGCGCGCGCCGACCTCTCCCGGAGGGAGAGGTGAATCACGCGTTCGCATAAGTATACCAATCGACTTTCCGCGTCAGATACATCAGCGCGGCTACGACGGCGAGCAAGGCGATTGCGCCCATCAGCAACGAATACTGCTCGCTGACAACTAGGCCGTAGAGCAACGCGTAGATCAGTGCCAGCGCGGCGCCGAGCATGGCTCCCGCTTTACGGGCCTGCAATACGGCCGCCGCGTAGCCGCCGACGAGCAGAACCACGGCCGCGGCCGCCGCGAGATAGGCCCAAGCGAAACCGATCTGTTCGGACAGCGCGAGCAGCACGACATAGAACGTGGTCAGCGCGAGGCCAACGAGCAGGTATTGCACCGGATGCACGCGCAGTTTCTTCAAGACCTCGAACAGGAAGAAGGCGACGAAGGTCAGGGCGACGAACAGCACGCCGTATTTGCCCGCGCGCTCGTTCTGCTGGTACAGGTCGGCCGGCTGGTACAAATTCACGCCGAACGCCGCAGCGGCCGGATCGATGCCGCCCTCGCCTTCCTGCCAATGCTGGCCGTAGCTGCGGTTGAGATCGAGCACCTGCCATTGCGCGGAGAATCCCTTCTCGTCGACCGCGCGCTGCGCGGG
>NZ_DASVOK010000028.1:0-3786 GCF_036383415.1 Rudaea sp. | reverse complement strand
CGATGCCGCGCCGGGCCGGCCTGCAACGCGGACAGCTGCTGCTCAGCGCCGACGAACGCGGGCGCCTGCATGCCTTCCTGCCCGGATGGATCGCGGCCGTGCGCGTGCTGTGCGAGGCGCGCCGCGTGCGCTGGTCGCTCGACGTCGACCCGATCGATTTGTACTGAAAGCAGGACAAGCCGATGTTCTTTCTCGCAGCGCATCGACGCGATACGATCGGCGCATGGCAACGTCACCTCAACGCATCGTCATCGTCGGCGGCGGTTTCGCCGGACTCTGGGCCACGCGCGCGCTGCGCGATGCGCCGGTGTCGATCCTGCTGATCGATCGCGCCAACCATCATCTGTTCCAGCCGCTGCTCTACCAGGTCGCGACCGCCGGCCTGTCCTCGCCCGACATCGCCGCGCCGCTGCGCCATATCCTGCGCGGACAAACGAACGTCGAGGTGCGGCTTGCGACCGTCGAACGCATCGAACCCGACGCACGCTGCGTGCGCCTCGACGACGGCAGCGCGATTGAATACGACATCTTGCTGCTGGCCAGCGGTGCGACGCACGCCTACTTCGGCCACGACGACTGGGCGCCGTTCGCGCCGGGCCTGAAGACACTCGACGATGCGCTGCTGCTGCGCCGGCGCCTGCTGCTCGCGTTCGAGCATGCCGAAGCGGAAACCGATCCGGCCAAACGCGAGGCGTGGCTGAGCTTCGCGATCGTCGGCGGCGGCCCGACCGGCGTTGAGCTGGCCGGCACGCTCGCCGAGATCGCGCGGCACACGCTCAAGCGCGAATTCCGCCGCATCGACCCGGCGTCGGCGCGCGTACGCCTGATCGAGGCGGGGCCGCGCATCCTGTCGAGCTTTCCGGAATCGCTTTCAGCGAAGGCGCAGAAGCAACTCGAACGCCTCGGTGTCGAAGTCGTTACCGGCGCGCCGGTCGAAGCGATCGATGCGCAAGGTTATCGCTCGGGCGGTGCCTTCGTACCCGCACGCACCGTGGTCTGGGCTGCGGGCGTCGCGGCCTCGCCGCTGGCGCGCTCGCTCGGCGTCGAACTCGATCGTGCCGGGCGCGTGCCCGTGCTGCCCGATCTGACCGTGCGGGGGCATCCGGAGATTTTTGTCGCCGGCGATCTCGCCACGGTGATACAGGACGGCAAGCCCGTGCCCGGCGTCGCGCCCGGCGCAAAGCAGATGGGCAATTACGTGGCGCGGGTGATCCGCGATCGCCTGGCCGGACGCCCGCCGCCGCCGTTCCGCTATCGCGACTACGGCAACCTCGCCACGATCGGGCGCATGGCTGCGATCGTCGACCTGCATGGATGGAAATTGTCCGGTGCGCTCGCCTGGTGGTTCTGGCTCGCCGCACACGTGTTCTTCCTGATCGGCTTTCGCAACCGGATGTCGGTGCTGCTCAACTGGGCGGTGGCGTATCTGAGCTATCAGCGCGCCGCGCGCATCGTCATCGGCCACAAGGCGAAGTCCGACGGCGACGACTCGGTGGAAGTGGGCTGAGCTTTGCCGAACTCCGAAAAGCAGACGGCCCGGTTGCCCGGGCCGTTGATCGATCGGACTACGGAAGTCTTACGCCGCGAACAGCGTCCGCATCTTCTTCATCGCATTGACCTCGATCTGGCGGATGCGCTCGGCCGAGACCTTGTATTCGTCGGCCAGCTCCTGCAGCGTCGCCTTGTCGCCGTCCTTGAGCCAGCGGCGCTGGATGATGTCGCGTGAGCGCGCATCGAGCTTGGCCATGCCGTTCTTGAGTATGCCGAGGTCGGATTCTTCCTGGCTCTCGTTCTCGAGCGACTGGTATGGATCGGCGTTGTCGTCGACGAGATAGGCGACCGGCGCCGGCTTGGCGTCTTCGTCCGCATCGGTCGGCGCGTCGAAGGCCATGTCGTGGCCGGACAGACGCGCTTCCATCTCAAGCACGTCGGCGGTCGTCACGCCGAGATCCTTCGCCACGGCCTGCACTTCGGCGTTGTTCATCCAGCCGAGGCGCTTCTTCGACTTGCGCAGGTTGAAGAACAGCTTGCGCTGGGCCTTGGTCGTGGCGACCTTGACGATGCGCCAGTTGCGCAGGATGAACTCGTGCATCTCGGCGCGGATCCAGTGCACGGCGAACGACACCAGGCGCACGCCCATGTCCGGATCGAAGCGCTTGACCGCCTTCATCAGGCCGATGTTGCCTTCCTGGATCAGATCGCCGATCTGCAGGCCGTAGCCGGAATAGCCGCGGGCGACATGGACGACAAAACGCAGGTGCGCCATGACGAGCTGTTTGGCGGCATCGAGATCGTCATTCGCGCGGAAATTCTTGGCGAGGGATTGTTCTTCCTCGACCGTCAGCACCGGGAAGCGGTGCACGGCGGTGATATAGGAATCCAGGCTGCCGAGTGCGTTCGGAATCGGCAGGTTGTTCGCGACCAAAGCTGTAGCGGTGGACATGCGGGTCTCCTCAGGGTGCCCAGTCTAGCACTCGGGGTATGAGAGTGCTAAAGAGGGCAGAAAGTTCCGTGACTAAGCGGTAACATTCTTTTCTTGGACCGCATGGTACATGAATTGGGGCGGTTGCACGTTAAAAAACCTTCATCCGAAGCATCTACAGATAGAACAATGAGTTGCGTCGGTGGATCGGCTTCGCCGAGCCGCCCGGCCGCTGCGGGGTACGCCGCGAAACTGGAAGGGGCGGTAAGGGTGCGGCCGTTCGTCGCAGCGGCCAGACAGGCGGATCACCGCTACATGCAACGCCGCCGGCAAAGCCAAAAGGTCAGCTGGTTTCGCATATACAATCATTATTCATATATGGTATAGATGTTCTCCGTGTTCCACCCGTTGCCCGCCACGTCTGTGTCCATGCCGCCTACGGAAACCGAATTCACGTCGCTGGGGCCGTTGGGATTCGGCGCGGCGCCGATCGGCAACCTCTATGCCGAAGTCGGTGACGGCGAGGCGCGAGCCACGCTCGATGCGGCATGGCGCAGCGGCATCCGCTACTTCGACACCGCGCCGTTCTACGGCCATGGCCTCTCCGAGTGCCGCCTCGGCGATACCTTCATCGCATGGCCGCGAGCCGAGTTCGCCGTGTCGACCAAGGTCGGCCGCGTAATCGAGCCTGACGCGGCCCGCAGTGCGAAGGTCAACGACGGCTTCGCCGTGTCGGGCAGTCGAGCCGTGTTCGACTACAGCCGCGACGGCGTGCGGCGCTCGTTCGAGGCAAGCCTGCACCGCCTGCGCCTGGATCGCATCGACATTCTCCTGCTGCACGACGTCGGCCGGCAGACCCACGGCGAGCGCCATGCCGAAATGCTCGCGCAGGCGCTCGACGAGGCGTTGCCGGAGATGGCACGGTTGCGCGACGAAGGCCTCGTCCGCGCAATCGGCATCGGCGTCAACGAGCAGGAGGTCTGCCTGGAAATCCTGCCGCACTTCGATCTTGATTGCATCCTGCTCGCCGGGCGCTACACCCTGCTCGAACAACAGGCATCGCGTGAAGTGATGGGCGAGGCGCGGCGGCGTGGCGTGAAGATCATCGCCGCCGGGCCGTACAACTCGGGTCTGCTCGGCGATGCACGCGGCCCCGGTTCCACGTACAACTACACCCCGGCCGATGCGCAGACGTTGGCGCGCGCGCGCGCGATCTATGCAGTCTGCGCTGAAGAAAGTGTGGACACGGGCGCGGCGGCGTTGCAGTTTCCGCTCGCGCATCCGGCCGTGGCCACGGTGGTTGCAGGCTTGCGTTCGGTGGCGGAAGTCGAAAGCGCCGCGCAGCGGCGCGATGTGGCGAGTCT
>NZ_DASVOK010000027.1:0-2095 GCF_036383415.1 Rudaea sp. | reverse complement strand
ACGCCGCGTCTGCCCGCCGCGCCGCTGGCCGAACTGCCCCGCGTCAGCGTCATCGTCCCGATTTACAATTCGCCGCAAAGTGTACAAAGCTGCATCGCCTCGGTGCTGCGCCATTCGCCGAATGCGCGGCTGATACTGGTCGACGATGCGAGCACCGATGCGCGCATCGCGCCCATCCTCGACGACGCGGCGAAGCACCGGCAGGTGCATGTCCACCGCAACGAGCGCAATCGCGGCTATACCGGCAGCGTCAACATCGGCATGCGCCTCGCCGGCGGTGACGACGTGGTGCTGCTCAACAGCGACACCGAGGTCGGCCCACGCTGGCTGGCCGCGCTGAAGATCGCCGCCTACTGTGCCGACGACATCGGCACAGTCACCGCGGTATCCGACAACGCCGGCGCATTCAGTGTGCCCGAGCTGGAACAGCATTGCCCGCCACCCGCGCGCTGGACGCTCGCCCAGGCGCAACGCGCCGTGCTGCAGCAGGCCGGCACGCGTTATCCACAACTGCCGACCGGCAACGGTTTCTGCATGTACGTCAAGCGCGTGCTGATTGCGCGCATCGGGCCGATGGACGAAGCCGCGTTTCCGCAGGGCTACGGCGAGGAAAACGATTTCTGCCAGCGTGGGGAACGCGCCGGTTATCGAAATCTGATCGCCGGCAACGTGCTCGTGCACCACGAACGCAGCGCGAGCTTCGGCGACGAACGTCGCGCCACGCTCGGCGCGCAGGGCATGGCCGTGCTGCGCGAGCGTTATCCGAACTACGAGAACGAAGTCGGTGCGACGCTGTGGAGTTTCGAGCGGCACGCACTCGACTGGCGCGTGCGCCGCATCTACGCCGACGGCGACACGACCTACGCGAAGCAGCCACCGAAACCGCGCCTGCTGCTCGCCGCCGATCCGCAGGACGCGGGCACAGCCAAGCTGCTCGCGACCTTGTCACGCAACCAGGAATGTTTTCTGTTACGTAATGACGGCGACCGCGTCGGCTTGTACCGGCTTGAAGGCGCCACGTTCCATGCCCAGGATTCCGTCGAACTCGGCCACGATGCCGCCGCGCTCGCGCGCGTCGAAACGCGCCTGCGCGAATGGCTGGTCGGCTACGCGATCGAATCGGTGCATGCGCGCGGCAGCGCGGCGAGCGATCGCTGGCTCGCGACAATTGCCGCCGAATTCGACGTTCCGACTTTGTAGGCGTCTAGGGCGCCTCGAAAAACCGTAGCGAGCGAAGAGAATTTGCGCGTCGCCGGAGCGCAGGAACCGGAGTGTACAAACAGTATGCGAGGATTACATGCCGCTCCTGCGGCATGCCCTGCGGGCCAGCTTCGCTGTTCGCTTCGGCCTCCTGCCTTCGCAGTCCGAGCACCGCCGGCGCGCAACATCGAGCGCAGTAGGTTTTTTGAGGTGCCCTACTTTATGACGCCGGGCAGGAACGATTGCCAGCGCAGACCACGCTTGTGCGTGCCGACCGGGCTTTCGCCGAGATTGTTGCCGGCATCGTCGTTCGGTGCCGAGGAACCGGCGGTCACCGCAGGCTGAACCGAGGCGACCTCGGGCCTGGCGACGGGCGCCACGACCTTCGGCGCCGCAGGCGTCACCGTCGCCGGCAGCGGCGTGGCGACGGCCTTGGCCGTGCCGACCCCGTCGGTGTCGCAGCAATGCCCAGCTTCGGAATACAGGCCGGCACCAACAAAAGCCAGCAAGGCGGCGAGAACGACGTAGCGTGGATGCGTGCGGTTCATCGGAATACTCATCTTGCAGGTTGGGGATGGTCGCACGCCGGCAAGGCACGCGCCAGTGTCTGATATCAGCTGAGAAGCAGTAATCGTGCCACCAGGAAAAAACGTTTCCAATCAATGCTCCCCAGGAATTCGCCGGCGCGTCCGCGTGTCCGCTGCGGACAGTCGGACAGGCGCATCGATGGCGGTCATCACATACAGATGCCGCAGCGGCGGCAAAGGTTGCATCGCCCGGTCTCTCGCTGCGATGCAGTATCGATGCACTATCATCGACCCATGGCCATCGACCCGTCCGCCCTGCTCGCCGCGCTGTCCGCCGAACACGCGGTCTCGGGTGCCGAGCTCGCGCG
>NZ_DASVOK010000026.1:0-6448 GCF_036383415.1 Rudaea sp. | reverse complement strand
CCGGCTTCGACAAGCTGCTCGCCACGCATCAGAACGCGTGGCATGAGCTGTGGAAGTCCGACATCGCCGTCGACGGCGACGCCAACGTGCAGAAGGCGATCCACTCCGACCTTTACTACCTGCTGTCGAACACGACGGTAGGCACGGCGTGGCCAATGGGCGCCTGCGCGCTGACGCCGAACTATGCCGGCCATGCGTTCTGGGATTCGGATTCGTGGGTGTTCCCTGCTCTGCTGCTCTTGCATCCCGAACGCGCGAAACCAATCGTCGACTTCCGCCATCGCACGATGCAGCCCGCGCGCGAGCGCGCGAAGCAATTCGACGTGAAGGGCGCGATGTATCCGTGGGAATCCGATCCGGAAACCGGCGTCGACAACACGCCGCATTTCGCCTGGGAGGTCTATCGCGAAATCCATGTCAATGCCGACATCGCGATCGCGCAGTGGCAGTACTGGCTCGTCAGCGGCGACAAGAAATGGCTCAAGGACAGCGGCTGGCCGGTGATCCGCGAGATCGCCGAGTTCTGGAAGAGCCGCGTGACGTTCGACAAAGAACACGACCGCTACGAAATCCACCACGTCACTTCGCCCGACGAGGCGTACAACGACGTGCCGAACGACTCGTTCACCAACGGCGCCGCGCGCAAGGCGCTTGACATCGCAATCAAGGCTGCCGCGCTCGTCGGCGAGAAGGCCGATCCGGCCTGGGCGGAAATCTCGAAGAAGATGTACATCCCGTTCGACGAGAAGAACCAGCGCCATCTCGATTTCGACGAGACCGTGCCGCACGACAAGATCACCTGGATGGGTTCCTCGCTGTCGTGGCTGTCGTATCCGAACCTCGACCTGCCGATGTCGCCCGAGGTGCGCAGGAACAACTACGACTTCCAGTTGCACGAGCTGAAGGTGCACGGCGACGATCCGAACGAGATGATGATGGTGATGCTCGCCGTGCACGCCTCGCAGCTCGGCGATGCGAAGTCCGCGGGCGACTGGGTCGAGCGCAACCTCGTCGGCTTCCTCAAGGCGCCGTTCAACGTGCGCACGGAAACTGTCGCCAACAATGCGGGCTACATTCTTGCGACCTCCGCAGGCTTCATCCAGAGCTTTGTCTACGGCTTTACCGGCCTGCGCATCGATGACCAGGGCCTGCACGAAGCCTATGCGCCGACGCTGCCCGAGCAATGGAAGTCGCTCACGCTGAAAAACATCGCGTTCCGCGGCAAGCATTACGACATCGTGGTCGAGCGCGGGGTGGACGGCAAGGCGAAGCTGACGCGCAAGGCGAAGTAAGCAAGGCTCCCCGAGACGGATTCGAACCGGCACGCCCGCACCATGGCCACGCCCTCGCCCGCGCTGATCGACGCCATGCGCAGCATCGACGCAGCGCTGAAGGCAGGCGAGTTTCTCGCCGCGCACGATCAACTGGCTGCGCTCGTCGAAGAGCAGCCGGGATTCGTTGAGGCGCTGCGCCTCTATGCCGGCACCAAGCAGGCGCTCGGCGACATCGACGGCGCGGAGCGGATTCTGCGCAAAGCGTTCGACTTCGACCCGAACTGGGCACCGACGCTGGCCGCGCTCGGCGAGTTGTTGTTGAGCCGCGGCAACGTCGCCGAAGCCGAACCGTTGCTGCGCCGCGCCGCGCAGCGCCTGCCGCGGGCGGCGCTCGTGCTGGCGCGGCACTACAACGACACACAGCGCGCAGGCGATGCATTCACGCTGCTGGCACCTTCGTCGGCAGGCGGGAAAGCCGATGCCGATTTGATCGTGCAATACGTCGCCGCCGCTGCAGCGCTCGGCCGCCTGGCCGAGGTGGTCGCGAGCTTAGGGCAGCTTTCGCAGGCAAAGCCCGACGACCTTGGCATCGCCCAGTCCTACGCGATCACGCTCGACGCGGCGAACCGGCCTGCCGACTCCGAGCACATCGCGACGCAGACGATCGCACGCGGACATCGCAACGCCGTGCTGTACCAAATCCAGGCGCGCAGCCTGGTCGCGGTGGGCGAATTCGACCGCGCCGAAACGGCGCTGCGCGAATGCCTGCGCCTTGATCCGCTGCGCAGCGAAGCACACGATCATCTGGCCCGTCTTGTCTGGATGCGCACGGGCGATGCGGCTCAGGCAACCTCCGCGCTCGACGATGCGCTGCGCACGTTCGCAGCCGATCCGGCATTGCGCGCGGCGAAAGCGGCCATCCTGCAAGGAGCGGGCGACGCGCGCGGCGCTTACGCCTGCCTCGTCGAGCAGGCCGGGCATCCGCAGGCTTCACCCGCGCTGCTCGTGCGCGCGGGACTCGCCGCGCTCGATTTCGATCCGGCGCTGTCGCTGCCTTTCGCTGAACGCGCGGTGCGCGCGATGCCGGCCAACACGGCGGCGCGCAGCCTGCTCGTCGCCGCGCTGCTCGGCATCGGCGACGCACAGGCGGCATTGCCGCACTGCGAAACGCTGCGCACCGCCGCACCCGACGATCAATACTTCATCGCCCTGCAGACCATGGCCTGGCGCCTGCTCGACAATCCGCGCCATCGCGAATACTGCGACTACGCGCGATGGGTGTTGCCGCAACGCCTCGAAGCGCCGGCACCCTGGCCCGACCTCGCCAACTTCTTCGCCGATCTCGAACGCAGCCTCGACCGCCTGCACAATCCGCACGGCCATCCGCTGCTGTTCCAGTCGCTGCGTCACGGCACCGAGACGACCGCGGATCTGTCGCGCAGCGACGATCCCGCGATCCGCGCGCTGTTCGCCGCGTTCGATGCGCCGATCCGCCGCTACCTCGAACACATTCGCAATGGTCCCGAACCGCTGCGCCGGCGCGACAACGGCAGCTATCGCTACAACGGCAGCTGGTCAGTGCGCCTGCGCTCATCGGGATTTCACACGAACCACGTTCATCCGCGCGGCTGGATCTCGTCGGCGTGCTATATCGAACTGCCCGACGTCGCCGCCGATGCGCATCAGAACGCTGGCTGCCTGACGTTCGGCCGGCCGAGCCTGATCACCACCCCCGCACTACAGGCCGAGCACGTCGTGCGTCCCGAGGTCGGCATGCTCGTGCTGTTTCCTTCGTATTTCTGGCACGGCACCGTGCCGTTCGCGAGCGAGCGCACGCGCTTGACCGTCGCCTTCGACGTCGTGCCGGAACGCTGATGTCCGCTCTCCGCGCCTTGCCGAACTGCTCGCGCGAGACGACGGACTCAGCGCTCGCCTTCAAGCGCATTGAACGCGATCACGATGCGCGGCTCGTCGGCGTCGTGTGGTTCGACGTAATGCTCCATCCAGCATGGGAACAACACGAGCAGGCTGTCTTCGGGCGTGAGATGGATGTCGCTGTAGCCGTTCGCCACCGCACCCTTCACGTAGCCGTGCACGACGCCGGCGCGCGGATCGCGGAAGACGAACTTGCCCGAACCGGACGGCACCCTGAGATAGAAGCTGCCGGACAGCAGCGAGCCTTCGTGCACGTGCAGGAAATTGAAGCCGCCGCGATCGTGCATGTTGATCCACGACTGCAGGCGAAAGGAGACGTCGCCCTGCCCCATCTCGCGCAGCGCTGTGGTGCAGCCGGCGTGGATCGCCTGCCGCAGCGGCGCGAATGCCGGGCGTTCGAGCACGCTCATGTCCTCGCTGTTCCAGCCGTGGCGATTCGTGCGGCCGGCCGGCTTCGGGCTCGCGGCACGCAACATCAGGACTTCATCGACCCACGCAGTCAGTTGCACGGCGGCGAACGGCAGGTGTGCCTGCCAGATGCGCGTCACGAACAAATCGTAGGACCGCAGCGCAGGAGTCGCCTGCGCTTCGCCGGCGCCGCCGAAACCGGACTGGGAAAAGCCGCCCGGCATCTGCATCGTGAATTTGAAATTGCTCGCCATCCTTCGCTCCGTCGCATCGCGGCTAGGCGTCATATTGTGCGAGCGATGCGCGCCACCGCAAGCGTTTTCGCCAACCGTCCGATCCCGGAATGCCCGTGAAGCCATTGCATCTCATCCCGTTCCTTCTCGCCTGCGCGAGCAGTGCCGCATTCGCATCCGACGCGAGCTTCACCCTGACCGCGACTGCGCAGGACTTCGACAATTACTTCCCCGGCTATCTCGCCAACGGCTACGTCTCAACCTTGACCGGCCCACGTGGCACCGAAGGCAATCTCTCCTACATGGTCGGCCTGATGGATTACGCGAAGGACGACTTCTCGCGTCCGGCGGCGATTCCCGGTTGGACCGAAATCGACTATTCGACCGGCCAATCCGACGCCAGCCACTTCTGGATGAACCAGGTCGATGCCAAGCCGACGATTTTCCAGGACTACCGCCAGACGCTCGACCTGCACGAGGCGACGCTGACGACCCGCTATCGCTATGTCGACCACGGGAAATCGACGGACGTAAAAGTCGTCACCTTCGTCAGCCAGGCATCGCCGCAGCTTGCCGCGACGCAGCTGACGCTCACATCGGATTTCGACGGCGAGGTGGAGCTGTCGTTCGCGCTCAATCTCTGGGCGCCGCATCAACCGCGCCTGCCGCTCGCCAAGCTGAGCGGCGACGAGATGCAGGAGGCGGTTGCCGCACACCAGATGAAGCTCGTCGCGATTCCGCCGGCGACACCGGATCGCGCACCAGTCTGGTACCACGGCGATGTCCACGTCGGCGATCGCGACGGCGATGCGAAGGCCTTGACCCTGTGGCTCGACGGCAAGGCCGAGCAGGGTCTCGCGATGGCCCAGGCAGCGGCGATCGAGCTGCCCAAAGGCATGACGCCGACGAATGTTCAAATCTACAAGAGTCCATACCGACTCGCGCTGAACCTGTCGGCCAAAGTGGAGAAAGGGAAAACCTATACTTTCACCAAGTATGTGGCGATGTCGCGCGAAGGCTGGGGCGGCGATGCAAAAGCCGATCTGGCCCTCGCCACCGCCGCACGTGCAGGCGGTTTCGAAAAACTGTTCGCGGCGCACCGCGATGCCTGGGCGAAACTGTGGAAGTCCGACATCGTCATCGATGGCGACGAACGCGCGCAGCGCGCCGTGCATTCCGACCTCTACTACCTGCTGTCGTCGTCGACGGCGGACACGGCCTGGGCAATCGGCGCCTGTGCGCTGACGCCCGGCTACGCCGAGCATGTCTTCTGGGATTCGGACTTCTGGGTGTTCCCCGCGCTGCTGTTGCTGCATCCGGAGCGCGCCAAATCGCTGGTGATGTTCCGCGCGCGCACGCTCGCGGCCGCGCAGGCGCGCGCGAAGGCTGCCGGCTATGCGGGCGCGAAATATCCGTGGGAAGCCGATCCGGAGAACGGCACCGAGCAGACGCCGCATTTCGCCTACGTGCTCGGCGAGCGCGAAATCCACGTCAACGCGGATATCGCGATCGCGCAATGGCAATACTGGCTCGTCACGCAGGACCGCGCCTGGCTCAAGCAATACGGTTGGCCGGTGATCCGCAACCTCGCCGAGTTCTGGGCGAGCCGCGCGACCTGGAACGCGGAAAAACAGCGCTACGACATCCTCCACGTCACCTCGGTCGACGAGGATTACAACGACGTGCCGAACGACACCTACACAAATGCCGCCGCCGCGAAGGCGCTGCGCATCGCCACCGAGGCCGCGGCCGCGGTCGGCGAGAAGGCCGATCCGCGCTGGAACGACGTAGCCGCAAAACTGCACATCCCGTTCGACAATACCGCGCAGCACCATCTGCATTTCGACGAAAGCGTGGCACACGACCGCGACACCTGGGGCGGCAGTTCGCTACCGATGCTGTCGCTGCCCGCGCTCGACCTGGCGATGAGCGCGCAAGTGCGGCGCAACAACTACGATCAGGCGATCGGCCCGGTCCTCGCTTCGAGCCGCGACCCGAACAGCATGGGCCTAGCCCCGCTGTCCATCGCCGCGGCGACCGTGGGCGACGAAAAGCGCGCGGTCGCGTGGCTGGAAAAGAACTTCAGCGGCGGCGTGGTCAAGCCACCGTTCGACGTGCGCACCGAAACGGCAACGAACAACACCGGCTACTTCGTCACCGCCGCCGCCGGATTCGTGCAGAACCTGGTCTTCGGCCTGACCGGCCTGCGCATCGAGAACACCGGTTTGAATCCCGTCTACCCGCCGCTGCTACCACCGGACTGGCGATCGATGACGCTGAAGAACGTGGCGTTCGGCGGCAAACGCTACGACATCCGCGTCGATCGCGGTGCCGACGGCAAGGCGCGGCTGGTGCGCAAGGCGGCCGCGACGCAGTGACGTGCGCGCAAGGACGGACCAAGCGCGGCTCGCCGTCACATCGCCTCGATCGAGACCAGCTCCGAGGATTCGGGAACCGGCAAGGTCAGCGCCAGGCCGTCGCGCATCAACTCGCGCCCGGAGCGAACGGAATCCGCCGAGCTACCGTCGCGGAACCGCAGCCGATAGTTGCGTTGCGGATCGAGCCCGCGGACAGGAAAAGTATATTTTCCTGCGTCCG
>NZ_DASVOK010000025.1:0-5763 GCF_036383415.1 Rudaea sp. | reverse complement strand
TGTCCCCGGAAAGTCGTTGCTCCCCTTCTCCCGCCGGGAGAAGGGAGAATTGCCTCAGCGCAAATCCAATACCTTGCCTCGCGCGGCTGCTCCCTCCGCGCCGAGCAGATAGACCACGGCCTGCGCCGTGCCGTCCGCGGTCGGCAACTCCAATGTATTCTCGCCGAAATAGGCCATGCGCCGCAGCGCGCTGCGCATCGGCGCGGGCAGCAGCGCATGCACGCGCGCGCGGCTGGTTTCCCATTCCTGATGCAGGGTCGAAGCTAGGCCGATCAGCGCATGCTTGGCCGTGCCGTAGCCTCCCCAGAACGCCTTGCCGACGCGCGCGGGATCGTCGAGCGCGAACACCACGCTGGCGTCCGCGCCGTCCGCCGATTCGCGATGCAGCAGCTCGGCACACGCCTGCACGATCAGGAACGGCGCGTTGAGATTCACGTGCAGCGTCTTCAGCCAGGCTTCCGCCTTGGCATCGACCGCAGGCTGCAATCCATCGAACTGCGCAGCGGCGAAGACGATGCCGTCGAGGCGGCCGAACTCGCGGGCTATCGTCGCGGCGAGGTCGTCGTAGTCCTTCGGCGAGGCGCCGGCGAGGTCGAGCGGATAAATCGCTGCCGCGCCCGGATGAGCCGCGTCGATTTCGTCGTAGAGTTTTTCCAGTGGGCGCACCTTGCGCCCGAGCAGGATTACTTTCGCCCCGGCCTGCGCCGCGGCCTTCGCGCTCGCGCTGCCGAGCGCGCCGAGTGCGCCGACGATCAGCACGACGCGGTCGCGCAGGGCATCCGGTTTCGCTTTCCAGTCCGCAGGCAGGCGCGCGGTGTCGCGCAGTTCGATCCTCATGCCGCCTTCTGCGCTTCCTTGGCCATGCGCGCCAACTCGCCGCTTTCCTGCAGCTCGAGCGTGATGTCGCAACCACCGATCAGCTCGCCATTAATGAACAGCTGCGGGAACGTCGGCCAGTTCGAGTAGCGCGGCAGGTTGGCGCGGATATCGGGATCCTCGAGCACGTTTACCGAGGCAAACTGCGCGCCGCAGGACTTCAGCGCCTGCACCGCACGCGAGGAAAACCCGCACATCGGGAACTGCGGCGTACCTTTCATGAACAGCACGATCGGATGGTCGTCGACGATTTTCTTGATGCGTTCTTCGGTATTCATGGGTGTTGTCTGGCTCAAGCAATGCCACCGTGGCGCGATGCGCCATTGTAGCAGGCGCGGCTTGCTTTCCTCGTTCGCCTGCCCAATTCCCTTATACTCGACCCCCCTTCAAGCCCAAGCCAGGAGACGCCAATGGCAATCGAACTTCCGCCGCTTCCGTACGCACGCGACGCACTTGCCCCGCATATTTCGGCCGAGACGCTCGACTACCACTACGGCAAGCATCATCAGGCCTACGTGACCAACCTCAACAACCTGATCAAGGGCACCCAGTTCGAGAATTCCGATCTCGACACGATCGTGAAGAATTCGCAGGGTGGCGTGTTCAACAATGCCGCGCAGATCTGGAACCACACGTTCTACTGGAACTCGCTCTCGCCCAAGGGCGGCGGCGATCCGTCCGGCAAGCTCGCCGATGCGATCGTGAAGACCTTCGGCAGCGTCGCCCAGTTCAAGGAAGAGTTCACCAAGACCGCGGTCGGAACGTTCGGCTCCGGCTGGGCCTGGCTCGTGCAGCGCGCCGACGGCAGCCTCGGCCTCGTCTCGACCAGCAACGCGGCGACGCCGATCACCGGCACCGATCGCCCGCTGCTGACCTGCGACGTGTGGGAACACGCCTACTACATCGACTACCGCAACGCGCGGCCGAAATATGTCGAGGCGTTCTGGGCGCTGGTCAACTGGGAATTCGCGGCCAGCCAGCTGGCGTAACGCGGTTTTCCACCGGCGTTCCGCTCGACATCGGGACGCAAAAAAGGGCGCGATTCTTCGCGCCCTTTTTATTTGTGCGAAAGGCGTCTGCGCTACAACGCGGCGAGCACCGGAGCGGCCTGCGCCTCGCGCCCAAGCGCACGCGCGACGCGTGCGAGACGTTCGCGCATTTCCGCATTCGTGTTCGCGCACAGCGTCGCGTGGCCGACTTTGCGCCCGGCGCGCGCGGACTTGCCGTAGTCGTGCCAATGCGCACGCGGCTCGGCGAGCACAGGCAGCGCGTCGGGCAGTTCGCCGATGAAGTTGAGCATGACCGCCGTGCCGAGCACAGCGGTATCGCCGAGCGGCAGGCCGAGCACGGCGCGCACATGGTTCTCGAACTGGCTGCACGGCGCGCCCTCGATCGTCCAGTGCCCGGAGTTGTGCACGCGCGGCGCCATCTCGTTGCCGAGCAGTTGGCCGTCCTTGACGAACAGCTCCAGCGCGAACGTGCCGACGTAGTCGAGATGAGTTGCGATGTCGCGCGCGTGGCGCGCGGCCGGTTCGATCAGCGCATCACCGCCGGGCGCCGGCGCCAGGGTGGCCGAAAGGATACCGTCTTCGTGCCAGTTTTGTACAAGTGGATAAGTGGAAAATGCACCATCGCGGCCGCGCACGGCGACGAGCGAGACTTCGCGCTCGAACGCGACCCAGGCTTCGAGGATCAGCGCCGCACCGCCGAGCGCCGCCCACGCCGCATCGATGTCCGCAGGCGTCTTGATACGGAACTGGCCCTTGCCGTCGTAGCCGAGCCGGCGCGTCTTGAGCACGGCCGGATAGCCGATTTCGGCCAGTGCGCGTTCGAGATCGGTGCGGCTGTCGACCGCGGCGAATGCGGGGGTGTTGAGGCCGAGTTCGCGGAACAACATCTTTTCGACGAGCCGATCCTGCGTGGTCGCGAGCGCGCGCGGATTCGGGAACACGGCGACGCGCTCGGCAAGCCAGTGAGCGGTGTCGGCCGGCACGTTCTCGAAGTCGAACGTGGCCACGTCGACGCGTTTGGCGAAATCTTCCAGCGCGGCGAAATCGCGCCAGTCGGCGGTGATCTGCGGCGCGACTTGGCCGGCGCAGGCATCGGCAACGTTGTCGACGACGAGAAAGCGCACGCCGAGCGGCGCGCCAGCGAGGGCGATCATGCGGGCGAGTTGCCCGCCGCCGAGGACGCCAATGGTTTTCATGCGCGTGGATCAGGCTTGTCGAGCACTGCCTGCGTCTGCGCCGCGCGGAAATCGCGCAACGCTTTCGCAACGGCCGCATCGTCAAGGGCCAGCAGGCTTGCGGCGAACAGCGCCGCATTCGTCGCGCCGGCCTTGCCGATCGCGAACGTGGCCACCGGAATCCCGGCCGGCATCTGCACGATCGACAGCAGCGAATCCATGCCGTTGAGCGCATGCGACTGCACCGGCACGCCGAGCACGGGCAGCGCGGTCTTCGCCGCGAGCATGCCGGGCAGGTGCGCGGCACCGCCGGCGCCGGCGATGATCGCCTTGAGCCCGCGCGCCGCAGCCTGCTCGGCATAGGCGAACAACAGATCGGGCGTGCGATGCGCGGAGACGACTTGCACCTCGTGCGCGACGCCGAGCTTGGCCAGCGTGTCGGCGGCGTGGCTCATCGTTTCCCAGTCCGAGCGCGAGCCCATGACGATGCCGATGCGCGCTGCCGCAGTGTCTGTGTTCATGGCGGGGCCGGTGCAAAAACGATATTCTACGGGCACTTCTGCATTCACGCACCCTCAACGCATGGACAAACGTCTACTGGACATCCTCTGCGATCCGGTCACCAAGACACCGGTCAAATTGCTCAGCCGTTCCCAGCTCGACGCGCTCAACCGCGAGATCGCGCAGGATGCGGTGAAAACCGTGGCCGGCACGAACGTGGCCGCGAGCCTCAAGGCTGGCCTGATCACGACCGACGGCAAGGTGATCTACCGCATCGAAGACGACATTCCGGTGATGCTCGCCGACGAAGGCATCGGCACGACGCAGCTGCACGACTTCCCCGTCTGAACCGATGAGCGATCTGCTTCCGCCGGATGCCGCCGTCGTCGCGCAGGATGTTGCGCGCGCGCTGGCCGAGGATTTCGGCAACGGCGATGCGACCGCCGACCTGCTGCCCGCTGCCGCGACCGCGAGCGCGACCGTGATCACGCGCGAAAACGCGGTGCTCTGCGGCACCGCCTGGTTCGACGCCTGCTTCCGTGCACGCGATGCGAGCGTCACCATCGAATGGCAGGCCCACGACGGCGACCGCGTAGCCGCGAATGCGACATTGTGTACCTTGCGCGGCAATGCGCGCGCGCTGGTCGGCGCGGAGCGCTCGGCACTGAATTTCCTGCAGACTCTGTCGGGCACGGCCACCGTTGCCGCGCAATACGCCGATGCCGTGCGCGGCACGCGCACGCGCATCCTCGACACACGGAAGACCCTGCCCGGCCTGCGCTACGCACAGAAATATGCGGTGCGCTGCGGCGGCGCGACGAACCACCGCATCGGCCTGTTCGACGCGATCCTGATCAAGGAAAACCATATCGCCGCGGCGGGCTCCCTCGCGGCTGCCGTCGCCGCCGCGCGCAAGGCACATCCGAACCTGCTGCTCGAAGTCGAAGTGGAGAACTTCGACGAACTCGACCAGGCGCTCGCGGCCAAGGTCGATCGCATCATGCTCGACGAATTTTCTGCGGACGACATGCGCCGCGCCGTCGCGCACGTGGCCGGGCGCGTGGCGCTCGAAGTCTCCGGCAGCGTCACGCTCGAGCGCGTGCGTTCGATCGCCGAGACCGGTGTCGATTTCATCTCGGTCGGTTCGCTGACCAAGCATGTGCGTGCTGTCGATCTGTCGATGCGCGTGCGCATGGAATCGCACGCGGGTTGATCAACGCGATCGACGCCGATCACTTCGGCCGCATGATCGCTTCACGTATCGCCGCGTCGCGCGCCGTATTGTCGAAACTGAGTCGTCCGCCTGCTTCGCGCACACCGAGATCGGCATACACTGCATTCCAGTCCGGAAAGCCGCGCATCGCGGCGAACTCGCGGTAGCGCGCGCCAATCAGCGTCGTGCCGGCCAGCGCATCGAGTCTGGCGACGAAATCCTCGGGCCGCCACGCGCTGTAAGCCGGCAGGCAGCAATCGCGGAAGCGCGACAGCGCGGTGTCGAGACCGACCTTGCCGCCGCTCTCGCGGCGCAGATCGCGATCGACCGTGAGCCAGAACGCCGCGCCCGCCCAGTACACGCGCTGGAATGCGTGCGTGCGAAACATGTTCGCCGCCGTCTCTTCCAGCGTGCCGTCGCCGCGCGCGGCCGCACCGCGCTTGAAACCCTCGGCGAGCCGATTCCAACCCTGCGCGGTCGTAAGCAAGCCGCCGCGCGCGCGCAACACGTTCTGGTAATACGTGGCGAGGCCCTCAGCCAACCAAGAACCCCGGTCGCCGAGATAGGGATGCATGAGATGACTCAACTCGTGCACCGCCATCCAGTCGTCGTCGAACTCGCTTTCCGGTCGGCTCGGGTCGATCAGCAGTTGCAGCGCATTGCCCTGCCCGCGCACCGACTGGCCGAACACGACAGCCTGCCCATGCGCCCGCGCCCCAACGGGCAGCATCAGTACCTGCACGTCGGCCAGCGGCAAGCGACCGTAGGCGCCAAGCACCGCGTGCGCGACGCGACCGAACCAGCGCTCAAGCTTGTCGCGTTGCGCCGCATCCACGCTCCCAAGGATCGCCAGGCGCAGCACGCCGCCCGGCAATTCGATGCGCTTCTCCTCGAAACGGCCAAGTGCGACCGCGGCCGACCAATCTGTCGGGGTATTCGGAATGCGAAATTCGACGACGTTTCCGCTTGACGATTTGCCGTCATGCGA
>NZ_DASVOK010000024.1:0-10493 GCF_036383415.1 Rudaea sp. | reverse complement strand
TCGAGATCGTGTACGAGGGTATCGGCGCGTCGGCGCGCGCATACGGCACCTGGATTGCGACCGCGCGGTCGACGAACAGCGTGTCCTTCGCGCTGCGGAACGAAGAGCCGAGCGCGCGGCCGATCAGCGCCGCGCGGAAACCGGTGCAGTCGACGTACAGATCCGCTTCGAACGCGCCGGCTTCGCGTGTATGCACGCGCGCGATCGCGCCATGTTCGTCGAGATCGACGTTCTCGACCGTCGCTATCGTGTGCCGCACGCCGAGGCTGCGCCCGTGTTCGGCGAGCACTTTGGCGAACTGCACTGCGTCGAAGTGATAGGCATAGTTGAGCCGACCCTGGTATGGCGCATCGCCGCGTTTCTTCGGCGCGCGCGCGGCGTCGGCGACGCGCTGCTGCAAGGTCACGCTTTCGGCGAACGGCGCGCCCGGTGCGGCCGTACCGAGCAGCCAGTACGGCAACAGCTCGGGCGCGTCGCCGCGCTGGCTCGGCAGGCTGAACGGATGGAAATAGTCGCGGCGCGCACCAGCAACCTCACCCGGCGCGCGCACCCAGTCGACGAAGCGGATGCCCTGCTTGAACGTCGCCGTCGCGCCGCGCAGGAAGCGCGCCTCGTCGAGGCCGATCGCGGACAAGGTGCCGCGGATCGACGGAAACGTGCCTTCGCCGACGCCGAGGATGCCGATGTCGGCCGATTCGACCAGGCTTACCTGCACGCCCTGTGGATGCGCCGCGTTGAGCACGCGCGCGAGATAGCAGGCGGTCAGCCAGCCGGCCGTGCCGCCGCCGACCAAGAGGATGTTGCGCAATGCCGCCATGTCACACTCCTCCCGTTGTCTTTCTTCGTGCGTGTGGGCCGCGCCGGCCTGTCATCACGCGCGCGACTTCCCGCGCTTTTGTTGAAGTCTAGATTACCCCAATTGTCAGCGCTGTCAATTTTCGATTGACAGCGCTGACAATTTGCAGTATTTCTTGCCGCGCCCCGTATCAGACCGGTCATCGAGACCGGCAAACCGGCGCCGACCAATCCTTTGGAGGGAGACCCATGAATCATCGTTCCAACGACGCACGCTTGTTCGCCCGCGCCGCCGATGCGTCGTCGCATGCCGCTATCCGCGATCGGCGCAGCCTGCCCGGCCGAACCGCACTCTGCTGCGCAATCATCGCCGTGCTCGCCGCCGGCCATGCCCATGCCGCGGCCGACAATGCCGCCGACAGCGCGGCCGACCCGAAGGCGGCGAAGACGCAATCGCTCGAAGAAGTGAAGGTGACCGCGACCAAGCGCTCGACCTCGCTGCAGAAAACCCCGCTCGCGGTCACCGCGATCGGCGCCGACACGCTCGAGAAGGAGCGCGTCAACACCGTCACCGACATCGTCAAGCTCGTGCCCGGCTTCGCCGCGACCACGCAGGGCGACCACGGCGTCGTCACCCTGACCCTGCGCGGCATCGGCAACGACTCGGCCAAGACCGAGTACGCCGATCCCGAAGTCGCGCTGTTCGTCGACGGCGTCTATACGCCGCGCGCGGAAGCCGCGGCCGGACTGCTGCTCGACCTGCAATCCGCCGAAGTGCTGCGCGGCCCGCAAGGCACGCTGTGGGGGCGCAACTCGACGGTCGGCGCGGTCAACTTCCAGACCGCCAAGCCCGAGCTCGGCAACTTCTACGGCTATGCGCAGTTCGCCGCCGGCGACTACGCTCATCTCGGCCTGCGCGCCGCCGTCAACGTGCCGGTCAACGAGACGTTCGCGTTCCGCGTCGCCGTCGCACAGGAGCAGCATGACGGCTACGTCGACTACCAGAATCCGGTCGGCCAGCTGCCGTCCGTCGCCTCGCAGCAGACTGCGTATCTCGCCAACGGCGGCACGCTCGCAAGCTTCAAGGCGATCGATCCGAACATCTACGTCACCGGCGGACCGAAGTACAACGCGCAGGACCAGAGCGCCGCGCGCGTGTCGGCGCTGTGGGTGCCGAACGACAAGCTGACCTGGAACCTGTCGTTCGAATACTTCCGCGACCGCGGCACGCCGAGCGCGAACCTGATGCAGAACCCGCGCGCCGGCCAGGATTTCTGGTCGATCCTCGCCGACACCGCGCCGGCGCTGAGCCGCACCAACTACGCACTGCGCTCGCGCGTCGACTACGCGATCAACGACGCGATGGAATTCAGCTACATCGCCGGCTATTCGCATTTCAAAGGCTCGAGCAGTTACGACCAGGACGGTGGCGTGCTCGTGCCGACCAGCTTCGCCAGCGGCGCGAACTACCAGAACGACCGCACCAACTGGTCGAAGTACGAATCGTGGAGCCACGAGTTCGACCTGAAGTCGGTGGGCGACAACACGATCGACTGGATCCTCGGCCTCTACTACGCCGCCGAAGACAACGGCATCCGCTTCGACATCCCGATCTTCAACGGCACACCGCAGGGCACGGTCGGGTGGCAGGGTTCGTTCATCCAGCCGAAGGAACTCGTCGACTCGTACGCCGGCTTCGGCCAGGCGACCTGGCATCTGAGCGACGCGACGCGCCTGACCTTCGGCGCGCGCTTCACCCACGACGAAAAGAAGAACGAAGGCGGTCGCAACTACGGCTGGGCCTACGATGCGACGACGCCGCAGGTGCCGATCTATCCCGGCCTCGATCCGGCCTCGCCGGGCTCGGGCTTCAACGTCAGCGCGAAGAACGACGGCAAGTACAGCGCGGACAAGCCGACCTGGCTGCTCAAGGTCGACCACGACCTGTCGAGCACCGCGCTGGTCTACGCGAGCGTGTCGACCGGCTACAAGTCCGGCGGCCTGCAGGACGGCGGCGTGCCGTACAAAGGCGAGTCGCTGATCAACTACGAGGCCGGCATCAAGCTCAGCTTCCTCGATCATCACCTGACCTGGAACAGCGCGGTCTACCACGAGGATTTCAAGGACTTCCAGCTCGCCGCGCCGATCACCTTCATCGACGGCAGCCACGGCCTCGGCTTCTCCAACGTGAAGGGCACGACCAAGGTCAGCGGCATCGAATCGGAAATCGCCGCGCGCCTCGGCGACGTCGACCGCTTCAATCTCGTGTTCTCGGCGATCCCGCAGAAGAAGCTCGGCACGCTGCTCTACGCCGGCAGCAACGACTACGGCGGCCTGCCGGCCTGTCCGGCCGCCTCGGGCATCGGCAACTGCATGGACGTGAGCGGCCACGAACTTGCGCATGCGCCCGACTTTGCCTTCAACGCGATCTACGAGCACGACTTCATCCTGTCGAACGGCGCGCGCCTGACGCCACGCTTCTCCGGCCACTACGAATCGTCGACCTGGCTGTCGCCGTTCAACTTCGGCGCGGGCGACCAGCAGAAGGCGTATTTCCGCGGCGACCTGTCGCTGCGCTACACCTCGGCCGACGACAAGTGGTACGCCGGCGCCTACGCGAGCAACTTCACCGACGTGAAGGTGCGCACGAGCGATGCGGGCCGCACCGTCGCGCCGAACGGCTCGCTCATCTACACCTCGCAGTACCTGCCGCCGCGCACGTTCGGCGTCAACTTCGGCATCAACTTCTAGCGCAACGGTTGCGCCCCAACGTGCCGGACCCGGGCCGTTCTCCATCGGGTCTGGCACTTTTTTGCCGCGCGCGCCAGCGGGCGCGGAGTCGAAGCGTAAATTGGAAGGAAGTATACAATGCAGCGTCGTGACCTCCTGCGCCTGTCGCTCGCTCTTGGCGGTACCTCGCTGCTCGCACGCAGCCCGTTCGCGCTCGCCGATGCGCTGATCGGTAAGAAACCGGCGGCACCGGCAAAACTGCGCGCTGGCGAATTCCCCAAGGGCTTCCTCTGGGGTGCGGCGACTGCGGCCTACCAGGTCGAAGGCGCGTGGAACGAGGATGGCCGTGGCGAATCGATCTGGGACCGTTTCGCGCACACGCCCGGCAAGATCAAGAACCACGACAACGGCGATGTCGCCTGCGACAGCTACCATCGCTATCGCGAAGACATCGCGCTCGCCGGACATCTCGGCACGAAGACCCACCGCTACTCGATCGCCTGGCCGCGCGTGCAGCCCGGCGGCAAGGGTGCGGCGAACGCGAAGGGCCTCGACTACTACAAGCGCGTCACCGACGCGCTGCTCGAAGCGGGCATCCGTCCGTTTCCGACGCTGTACCACTGGGACCTGCCACAACCGCTCGAGGATGCCGGCGGCTGGCCGAACCGCGACACCGCCGAACGATTCACCGACTACACCAAGCTCGTCATCGACGCGCTCGGCGACCGCATCAGGCAATGGTGCATCTTCAACGAACCGAAGACCTTCACCCACTGCGGCTACTGGCAGGGCAACCACGCGCCGGGCCGCACCGATCCGCTCGATTTCCTGCGCGCGACGCACACAGTCAACCTCGCCCAAGGCATGGCATTCCGCGCGATCAAGGCGGCCAATCCCAAACTCGAAGTCGGCGGCGTCTACGATACGCAGCCCGCGTACCCGGCCAACGCACACAGCGACGCAGACAAACTGGCTGCGCAGCGCTGGCACAAGTTCGTCAACCTGTGGTTCCTCGATCCGGCGCTGAAGGGCCGCTATCCCGAAGGCGTGCTGCCAGCGGATCGCCAAGCGGAACTGCTCGGCTGGAAAGAAGGCGACGAGACGATCGTGCGCGCCGCGCTCGACTTCGTCGGCATCAACTACTACTCGTCGTGGCTCGTTGCCGATGCGCCGCAAGGCAACGGCTTGCCCGGTCTCAACACCCAGGCCGAGTGGGCGCGCTACTACCCGCCGCACCATCAGACCGACAACGGCTGGGATATCTATCCGAAAGGCTTCTACGACATCCTTACCAACATCGCCGAGCACATCGGCCATCTGCCGATGGAGATCACCGAGAACGGCGCCGCCTACAACACCGCACCCGGCGCGGACGGAAAAATCCACGACAGCGCGCGCATCGCCTGGGTCCGCGCGCATCTGCTCGAACTCTCGCGCGCGATCCGCGACGGCGTGCCCGTGCGCGCCTACCACCACTGGAGCCTACTCGACAATTTCGAATGGGCCGAAGGCTACTCGCAGCGTTTCGGCCTGATCCACGTCGACTTCAAGACGCAGAAGCGCACGCCCAAGGATTCGGCGGGGTGGTTCGCGAAGGTGATTGCGCAGAACGCGGTGCCGGCAACGGCGACGTCGAATGCGACCGTCACCAGCAACGCGTTATTTCGAAGCCGTGAACGCAATCGCTAGCGACCGCGCCGCCGCGGCTGGGTCAACTCCGCATCGCCGTACTGCGCAGCAAGCATTCCGTGCAGCGCGAAATCGCGGAGCATCTGGAAATATCCCGGCGCGTAGCGAGTCGAGATGCGCTCGCCCTTCGCGTCGACCTCAAACAGGGTCATGCCGTGCTCGGCATTGCGGTAGTAGGCGATCGTGCAGTCGCTGCCGCGCGCGATCAGCGAATTGAGCCGCTTGCGCGTTTCGCGGCTCGGTGCTTCGTAGTCCTCGCCGCCGAGCACCCACAGTTGCGGCGCGCGCAGCGACCGCAGCACCGGCATCGGGTCGTAGTTCCACGGGATATGCCAGTCGAATTGCGGCGCGATCGCGCGCAGTTCGGCCTCGGACTTCGACAGGAAGATGTGGGTATAGTCGCCACGCAGATCCTTGTACCAGCGTGCGGCGGCATAGCGCTTGCGCAGTCGGTCCAGTTCGGCGAAGCCGCTGCTGAATCCGCTCGCAACGACGTTTTCCACCGCACTTGCCACGCTCAGCGCATCGCGGATTTCGCTGCGCGAATAGCCTTTCTCGCTGAGCTGCAGCTCGACCGATTGCTGATCTTCGTCGATCACATTCACCGCCAGGCCGAAGCAGACGATGACGAAGTCGACCGCTGTCCTCGTCGCCGCGAGCGGCGCCACCCAGCCGCCCTGGCTACCACCCTGGAATCCGATGCGTTCCATCCGCGACCCTGCCAGCGATTTCGCCGCCGCCACCGCGGCGACGGCATCGTCGGCGAGCACGGAGTAGTCCTGGGTGTAGGTTCCGCCCGAACTTCCCGTGCCGCGCTTGTCGTAGACGAAGGCTCCGATTCCCTCGGCGGGCAGCATGCGCTGCAGCGAGTACGATTCGAGGGCGGAGCTGGGCTCGGATCCATGAATCAGCACGACGATCGTAACCTTGCCTTCGCCGGGCGGCATGACCAGCCTGCCGGACAAGGTCGTGCCATGGCTTTCGAAGTGGATCTCGCGGGTCGCGAACTCGCGCTTCTTGCCAGACACTGCGCCAAAGCGCAGCGTGCCCATGTCGCAGCCGGCGAACGATACGACGATGCCGTCCGCCGTCTCGCTCCATCCGCGCGTGCTCATCCAGCTGCCGTCGCCTTGGCGGTGCAACGTGCCGGTCGTGCCGTCGAACTTCCGCCAGCGCAGCGTGTCGTTTGCGGAGGAGGCGATGTCGAGATCGGATTCGTCATCGAGTCGATAGTTGCCGACGAGACAGTCGCTCGGCGATGCGGCGAAGGCAGGCAGGGACAACATGGCAAGCAGGCTCGCGAGCAGCAGCCGCGCAGCTGAAAAAGCAATGCAGGTGATTCGTGGCATGGCGGCGGATTCCGGGTTCAGGAATTAGAGTTGAGTTCGATACGCAACGTGCCGGCGCCGTTTTCGAGGATCGAACGGCCAACACTGGCCAGTTCATCGAGACGATCGACGATGGTCAGCACGGGATTGCCGAGCAGCGGACCGAAGCCGCTGGCGAATCGTGTCTGGCCGTAGGCGAGGAGCAGTTCGGGCTCGCTGTCCTGCCCGGCGTAGAGCAGGATCTGGCCTGGTCGCGGTTCGCCGACGGCGTTCTCGCGCGGCAACAGGGATGCGGCCGGCCAGATGGTGCGCAACGGCGACCAGATGGCCTCGCCGCTCCAGCGTGCGTGCAGCACCGTACCGGCATACGGCAGCAGCCGTGCCAGTGCATCCCAGCTTGCGGATGCCCGGGGCGAGGCGATGCTTGCCCGGAAGGTCGAAGTGCCGATCGATACGGTGGCGTTCATTGGGATTCCGTCGAGTGGCGAGCTGCCATGCCGCCACAGTATCGATGTGGCTGTCGCGCGTCTTGGACGGATTCAAGGCAACCCAGGACAAATGGCCCTTGATTCCACGACCGGTTGGCGGAAGATGGAGCGATAGAACCGCAGTCGGTTTCCATTTGAGGACACTGCAGGAAGATGTCCGTGCTGCACCAGTTCAGTGGCGCCTGCGTGCGCCGCGTCATCGATCCGAGCCGCACCGTCGTCGCCGAACACGCGCACGAGTGGCCGATGATTTCGCTGTACGTCATGGGCGCATACCGTAACGTCACCGAGCGCGGCGAACACGAGATCGCCGGCCCTTCAATGGTGTTCTACGCTCCGCGCGTCGCGCATCGCAATGTCGTCGGCGAAATGGGATTCGAGCAGATCGAGATCGAGTTCGATCCACAGTGGCTCGGCACTTCCGCGCTGCCGGCCAAGGAACTGCTGCTTCGCGTCGGCGGCGCCTGCGGCGCGCAGGCCCGCACGATCGCCAGTGCATGCGCGACGCGACTCGCGGAGGCCGACCTGCGCAGTTCGATCCGGCGACTCTTCTCGATCGCGCTGCGCGAATCCGGCGCACATGCCTCTGCCTGGGCCGGCGATGTCACCGCGCGGCTGCGCACCGATCCGGGCCGGCGCATCGGCGACCTCGCGCGCGAGGTCGGGCGCAGCCCCGCCTGGATCGGCCCCGCGTATCGACATTCGAGCGGCGAAGGCTTGCAGCAGGCCGCAGCGAGATTCCGCGTCGAACGCGCAGCGCGGCTGCTGCGCGAATCCGATCGGGGTTTTGCCGACATCGCCGCGGAGGCGGGGTTCTGCGATCAAAGCCACATGAACCGGACCTTGCGTCGGCTGCTAGGACGCTCGCCGACGGCGATACGTGCGGACCGGGAGGCCTTCCGCGATGCGTCGATAAAGTAAATAAACCGTACAACGATAACAAAGCGTCGAACCCGAGCGGCTCGAGCTTCTTCTTCCAAAAATAAACAGCACAACGCTCCGCTTGAGTATCAACTACAGGCCACTTCGTGTCGATCCCTTGTTGCGAAGCAGTCTTTGAGCTCTGGTTCAAGTCGTATCGCCCAAGGAATAGCCCTGGCTGCGCATCTCATCGTCTGGAAAGACACTCACGCGTATGCCATGCAGGTCACCGTACCGGCGCGGCCGCCATGACCAACGGCAACTTCCAATTCTCGATCCGTGTCCCTTGCCCCGCATTGAGATGACTGGTCAGGTAATACAGCCGCCGGATCTCGTCGCCCTGCCCCGGTCCCGCCGTGGCATCCGCGAACCGCTGCTGCAGATAAAACGGCGGAATGCTCTGGCTGTACAGAGCGGCGCGCACGCGCGCAATACGCGCGATTTTGCCGGGTGGCAAACGGATTTCGTAATGCACTTCATCGCTGCCGGTGAGCGTCGGATCGGTGTAGTGCGGATCATGGGCCGCCTCGCCTTCCACTTCGCCGAGCAGTCGGATGTAGGGCGATGGATTGTCCAGGAACAGCTTCGGATCAAAGCCGCGCGGGCGCAGCCGGTTGTCCTTGACCGTTTGCACACGCCGCAGGAACGACGTGGTCAGAAATCCCTCCGAGTCCTTGATCAGCTCTTGGTAGATCTGCACCTGGTTGCTCTGCGTGATGCGCTGGTAGTGCGGCTGGTAGTCCCGCTGCACGACACCATTTTCTGTCGGCAAGCGGCGATCGCTCAACCCATCAAGCAGGAAACCCAGCGCATCGGTACGGCCCGACGCCCAGATCGGCCGGCCGCTGGAATCTTCGGCGATGAACTCGATGAACAGGCGGCGAAAACCCACGCCCGAGGGCAGGAAATGGCCGGTCTTGTTGGTCACGCGCACGGTAGCCGTGAACCGGTCGCCGGCTCGATGAACATCCTTGATGGCGATGTCCGCGGATTCGTGCCGCGCCATGCGCAGCATCGACTCTGCCGCGGTAATCAGGGCCGGCTGCGTCGTGGTGGCGCCCATGTAGTCGATCTGGCGCACGCCGAGCAGCAGCGGGAACTGCTGGAACATTTCGTTGAGAAACATGTTGAGGCCGTGCAGCGAATGGCGCGCGTAGTCCGCGCGCGCTTCCAAGGTAATCGCTTCGTCGGGCAAGCGGTGCGTGGTCGGCGCGAATTCTTCCGACTCGATGTTCGCGATCTTCGTGCCGGCCAGGCTCAGCGATTTGTAGTGGCCGGGCATATGGCAGTCTTGGCAGGACTGGAACGTCGCACCGCGCGCGAACACGCTGTTGGTCCATTCCAGATTCGTGGTCTGTTCGTAAGTGCTGGTAACGGTGCCGCCTCCGGGCACATGCACCGCATGCGACCGGCCGTCGTTGTCCAGCACCGGCAACAGGATGTTGTGGCAGCTGCCGCACAGGTCCGAACTCTTGGCCTGTTCGCCATGTTCGGGCGTGACACCGAGCGCATGTTTCATCGGATCGATGATCACGTCGTCAAACGGACCGAACAGCTTGTCGTCCGGGCCGGCGACCCAATTGCCGGTAAAACTGGATTCCTTGCCGAGTGCTGTTTTGTCGATGCGATGGCAGACCGTGCAGGAAATGCCGTCGCGGGCGAGGTTGCCGTAGCCGTGAGGATCATCCAAGGCCTGGTAGCGCGTGACCATCCCGAGCCGGAACGGATCGCCGAACGGCACCTCCGGCGGCGGCGCCACGGCGAACAGATCCTTGCAGCGTGCGTCGGCTTTCTGCGTATCGATCGCGAGCTGGCGCTGACCCATCACGCCGTGACAGTGCAGGCAAGTGTTCTCGATGCATTCGGTGAGCTTGGGCAGACGGTTGGTCTCGCTTTGCAACTGCGAGAAGAACACCGGATCGCGCCCTGCCAGTCCCATCGGCGAAGCGCGCCATTCGGCGTACATGGATACGTTGACGGGGTTGCCCGTCTCGGGATCGTCGACCAGCATGTTCGGCGTGGCATCGTTGGACACCGTTGCATCGTGGCAGCCCTGGCATTGGTCGGATGTGAGGAAAAGCCCCGGCTTGAGCGCACCAGCAGTGCGGTGGTCGAAGCTCTCGGCCGGCAAGTGGAAACGCCAGGCGGAGCCGAAATCATTCGCCCCGAATGTGCCGAACGACGCGGCGAATTGCGGCGTCGGGTGCGGCAATGGCTGGCTGAAGGCCCAAGCCTGGCGCTGCGCATCGCGCAGCATGGCCTCGCCCGCGAGCGTATTGTGGGGATCGACATGCTCGGCGCCGGCGCGATCGTCAAAGCCCGGATCGCGCAGATTCAACATGCCGAGCAGGCCGGTTGCAGTCATCGGCGTCGCAGACGCGCTGAAATGCCTGTAGAGCAATCCGGACGTCAGCACGTTGTCCAGCGAGGCGAAGGTCAGCTCTTTCTCGGCCGAGGCATGGCAGTTCATGCAGTACGCGCCGAACAGGCTGTAGGGAGTGACCACGTCGGCCAGCTTCTGGCTCGGTGGCTTGCCGGGCTG
>NZ_DASVOK010000023.1:0-2675 GCF_036383415.1 Rudaea sp. | reverse complement strand
GTGCACAATGAAATTCTTTACTCCGATCCTGGCGCTGCTCCTTGTCGTGCTCGTGGTCAACTCGGCATTTATCGTCAGGGAAGGCGAAAGCGCGCTCGTTACCCAGTTCGGCCGCATCCAGGGCGACGGCGGCAAGGCCAGCTCGGACTATGCACCCGGCCTGCACTTCAAGATCCCGCTGATCCAGACCGTCGTGCGCTTCGACCGGCGCATGCTCAATCTCGAAGCCAAGCCCGAGCGTTACTTCGATTCGGGAAAGAATCCGGTCAATGTCGATTTCTACGTGAAGTGGCAGATCGAGAATCCGGCGCTGTACTACCGTTCGTTCGGCCCGGATGCGTTCCAGAGCCAGGCGAACAGCCGGCTCACGCCGATCATCAAGGACCCGCTGCGCTTCGAGTTCAATTCGCACACCCTGTCCGACCTGATCGCGAGCGCGCGCTCGGACATCACCGAGCGCGTGCGTGACCAGGCGAACAAGGCCGCCGCCGGTCTGGGCATCCATGTCGTCGACGTGCGCATCAAGCGCATCGAGTTCCCCGACGAGGTGCTGCTGTCGGTGTACAAGCGCATGGGTTCGGAGCGCACGCGCCTGGCCAACGATCTGCGTTCGACCGGCGCCGAGCAGGCGGCGAAGATCACCGCGGACGCGAATCGCCAGGTGCAGGTGATCAAGGCCGAAGCCGAGCGCGACGCGCAGACCAGGCGCGGCGAAGGCGACGCCAGGGCGACCGAGATCTACGCCGCCGCCTACGGCAAGAATCCCGACTTCTATGCGCTGTATCGTTCGCTCGACGCCTATCGCAGCGCGTTCGGCGGTGGCGACGTGATCGTGCTCGATCCGAAGTCGGAGTTCATGAAGTACTTCGGCGAGGCAAAGGGCGAGGGCAAGTAAGCACCGTCGTAAAGCGAAGCCGTTATGCGCAGCGCACATATTCCGGTTGCCGCGATTCTGCTGATCGCGGCCTTGGCCAGCGGTCACGCCGCGATGCCTGCACCGTACGCGGTGGCGGGGCCGTTGCGCGAACCGACGATCTTCGGCGCCGGCGTGATCTCGACCGGCGATCACGAGTCGCACGCCGCGTTCACTCCCGACGGCAAGGAAGTGTACTTTCTCAAGAACGCGCCGGGCTTCGACTACTGGACGATTTTCGTCTCCAGCTGGCGCGACGGCCATTGGAGCGAGCCGACCCTCGCGCCGTTCGCTTCCGGCCGGTACAAGGATGCCGATCCGTTCGTCACCGCCGACGGCAAGCATTTGTTCTTCATCTCCGATCGCCCGGTGCCGGGCAAGGCGCATCGTGACCTCGACATCTGGACCACGGACCGCGTCGGCGATCACTGGACCGAGCCGCGCCATCTCGATGGCCCGGTCAACAGCGAAGGTCAGGAGTGGTATCCGACAGTCGCCGCCGACGGTACGCTGTACTTCGGCTCCGACCGCCCGGGCGGCAAGGGCAAGACGGACATCTGGCGTGCGCGCTTGGTCGATGGCAAATATGCCGAGCCGGAAAATCTCGGCGATGCGGTCAACACGGCCGGCGACGAATACGAGCCGTTTCTCGCGCCGGACGGGCGCACGCTGTTCTTCATGGCCGACAACCGCGAAGGTCGTGGCGATTCGGATATCTTCGTCAGTTTCCTCTGCGATGGCGCCTGGACCAAGGCCGAACCGCTCGCCGGCGGTGTCAACTCGCCAGGCAACGAATACGCGCCGAAGATTTCGCCGGATGGCAGATATTTCTTCTGGAGCAGCACACGCAGCGTGATGCGCAAGCTCGCCGACAAGCCATTCGACACGCAGGCCTATCTTGCAGCGATCCGCGGACCCGGCAACGGCCTTGGCGACATCTATCAGATCGACCTGGCTGCGCTGAATCTGCAATCGAAATGCGGTAAAACCGGCAAGAACTGAATCAACCCTTCCGCACTCGGGTGCGGAATCACGCTTTGTATACTTGTGGAAATCCAAATATGGGCAAGTCAGTCGTAATTCTCGGCGCGCAATGGGGCGACGAAGGCAAAGGCAAGATCGTCGATCTGCTGACCGAGCGCGTCAGCGCGGTCGCGCGTTTCCAGGGCGGCCACAACGCTGGTCACACACTCGTGATCAAGGGCAAGAAAACGGTGCTGCACCTGATCCCGTCCGGCATCCTGCGCGAGGGCACGTTGTGCCTGATCGGCAACGGCGTCGTGCTCTCCCCGCAGGCGTTGAAGACCGAGATCGACGAGCTCGAGGCGAACGGCGTCGAAGTGCGCTCGCGCCTGAAGATCAGCCCGGCGACGCCGCTGATCATGCCGTACCACATCGCCGTCGACCAGGCGCGCGAGAAGGCGGCGGGCAAGTCCGCGATCGGCACGACGGGGCGTGGCATCGGTCCGGCCTACGAGGACAAGGTCGCGCGCCGCAGTGTGCGCGTTGCCGACCTGATGTATCCGTCCGAGCTGCCGGAAAAACTGCGCGCCGCGGTCGACTACCACAACTTCATTCTCACGCAGTGGCTCAAGGCCGAGGCGGTCGACTATCAGAAGGTGCTCGACGACGCGCTCGCGTTCGGCGAATACCTGAAGCCGATGATCGACGACGTCGCCACGCTGCTGTACGACGCCCGCCGCCGCGGCGAGCACATCATGTACGAAGGCGCACAGGGCGCGCTGCTCGACATCGATCACGG
>NZ_DASVOK010000022.1:0-6108 GCF_036383415.1 Rudaea sp. | reverse complement strand
AACCCGACCGGCACGGGCAGCGCCGCACCCGCCGCGGTGCAGGCCGGTGCGACGAGCCTGCTCACCGTTGCGGTGGCGCAAGGCACGAATCCCGCCAGCCCGATCCAGTCGGTCACGGTCAATCTGTCGAGCATCGGCGGTCCATCGACGCAGACGCTGTACGACGACGGCACGAACGGCGACGCGGTCGCAGGCGACGGCACGTATTCCTACCTCGCCACGGTCGCAGCGAACACGCCGTCCGGCGGCAAGACGCTCAACGTGACGATCGTCGACGCGGTGCCGCGCACCGGCACGACGACGATCGCGCTGGCCATAACCTCCGCGCCGCTGACGATCATGCAGATCCAGGGCCACGGTGCGGCGTCACCGTATGCCGGTCAGGTCGTGACGACGACCGGTCTCGACATCGTCACCGCGGTCGGCGCGAAGGGCTTCTTCGTGCAGGACGCCATCGGCGACAACGATCCGACGACGTCCGATGCGATCTATGTCTTCACCAGTAGCGCTCCGACCGTGCACGTCGGCGACGCCGTGCAGGTCGCGGGCACGGTCACCGAGTTCAACGGCTCGACCGAACTGACGACGGTCAGCGTGACCGTGCTGTCGAGCGGCAACGCGCTTCCCGCGGCATACGATCTCAACGCGCACGCACCGACGACCAGTCCGCTGACCGGCGTCTGCTTGGGCGCGGGTTCGACGATCAATCCGCCGGTCGACGGTTATCAGTCGAGCAACTTCGCCTGCCTCGACGGCATGCTTGTGACCATGGGCGACGGTGTCGTCGTCGCGCCGACCTTCGGCGCCGGCGGCAGCGGCATCAAGGCCGACACGGTGCAGGGCTTCTATGCGACGGTCGGCAGCCAGCCGCGTCCGTTCCGCGAGCCGGGCATCCCGTACCCGGGCGATGCGACGCATCCGCTCGTCCCGGTGTTCGACGGCAATCCGGAAACGTTCGAGGTCTATTTCGGCGGCCTGCCGCTTGTGCTCGCGAATCTGCCGAACGGCGGTGTGTACAACAGTGGCCAGCACTTCAGCGTGACCGGCATCGTGCAGGGCTACAAGGGCGCGTACGAAATCTATCCGACCGGCAACGACGCGTTCGCACTCGTTGGCCCGGCCGTGACCTATCCGGTGGCGGTGCCCGACTCGACACCGGGTACGCTCACGGTCGGCTCGCAGAACATGCTGCACTTCTTCAACAACACCGCCGATGGCGCCGACACCTCGGTCTACAACGACACTTGCGCCGGCACCGGCGCGAGCGACCAGTGCCCGACGCTCACGCAATACCAGGCGCGTCTGGCGAAGATGTCGCTGCAGATCCGCACGGTGCTCAAGGCACCGGTGATCCAGGTCGTGCAGGAAGCGGAGAATATTTCGGCGATGCGCGATCTTGCTGCGCAAATGAATCTCGATGATGCCAGCGTGAGCTACCAGCCATACCTGATCCCCGGCAACGATCCGGGCGGCATCAACCTCGGCTTCTTCGTGCGCGACGGCGTCGCGGTCAATTCAGTCACGCAGCTGTACAAGGGCACGACGACGTCCGCGTGCAGCGGCGGCAGTTCCTGCCTGCTCAACGACCGACCGCCGGCGCTGCTCGATGCGAGTTACCACGGCTACCGCGTGCGCGTGCTTGCGATCTACGACCGTTCACTGCTCAATCTCGGTGTCAACGATTACGTCGGCGTCAAGCGCCGCGCGCAGGCCGAGCAGATCGCCTGCATCGTGCGCGCGCTGCAGACCACCGGTGCCAACGTCGACTGCGATGCGAACAACCCGGGCGCCTACGCAGGCAATGCGATCCAGAACGCCGACGGCAGCATCGTCAACGGCGGCGTGCTCGTGGTCGGCGATGCCTCGGTGCCGGTCGTCGTGGTCGGCGACTTCAACGCCTATGAATTCAGCGACGGCTACGTCGACGTGACCGGCCTCATCATGGGCACGGCCGACACCGATCCCGCGCACAGCATTTATCCACCGAGCGCGAGCTACATCGCGCCGAACCCGGTGCTGTGGGACAGTGGCGCGGCGCAGGTTCCGGCCGACCACTACTCGTACACGTTCAGCGGCTATGCGCAGGAGATCGACCATATCCTGCTCAGCGACACCGGCAAGCAGGACTTCATCCAGATCGGCAACGCGCACGGCAACGCCGACGTGTCCTCCTCCAGCACGGACGTGCTCGATCCGACCACAGCGCGGCGCAGTTCCGACCACGACGGCCAGGTCGTCACGCTCGGTTACGTCGTCGACATCATCGCCGGCAGTCACGGTTCTGCGAGCCCGACCGGCCAGCGCCTCGTCTCGAAGGGCGCGCGCCAGGTGGTCAACGTCACGCCCGATACGGGCTACTTCGCCACCACGTCGGGCTCCTGCGGCGGCGCGTTGAACGGCAACACGTATCTCAGCGATCCAGTAGCGGCGAACTGCAACGTCGTCGTCACCTTCACGCCGAGCCCGATCGACGGCGCCTGCGGCAGCGACAACGGCCAGGTCCTGCTCGCGCCGCCGACCAATTTGTGCAGCGTCGGCACCGCCAGCGCGATCGATGGCAGCGGCCATCCGTGGAACTGGAGCTGCTCGGGTCAATACGGCGGCGCCGCGGCAACCTGCTCGGCGACGATCAAGACGTGGACCGTGAGCGCGAGCGCCGGCAGCAACGGCGGCATCTCGCCAGCAACACAGATCGTGGACAACAACGCGACCGCCGACTTCAGCTTGGCGCCGGCGCCGGGCTACGCGATCAACACCGTGGATGGTTGCGGCGGCAGCCTGCTCGGCAATGTCTACACAACGGGCCCGGTCACCGCGGACTGCGCAGTGAGCGCGACGTTCACGCCTGCGGTCTACACGGTGACGCCGGTCGTGACTGGCGGTAACGGCACGCTCACGCCGGCCGTGCCGCAGCAGGTCGGCTATCAGGCTGTCGTGAATTTCCGCGCCGATCCCGCGCCGGGCTACAAGGTTGCGACGGTCACCGGCTGCGGCGCCACGTTCAACAACAAGAAAATCCAGACCGCGCCCGTCAGCAACAGCTGCACGCTGACTGTTACGTTCGCCCGCGCGAATCAGTAAGAGGAAGTGACTGGACGATGCGCATGCCGCCCATCGTCCAGCACCGCGGCGTGGAGCGGCCCGCAGGGTCCGCTCCAACGCCGTGAGTTATTCCGGCCGCCCGTGTCCGGAATAACAACTATTGCGCCGCGCCTTGCATAAGCGCGGCCAAGGCTGCTATCAAGTCGCCCTCGCAGATCATGGCAACGCGGCGTGAGCATCGCAGCCAGTTTCGAAATCGAATACCTGCAGTATCTGGACGAATCGGGCAAGCTCCTCAATGAGGACGCGCCCGCGTTCGCGCGCGACGTGCGCGCGCTCGTCGAGGCGTACAAACTCATGTGCTTCACGCGCGTCTTTGACGGCAAGGCGATCGCGCTGCAGCGCACTGGCAAGCTCGGCACCTACGCTTCGTGCCTCGGCATGGAGGCGACGCATGTCGCGATCGGCTCGGCGCTCGCCGAGGACGATGTGTTCGCGCCGTTCTATCGCGACTACGGCGCGCAGTTCCAGCGCGGCGTGAAGCCGCGCGAAGTGCTGCTCTACTGGGGCGGCGACGAGCGCGGCAACGACTTTTCCCATCCGGCGCACGACTTCGCCTGGAGCGTACCGATCGCGACGCAGTGCCTGCACGCAGCCGGCTCCGCGCTCGCCTTCAAGATCCGCAAGGAACCACGCGTCGCACTCGCGACCGTCGGCGACGGCGGCACTTCGAAGGGCGATTTCTACGCGGCGATCAACGCCGGTGGCGCGTTCGCTCTGCCCCTCGTGATCGTCATCGTCAACAACCAGTATGCGATCTCGATTCCGCGCGCGCAGCAGACTGCGGCAAAGACACTCGCGCAAAAGGGCATCGCCGCCGGCATCGAAAGTATACAAGTGGATGGCAACGACCTGATCGCGATGCGTGTCGCGCTCGATCACGCGATCAAGCGCGCGCGCCATGGCCACGGCGCGTGCCTGATCGAGGCGGTGACCTATCGCCTGTCCGACCACACCACGGCCGATGATGCGCGCCGCTATCGCAGCGAGGACGAAGTGAAGGCGGCGTGGGAGAAGGAGCCGATCAAGCGTTTGCGCGGCTACCTGCAAGGCATGAATGCGTGGACCGACGACGAGGAAAAGGAATGGCTCGCCGAGTGCACCAAGCGCGTCGACGAGGAAATCGACGCCTATCTCGCGATCAAGCCGCAGCCGGTGTCGGCGATGTTCGACCATACCTACGCCGAACTTCCGCTCGATCTCGAACGCCAGCGCGCCGCCGCGCTCGTCGCGGCGAAGGACTGACGCGATGGCGCAGATAAATCTGATCGAAGGCATAACGATGGCGCTCGCGCGCGAGATGGCGCGCGACCCCGCCGTCGTCGTGCTCGGCGAAGATGTCGGCATCAATGGCGGCGTGTTCCGCGCGACCGTCGGCCTGCAGCAGAAATTCGGCGCCGATCGCGTGATCGACACACCGCTCGACGAGGCGATGATCGCCGGTCTCGCGGTCGGCCTCGCCGTGCAGGGCATGAAACCAGTCGCCGAGGCGCAGTTCGAAGGCTTCATGTATCCGATGATCGATCAGATCGCTTCGCACGCGGCGCGCATGCGCACGCGCACGCGCGGGCGATTGACCTGCCCTGCCGTATTCCGCGCACCGTGGGGCGGCGGCATCCATGCGCCGGAGCATCATTCCGAGGCGATCGAAGCGCTGTTCACCAATATCGCCGGGCTGCGCGTCGTCATCGCCTCCTCGCCCGGTCGTGCTTACGGCCTGCTGCTCGCGGCGATCCGCGATCCCGACCCGGTGATCTTCTTCGAACCGAAGCGCATCTATCGCCAATACAAGGAAGAAGTCGCCGACGACGGCGAGGCGCTGCCGCTCGACGTCTGCTTCGTATTGCGCGACGGCAGCGACGTCACGCTCGTGACCTGGGGCGCGCAAGTGAAGGAAACGCTCGAAGCGGCCGACGCGCTCGCCGCCGAAGGCATCAGTGCCGAGGTGATCGACGTTGCCACGCTCAAGCCGCTCGACTTCGACACGATCCACGAATCGGTGAAGAAGACGCATCGTTGCGTGATCGTGCACGAGGCGCCGTACACCGGCGGCTTCGGCGGCGAGATCGCCGCGCGCCTCGTCGAGCACGCGCTGTACGACCTGCATGCGCCGGTCGAACGCGTCGCCGGCTACGACGTGCCGATGCCGCTGTACAAGCTCGAGATGAACTATCTGCCCAACGTTGCGCGCATCGTCGCCGCGGCGAAGCGCACCTTACAGGCAGGCTGAATCGCACCGGGGGAAACGCCATGCATCTCGTCACGCAAATCCTGATCGGCCTCGTCGCGCTGCTGCATCTGTACTTTCTTGTCCTCGAGATGTTCTTCTGGGACAAGCCGCTCGGACGCCGCGTGTTCAACCTTACGCCCGAATTCGCGACGGCATCGAAGACCCTCGCCGCGAACCAGGGCCTGTACAACGGTTTCCTCGCCGCCGGTCTGATCTGGAGCCTCGCGCTCGGCGCCCACGAAGGTTTTCACGTCGCGATCTTCTTCCTGACCTGCGTCATCGTCGCCGGCATCTACGGCGCGTGGACGGTCAACAAGCGCATCTTTTTCTTCCAGGCGCTGCCGGCGATCGTCGCCCTGATCCTGCTGCACCTGCATTGAGGTGGCCGTGAGCGAAACAAAGACATTCCGCCTGCCCGATCTCGGCGAAGGCCTGCCCGATGCGACGATCGTCGAGTGGCTGGTCAAGCCCGGCGATACAGTCGCGCTCGACGCGCCGCTGATTTCGATGGAAACGGCGAAGGCCATCGTCGAAGTGCCGTCGCCGTATTCGGGGAAATTGGTAAAAGTATACGGAAGCAACGGCGACGTGATCGCGACCGGCGCACCGCTCGCCGATTTCGAGATCGATGCGAACGTGCCGCAGCGCGCGGAGGGGCACTCGACGGGGCACCATGCGGCGCCCGTCGCACCCGCGGCATCGCCGGCTCAGCGACCCGACACCGGTACCGTCGTCGGCGAGATGCAGGCCAGCGACCGCGTCGTCGTCGAAGCCGC
>NZ_DASVOK010000021.1:0-12217 GCF_036383415.1 Rudaea sp. | reverse complement strand
GCGGCGGTGGCGAAGTCGGCCTTGTTGTCGTCGGTATCCGTGCAGCCGCCATTCGCGCGGAAATCGGCCAGCGTCGTGCTTGGCGTCGGCGCCGTGCCGGAGCCTTCATAGAAATTCGCACTGCCCTGGCCGACGAGATCGACGATCTGCGCTAGCTGCGCGGCGCTGCAGGCCGTGCTGCTGCCGTTGCAGGTGAGGCCGGTGGCGACATTCGCCAGGATCACCTTGCCGCCGCCAGCGGCCATGTTGATTGCCGTGCTGCTTTGGTCTGCGGTAGGCAGTGGACTGCCATTGGCGCCGCCGGCCAGTTGCACCAGAAAATAATGCCCGGGGGCGATCGAGCCGCTCAGCGCGACGACGCTGCTGCTGAAGTTGCCGGTGCCTGTCGCACTCGAGTACTGCACCGACCAGCCGGAGAGGCTGACCGCGGTGTTGGAGCGGTTGAACAACTCGACGTAGTCATTTTGCAGTACGGCGCCGGTGTTGCCGCCGGCCCCGTAAACCTGGCTGATGACCACGTTGCCGGCAGCTGCCGCAAACGATGGTGGGAAGCAAGCGAGAAAAAACGCAAGAAAAGCAAAGCCCGCGCCGCGCGGCGCACGTATACGACCGATCATGGATTACCCCGTTGTTGAACTGACCCCGGGCGCATTCTCGCCACATTTTGTGACAGAGAGCAACCTCGAGCAGTCACTATTTTTGTTCAGGTTTGTATGCCTTTGTATGCCGCTCGCGTGCCGCTAGTCGTCCGGGGTCGGCACTGCCACTGCGCATGTGGGAAAATCCCGGCCCTTCATCGACTCTGAGACCGGAATGTCGACCACCGTCAGTGACAATCGCCGCGACCTCGAAGCCGGCATCGAGACCGACCTGCGCGACCGGCTCAGCTATGGCGGCTACCTGCAGCTCGACCGGCTGCTGTCCGCGCAGCATCCGCTGTCGCAGCCGCCGCATCACGACGAGATGCTGTTCATCGTCCAGCACCAGGTGTCGGAGCTGTGGCTCAAGCTTATGATCCACGAGCTCACGGCGGCGATCGAATGCCTGCGCCATGATCAGGTCTGGCAGTTCGGCAAGATCGTCGCGCGGGTCAAGCAGGTGCTGCGCCAGCTGACCGAGCAATGGTCGGTGCTGGAGACGCTGACGCCTGCGGAGTATCTCGAATTCCGCGACGTGCTCGGGCCCTCTTCGGGATTCCAGTCGCTGCAGTACCGCATCGTCGAATTCCTGCTTGGCAACAAGAACGCCGCGATGCTGCGCGTGTTCGCGCACGATGCGACCGCGCACGCGCGCCTGCAGGAAGTGCTGCAGGCACCGAGTCTCTACGACGAATTCCTGCGCTATCTCGCGCGCTGGGGCCATGCGATACCGGTGAGCAGCCTCGAGCGCGACTGGTCGCAGCCGCACGTGTCCGATCGCGAACTGCTGCCCGTGTTCGAGCGCATCTACGAGGACACCAACCGCTACTGGCGCGAGTACGCTCTGTGCGAGGATCTGGTCGATCTCGAAACGCAGTTCCAGCTCTGGCGCTTCCGCCACATGAAGACGGTCGAGCGCATCATCGGCTACCGGCGCGGCACGGGTGGATCGTCGGGTGTCGGGTTCTTGAAAAAAGCGCTGGACCTGACCTTCTTCCCGGAACTGTTCGAAGTGCGCACGACGATAGGCACGCACCCCGCGGCGCCGTAATCCGAGCGCGAAATCCCGCAGCGCCGCAACGGTTTTGTTTGACGGCCTGCGGCGAAGCGGTTACACCTTCACACTTTCCAGCGCGCGCAAGGCGCGAAACGAATCGGAGCAGAACATGGCAGCGACAGGGGCAGTGGGTGCGGGCGCGGTGAGCGGCGATGCGGCCGCCGAGGTCGCGGCGGGACGAATGACCTTCCCGGAAATGCTCGGCCACCCGCGTCCGCTGTGGCTGCTGTTCATGACCGAGTTCTGGGAGCGCTTCGCGTTCTACGGCATGCGCTGGGCGCTGGCGTTGTACATCGTCGCCCAGTTCTACAACGGCGAAGCGACCGGTGAAAAGCCGGCGAGCAACATCTACGGCGCCTACCTCGCCCTGGTCTACGCGGCCGGCGTGTTCGGCGGCTACATCGCCGACCAGCTGATCGGGCACCAGCGTTCGATCCTGACCGGCGCGATCGTCATGGGCTCGGGCCTGTTCGTGATGATGCTGCCGAGCATGGACCTGTTCCTGCTCGGCCTCGCTCTCGTCATCATCGGCAACGGCTTGTTCAAGCCGAACATCTCGACCATGGTCGGCCAGCTCTACGCGCAGGGCGACAGCCGCCGCGACGCCGGCTTCACGATCTTCTACATGGGCATCAACGTCGGCGCGATGGTGTCGCCGGTGGTGACGAGCTGGCTCGCAAGCGTGATCACCGCGACGCCGATGCAGCAGAATTACAAGGTAGTTTTTGCTTCCGCCGGCGTCGGCATGGCGATCTGCTGGCTGTGGTTCTGGATCGGGCGGCGCCAGTTGAACGGTGTCGGCCAGTCGGTGCGGACGTCGCTGAGCACGCGCAATCTCGGCCTCGTCGCCGCCTATCTCGTCGTCGGCGTGCCGCTGATGTATTTACTGCTCGCCAAGCTCGGCGCGACGGCACTGGCCTGGATCCTCGGCATTCTGTTCATCGGCCTTGCCGCGATGCTCTTGATTGAAGGCCTGCGCGAAGGCGCGGTCGCGCGCGACAAGGTGATCGCGATGCTGATCATCTTCGTCTTCAACGTACTGTTCTGGATGTTCTTCGAGCAGGCCGGATCGTCATTCAACTTCCTCGCCGAGAAGATCGTGCATCGTGATTTCGGCGCATGGGAATTTCCGGTCGCCTGGTTCCAGTCGGTGAATTCGCTCGCCATCATCACCCTTGCGCCCATCATTGCGGCGATCTGGGTGTGGCTGGGCAAACGCAACGCCGAACCGTCGATCGCATTCAAGTTCAGCCTCGGTCTGATCTTCAACGGACTCGCCTTCCTGCTGCTCATGTTTGCGCTGACCCATCTCGTCGACGGCGGCAGCAAGATTCCGTTCTGGACGCTGTTCATGGTTTACGTAGTCCAGTCGATCGGTGAGCTGTGCCTGTCGCCGATCGGCCTGTCGATGGTGACCAAGCTCGCGCCGACGCGTTACGTCGCATTCGCGATGGGCGGCTGGTTCCTGTCCGTCGCCAACGGCAACAATCTTTCGGGCATTTTCGCCGGCGAAGTTTCTGGCGAAAGCGGCATGACCACGGCGTCGGCGCTGTCGGGCTACACCTTCGGCTTCTGGGCGCTGGTCGGTTCGGGCGTGGTCCTGCTCGTTGTCGCGCCGCTGATCAGCAGGTTGATGCACGGGGTGAAATAGCTTTCCTTCTCCCCTTGGAGAAGGGGTCTGAAGGGTGGATAAGGGAAGAGTGTTGCGGATTTGCAGTGAACTACGGAATTGAAGCGCCTCTCTCGGGCTCGACCCTGCGTCGAGCTTGGCCTGCTCCGCAGGCTGCGTCGTGATGAAAATAGTGATCGAAGCTGGCGTCGTAATCCTCGACCGCGGACGCATTTAGCGGTGGCTGTGTCGACGTCACGTTGCCGCCGAGCTTGAACATCAGCGGCACGAGATACGCCTGCTTCGCGGCATCGACGGTCTGCCAGTCGTCCTTCAGGATGCCGCCGGTATCTGCGGAGTTCGGATTCCACGACCAGAACGTCCAATGCACGCCGTCGACGCCCGTTCCGAGACAGCTCGCAAGTGCCGTCAGCCACTCCCGGTCAGAAGCCGTCTGGAGCTTCGTTCCGAACTCGCCGACGAGCACCGGCGCGGCGTTCGTCTTGTGCAGGTAGCGCCACGTCGCATCCCATAGCGCCGGCAGGTTGGCGGGGTAGTCCGGTGCCGAGAACCACGGCTGTGCATGCACGCTCGCGGGATAGTCGTGGATCGAATACACGAGGCGGTTCGCCACGTTGAGCCGCACGGGTGCAGCGCCGGCACCGGCCAGGTTGCCGCCCCACCAGTAGTTTTGCCCGTTGTAGCTCTCGACACCTTCGACGACGATCAGCCAGTCTGGATTCGCGGCAAGGATCGCATTGCCGGCACGTTCGGCCGCGAGCCGCCAATCGTGCGCGAGATCGCCGCATCCCCAGCACGCCGCGCCATGCGGCTCGTTGTGCAAGTCAGCGCCGATCACCGTGTGGTTGCCTGCGTATCGCGTGGCGAGCATCGTCCAGTCCTTGATCCACCGCGCTTCGTCGTACTGCGCGGTATACCAGAGCTCCGATTGGCCGTTGGCGTCCGGACGATGGCGGTCGAGCAGGATGCGCAGACCGATCTCGCCCGCGTACGCGACGAGCTTGTCCATGATCTGCAATCCGGTGAGTCCGGCGAGATCTGCGTTCTGCGCGAAGTCGATGCCGTTGGGCGTGCTGCCGGCGTCGAACAGCTGGTTGCTGTACGGCAGGCGGATCGTGTTGTAACCCTGCGCCTTGATCTGGTCGAGCATCGACTTGTAGCCGCGCGCCCATAGGCCATGCGGAGCGAAGTTGCTCGTCTCGAGGCCGAACCAGTTGATGCCCGCGAGACGCAGCGGCTGATTGGCGCTGTCCTCGATGCGATGGCCGTGGGTGTGCCAGGAGCCGGCGCCAACCTCTGCGCCTGCTGTAGTGGACGTGATGCAGGTAAACGCGGTACCGACTGCGAGCATGAGCGCAACGCGCATGAAGCTGTCTCCGTCGTTGTGTGCGGTGAGGATGTCAACCCACTGCGGATGCAGTATCGTACGTGCGCGGGTGCAGTCGCTTCAATCCCTGACCAACTACGCGGCATTCGCCGCCGGGAGCGTTTATGCGGATTTCGATGCAGCATGCCTTCGTCGCACGCCTTGGCTTCGCTTTCGCCATCGCGGTGATCGCCGCCGATGCCGGCGCTGGCGGCGACCCTCATGGGTATCGCACTGATCTGTTCGTCGCATCCAACAAGAACGAATGCTCGGGTGTTCCCTCCTGCTTGTCCGCAACGATGGCGAGAGTCGTCGTGCCCGCGAGCAAGAAAAAGGCGGAGCGCCTCGCCTGCCCGGACAGCCATCCCAACCTGTGGACGTGGGACTCCGCCCAGCACGAACACGTCAGCGTCCAGATGGTCGCGATCGACCGCCGGACGGTGACGCTCGAAGGCGTGAACGCCACCTCGACAGCGGGAGAGTTCGAGGTCTCGCTCGGATGCTCGACCCAGCCTTACGCAGGAAGCGTGGTGCAGCAATCGCGCCAGCTGGCGCCGACGCAGTTCATGGGCCCGCATAGGTCTGAGACCCGGCATGCGAACCCTCCGCCCTCCACTGACACTTCGGTATGCAATGGGATCAGAGAGTGCCAGGTCCAGCCCCAGCCGTGGCAGGACATCGGTCCGTGGGGATCGATAGCGCAAGGCTACACCTGCGTCGGGGCCTATCCGTACGCCAATTACTACACATACATACAAACCGGTTCCCCGTCGATCAGCGCCATGGGGATCGTCCGCGACGTCACCCCGCAAACGTACGACATACTGATGACGAACTGGAATCTGTTTGCGCACGACAAGGTGGAGGTCATCCTGGCCTGCAGCAAGTACAACATCAACGGCGGTTCCTGCGGCGGGGTACAAAGGGACCCCAATTGTCCGGTGATCGCCGGAACCCAACACAACTTTTGCAACGGCGGCCCGGTGCCCGTGTGCATCCAGGATTGGAATGAGCGGTGCTCGGCGAACCAGCAGCTCTACCAATGCACGGCCGAGCTCGCGATCACGTGGTGCACGCCCTGTCCTGGTTGAGGTTTGGCGGGCCGATCGGCCTGTCGACGCTACTTCGCGATCTCCTCCAATTCCGCCTGCCATAACCGGTCGAGGATGTGCGCGAGCCAGCGCCGCTCTTCGACGGTGAGATGGGCGAGCAGGCGCTTCTCGTGCTCGAGCGCAAGCGGCGCGACTTCGGCGTAGACCTTCCAGCCCTTCGCGGTCAGGCCGAGCACCGATTGACGCTTGTCGTGCTCGGCCGTGCGCCGGCGCACGCGGCCATCCGCGATCAGGCGTGCGAGCGCGCGGCTGACGGCGACCTTGTCCATCGCCGTGCGTTCGGCGACTTCGCGCGCGGCGATGCCGTCGTAGCTGCCGAGCACCGCCATCGTGCGCCATTCCGCGATCGACAGGCCATAGCGGCGCTCGTACAGGTCTGCGATCGCGCGGCTCGCCGTGTTCGACAGCACCGACAGGCGATACGGCAGGAACTGCTCAAGTTCGAGGATCGCGTTGCTGCCCACCGCTTCCTTGTCCGCTGCGTTCTTCTTCATGTCGTCGTGCGCTTGCAATTGGTTTCAATTGAAACTATCTTATTGCAATCGTCCGCGATTGCAATAGCCGCGAATCCAGATCGGAGCAGATCATGAATGCAGTTCCGCAAGTCAAAGCCGGCACGCAGCCGGCGGTGTTCGAAAACCCGATGGGCATCGACGGCTTCGAGTTCGTCGAATTCGCTTCGCCAGAGCCCGCGAAACTGCACGAACTGTTCCGCAATCTCGGCTTCGTCCAGGTCGCGCGACACAAGACGCGACCGATCTACAACTACCGCCAGGGCGACTGCACCTTCCTGATCAACGAGGATCCGGATTCGTTCGCGGGCGAGTTCGCGCGCAAGCATGGGCCTTCGGCCTGCGGTTTCGCGATCCGTGTGTCCAAGCTCGCCGAGTGGGTGCGCGTGCAGGCGCTGAAGAACGGCGCCAAGTCGATCGAGTACAAGGAAACCTCGAAGGCCGTTGCCGCTCCGGTGATCGAGGGCATCGGCGGCTGCATGCTCTACATCGTCGATCGCTACGACGACAAGGGCACGATCCACGATCCCGACTGGGAATGGCTGCCCGGCGCCGAGATGATGCCGCGCGGATTCGGCCTCACCTTCATCGACCATCTGACCCACAATCTCTATTTCGGCAACATGGCGAAATGGGCGGACTACTACGAGCGCCTGTTCCAGTTCCGCGAGATCCGCTATTTCGACATCAAGGGCGCGAAGACCGGTCTGCTGTCGAAGGCGATGACCGCGCCGGACGGCATGGTGCGCATTCCGCTCAACGAGTCGGCCGATCCGAAGAGCCAGATCAACGAATACCTCGAGCAGTACAACGGCGAGGGCATCCAGCACATCGCCTGCTTCACCGACGGCATCTACGAGACGGTCGAGGCGATGCGTGCGCGCGGGATCGAGTTCCTCGATACGCCGAACGCGTACTACAGCGTGATCGATCAGCGCATCCCGAACCATGGTGAAGACGTCGCACGCATGAAGGTGAACAAGATCCTCATCGACGCCGATGTGGAGACGAAGCAGAAACTGCTGCTGCAGATCTTCACCAAGAACTGCGTCGGTCCGATCTTCTTCGAGATCATCCAGCGCAAGGGCAACAGCGGCTTCGGCGAAGGCAACTTCCAGGCCTTGTTCGAATCGATCGAGCGCGAGCAGATGGAGCGCGGGGTGCTGTGAGCGCGCTCAAGTACCAATCCGGTTTCGGCAACGAGTTCGCGACCGAAGCGGTCGCCGGCGCGCTGCCCGTAGGCCGCAATTCGCCGCAGCGCGTCGCGCACGGGCTCTACGCCGAGCAACTCTCTGGCACGGCGTTCACCGCGCCGCGACACGCCAACCGGCGCAGCTGGCTGTACCGCATCCGGCCGGCGGCGGTGCACAAGCCGTTCGCCGCGTTGAAAAGTGGAAAATTCCACAATGTATTTGATGACGCCCCGGCGACGCCGAATCAGCTGCGCTGGGATCCTTGGCCATTGCCAAGCGCGCCGACCGATTTCGTCGATGGCCTCATCACGATCGCCGGCAACGGCAGCGCAGCTGCGCAGGCCGGCATCGGCATCCATGTCTACGCGGCGAACCGCTCGATGCAGGGCCGCTACTTCTATGACGCCGACGGCGAGCTGCTGATCGTGCCGCAGCTTGGGCGCCTGCGCCTGGCGACCGAATTCGGCGTCATCGAAATCGACCCACAGGAGGTCGCGGTGATCCCGCGCGGCGTGCGCTTCCGCGTCGATCTGCTCGACGGCGAGGCGCGTGGCTATGTCGCCGAGAATTTCGGTGCGATGCTCCGCTTGCCCGACCTCGGCCCGATCGGCTCGAACAGCCTCGCCAACGCGCGCGATTTCCTCACCCCGGTCGCGGCCTACGAAGACATTGACGGCGACTTCGAACTGGTGGCGAAATTCCAGGGCCATCCGTGGTCGGCGAAGATCGATCATTCCCCGCTTGATGTCGTCGCCTGGCACGGCAACTACGCGCCGTACAAGTACGACCTGCGCCGCTTCAATACGATCGGCTCGATCTCGTACGACCATCCCGACCCGTCGATCTTCACCGTGCTGACTTCGCCGAGCGACACGCCCGGCACGGCGAACATGGATTTCGTCATCTTCCCGCCGCGCTGGCTCGTGGCCGAGGACACGTTCCGTCCGCCGTGGTTTCACCGCAATATCGCGAGCGAATTTATGGGCCTTATCCATGGGGCATACGATGCAAAGGCCGGCGGGTTCGTGCCCGGCGGCGCGAGCCTGCACAATTCGATGAGCGGCCACGGTCCCGACGCGGCCAGCTTCGACAAGGCGAGCGCGGCGGATACGACCAAGCCCGATCACATCGTCGACACGATGGCCTTCATGTTCGAGACGCGCGCGGTGATCCGGCCGACCAAGCAGGCGCTGGAATCGCCGCAGCTTCAGCACGATTATTATCAGTGCTGGCAGGGGCTGAAAAAGCATTTCCGCGCGCCGCAGAAATAACCCAAGGATATTCGCCGATGAAACTTGCAAGTCTCAAAGAAGGCGGCCGCGACGGCACGCTGGTCGTCGTCAGCCACGATCTCACCCGCGCCGTGCGTGCGACCGACATCGCGCACACGCTGCAGCGCGCACTCGAGGACTGGCACAACGCCGCGCCCCGCCTGCATCGCGTCTACGAATTGCTCAATGACGCCGCGCGTGCGCAGACGATCAACGGCGAAAATGTCTTTGCGCTCGATTCCGCCGTACTCGCCGCGCCGTTGCCGCGCAGCTACGAGTTCGTCGACGGCAGCGCCTACTTGCCGCACGTCGAGCGCGTGCGCCGCGCGCGCGGGGCCGAGGTGCCGGAGAGTTTCTACACCGATCCGCTCATGTACCACGCCGTCGGTGCGGGCTTCTACGGACCTCGCGACGCGGTGCGCGTGACCAGCGAGGACTACGGCATCGATCTCGAAGCCGAAGTCGTCGTCGTCACCGACGACGTGCCGATGGCGGTGACGAGTGCGCAGGCCGCTGGCCACATCCAGCTTATCGGCCTGGTCAACGACGTGAGCCTGCGCAACCTGATCCCAGGCGAGCTGGCAAAGGGGTTCGGTTTCCTGCAGTCGAAACCGCGTTCGGCATTGTCGCCGGTGTTCGTCACGCCGGATGAGCTCGGCGCCGCGTGGGAAAGTTCAAAAGTACACTTGGCGCTGACCACGCACATCAACGGCAAGTTGTTCGGTCAGCCCGAAGCGGGCGAGGACATGCAGTTCTCGTTTGCCGACCTCGTCGCGCATGCGGCGAAGACGCGGCCGCTGTCGGCCGGCACGATCGTCGGCTCGGGCACGATCGCGAATCAGGACGAAGCGAAAGGCGCATCCTGTCTCGCCGAGAAGCGCACGCTCGAAACGATCCGCGACGGCAAGCCGTCGACGCCGTTCCTCAAGTTCGGCGATACGGTGCGCATCGAGATGTTCGACCGCGCCGGCACGAGCGTCTTCGGCGCGATCGAGCAAACTATCGAGCGCGCCTGATGGGTGGAGGCTTCTATTGAGAAGTGCGGCCAAGGATGGCCGCTTCTTGATTCTCGCGATCAGGGACGATCACACTCATAACACCTACAAATTCGGCATCTCGAACGCGTCGAGCATGGGCAGGTGCATGTCCTCGGTGCCCTCGCCGAGGCGGATCTTGAGCGCGAGGCCATCGCGCGAATCGGCCTTTGACAGCGCCTCTTCGAGGTCGATGCGGCCGTCGCGGTACAGCCGCAGCAGCGACTGATCGAAGGTCTGCGTGCCTTCGGACAGGCTGCGGTCCATCGCTTCCTTGATCTCGTGGACCTGACCGCGGCGAATCATGTCGCGGATCAGCGGTGTGTTGATCAACACCTCGACGGCGGGCAGGCGCTGACCGTCCACGCCGACGACGAGGCGCTGGGCGACGATGCCACGCAGGTTGAGCGCGAGGTTGAGCAGCGCGTTGCGGTGCGCGGACTCGGGGAAGAAGTTGAGGATGCGCTCGAGTGCCTGGTCGGCATTGTTCGAGTGCAAGGTGGCCAGGCACAGGTGGCCGGTTTCGGAGAAGGCGATCGCCGCCTCCATCGTCTCCGAGTCGCGGATCTCGCCGATCATGATCACGTCGGGTGCTTCGCGCATCGCGTTCTTCAGTGCATCGTGGAAGCTGTGCGTGTCGAAGCCAACCTCGCGCTGGTTGACGATCGACTTCTTGTGGTGATGCAGATATTCGATCGGGTCCTCGATCGCGAGGATGTGGCCGGCCGTGCTCGCGTTGCGGTGGTCGATCATCGAGGCCAGCGTGGTCGATTTGCCCGAGCCGGTCGAGCCGACGCAGAGCAGCAAGCCGCGCGGTTCCATGATCAGGTCCTTGAGCACGAGCGGCAGCTGCAGTTCCTCGATGCTCGGTATGACCGCCTTGATCGCGCGGATGACGAGACCAATCTCGCCGCGCTGCCTGAAGATGTTGACGCGGAAGCGTCCCACGTCCTTCAGCTGGGTGACGAGGTTCATCTCCAACTCACGCTCGAAGCGGGCGATCTGGTTCTCGTCCATCATCGAGTAGGCGATGCGCTTGGCCAGGCCGGCAGGCATCGCGGTGGTGCCGAGCGGTGTCAGCACGCCGGAAATCTTGATGTTGATCGGAGCGCCCGTGGACAGGAACAGGTCCGAGGCGTTCTTCTCGTTCATCAACTTGAGGAAATAGCCGATATCCATACGCTTAAGTCTTGCCCCCGTTGCGATGCCGATGTGGTCGTTGCCATTGTGCCTGCGCTTTGTGGACAATGCGCGACGCGACTCCGAGCTTTCTGAACCCTGCGGAATGATATGACAATCCTGCGTTCCATGGCCCTGACCGGGTTATCCGTTTTCGTGATCTGTGTCGCCGGTTGCGCGCAGACCAAGCCCCCGCTCGCGGAGATGCAGGAGGCCACGCGGCGCGTGGACGGTGCGCGCGAGGCCGGTGCCTCGACCTATGCGCCCGCCGAGCTGCGCATGGCGCAGGAACGCCTCGGCCAGGCGCGCGCGGCGATGAAGCAGGAAGACTACGACGTGGCCGCGCAATTCGCCGACGAGGCACAGGTAGCCGGCGACCTGGCCCAGGCCAAGACCCGGCTCGGCAAGGCACGCGAACGCGTCGACGCGCGCTCGCGCGAGAACGCGCAGTTGCGCAGCGATCTGTCGATACCGGCCGAGGCGAAGCAGGAGGGGTTTCAGTGATGCGGACCGGGATTCGAAGTGCGTTGGCTGCGCTGCTGCTCGTTTCGTCGGTTGCAGCTTGGGCGCAAAAGGACGACCCCGACTACGATCGCCTGCGCGGCAGCCTCAACCAGTTGACCGGCGACCGCACGCTCGGCGGCCTTGCCCCGGCCGAAATCGCGCTCGCCGAGCAGGCGCTGGCCAACCTCGCCGAGTTCGGCGGCAAGCGCAAGCTGCATGACCACTACGTGTTCCTCGCCGAGCGCCGCATCGACATCGCCTACGCCGCGGCGCAGGCGATGGTGCAGGAGCGCAAGATTCAGGTACTCGATCGCGAACACGACCAGATCCTGATCGCCGCGAGCCGACGCGATGCCGAACAGGCGCGCCTCGAACTCGAGCGCCAGCGCATCCAGAGCCTCGCCCAGCAGGAAGAGGCCGATCGCCTGCGCGCCGAGGCTGACGAGGCGCGCGAGACCAGCGCTCAGACCACCAAGCAGGCCGAAACGGCGAAGAAACAGGCGGCGCAGGCGCGCAAGCTCGCCGATGCGCAGGCCCGCGAGGCCGAACTGGCGCGCAAGGAGGCCGAATTGCTCTCCGCGAGCGGCGCCAAACCGGCGGCTGGCGCGGGCAAGCCTGCAGCCGCGGTGCCGGCGGCCAAGTCGGTCGCGCCGATTGCACTCGGCGAAGGCGCCTTCGCCCCGGGCCAGGCCGCACTCAAGCCGGCAGGCAGCGCGCAGAT
>NZ_DASVOK010000020.1:0-4901 GCF_036383415.1 Rudaea sp. | reverse complement strand
TCGCGCGCTGCCGTCCAGTCGGCCATGCCCGGCGCGCAGACGCCGACGCCTTCGATCGCGAGTTCCAGCGCCGCGCTCATGCAGCGTCTCCGCGTGCAAACGCAAGGCAGCAGTTGTTGCCGCCGAAACCGAACGAGTTAGAAAGCGCGATGCGCAAGTCGGCTTCGCTGTTGTCGATGCGGATCTGCGGACCGCAGGCCGGATCGAGCTCGCGCGCGTTCAGCGTGCCGGGCGCGAAGCCGCGCTCGAGCGCGATCAGCGTGATCGCGGCCTCAAGGATGCCTGCCGCGCCGAGCGTATGGCCGCTCCAGCCCTTGGTCGAGCTCGCGCACGTCGCCGCCGGGAAGCGGCGCGCGATCAGCGCTGCCTCGACCTCGTCGTTCTGCCTGCTCGCCGTGCCATGCAGGTTGATGTAGTCGACTTGGCTTTCACGGATGCCGGCGCGCGCTAGCGCGTCGTCGAGCGCGCGCTCGGCGCCGAGTCCTTGCGGATGAGGTGCGGACATGTGGTGCGCGTCGCTGGATTCGCCGTAGCCGATCAGCAGCGGTGTGCCTTTTTCCACTTTTCCACTTTGCGGCATGCGTTCGAGGATGGCGAAGCCGGCCGCCTCGCCGAGCGAGAGGCCGCGTCGGTTCAGGTCGAATGGCCGGCATTCCTCGTTCGAGACGAGTTCGAGCGAGTTGAAGCCGAACAGCACGCTGTCGCACAGCGTGTCGACGCCGCCGACGATGGCCGCATCGACGAGGCCCAGGCGCAACAGGCGCTCGGCGCTGGCGAACACCTTCGCGCTCGACGAGCAGGCCGTCGCGATGGTCAGGTTCGGTCCGGCGAGGTCGAGCGCATGCGCCACGAACAGGCCGAGCGCGTGCGACTGGTGCACCTGCGGTCGATTTTGCGCGGTGCTGAAACGTCCCTGCGCGTCGAGATCGCGATAGGCGCGCTCGGTCTCGCCGATGCTCGAGGTCGACGTGCCGAGCACAAGGGCGACACGCGTGGGGCCGTGGCGTTCGCGCAGCGCATGTACACGTTCGAGAAAGCCGTCTTGATCGAGGCCGAGCCAAGCAAGGCGGTGGTTGCGCGAGTCGAATCGCGCGAGCGTGTCGGGCAGGGCAAGCTGCTCCAGCCCGGAGACGCGGCCGATCCGGCAGTCGAGCGGCTGGGTCGAGAACGAATTCGCGGTCAATCCACCGGCGCGCGTTTCGAGCGCGCGCGCAATCGCCCCCAAGCCGCGTCCGGCGGCGCAGGTGGCGGTGAAGGCGGTGATGGCAAGCGGCGCAATGCGGGCTGGCAAGCGGAGGCGTCGAAGCGAAATACAATGGCGAAGTATAGGTTTGCGCAGCAATGTGCCGCAATGTCACGACGGTCGTCACGCTCGATGATGCGCACCGATACGCGCGGGCTGCGCGCGCGGCGCAGTATCATTCACGCTCCTTTCGTAGCGAAAACCGCATTCCCGTGGATTCCCTTGCCGCCGTCGAAACCTATCTGCGCGATCTGCAGGATCGCATCTGTACCGCGCTCGAACGCGTCGACGGCGGAGCCCGGTTCGTGGAAGATGCCTGGACTCGCAGCGAGGGCGGTGGCGGACGCTCGCGCGTGCTCAAGAACGGCGCCGTGTTCGAGCAGGGCGGCGTCAATTTCTCGCGCGTGGAAGGCAATACCTTGCCGCCGTCGGCGACCGCGCACCGGCCCGAACTGGCAGGACGGGCATGGTCGGCGCTCGGCGTCTCGCTCGTGCTGCACCCGCAGAACCCGTACGTGCCGACCACGCACATGAACGTGCGTTACTTCGAGGCGCGCGCGCAAGGCGCCGAGCCGGTGTGGTGGTTCGGCGGCGGTTTCGACCTGACCCCCTACTATCCGTTCGACGAGGATGTCATCCACTGGCATCGCGTCGCGCGCGACCTCTGCGCGCCGTTCGGCGCGAACGTCTACGCGCGCTACAAGAAATGGTGCGACGACTATTTTTTCCTCAAGCACCGCAACGAGACGCGCGGCATCGGCGGTCTGTTTTTCGACGATCTGAACGAGGGCGGTTTCGAGCGCTGTTTCGATTTCACGCGCGCGGTCGGCAACGGTTTCCTCGACGCCTACCTGCCGATCGTGGAAAAAAGAAAAAGTACACTTTTCGGCGAGCGCGAGCGCGAGTTCCAGCTCTACCGGCGCGGCCGCTACGTCGAGTTCAACCTGGTCTACGACCGCGGCACCTTGTTCGGCCTGCAATCGGGCGGGCGCACCGAGTCGATCCTGATGTCGCTGCCGCCGCGCGTGCGCTTCGAATACGCCTATGCACCCGAGCCGCATTCGGCCGAGGCACGGCTGGGCGAATATCTCGTGCCGCGCGACTGGGTTTAAGGACAGGTTCTGGGTCAGCGCGAAAGAAACTTCAGCACGAAATTTGCGAGCTTGCCGTACGGCGGGCGCAACACCTTCATGCTGCTGAAGCGCGCCTGGTAGAGCACCGGCTTCTGCTTGCTGAAGGTGAGAAAGCCTTCATGGCCGTGGTAGTGGCCCATGCCCGACGGGCCGACGCCGCCGAACGGCAGCTTCGACTGCGCGATGTGCAGCACCGTGTCGTTGACGGTGACGCCACCGGCGACGGTGCGCTCAAGCACGCGCTCGGTGCGTGCACGATCATGATCGAAGTGGTAGAGCGCGAGGGGGCGCGGGCGCGCGTTGACGAAGTCGATTGCGGCATCGACCGAATCGACCGTGACGATCGGCAGGATCGGGCCGAAGATTTCGTCCTGCATCAGGGCGAGATTCGCGGGCGGATCGATCACCAGCGTCGGCGCGAGGATGCGATTGGCGGCATCGCCTTGGGCGAGCTCGACCACGTTCGCGCCGGCTGCGCGCGCCTCGGCCAGATAACCGGCGAGGCGTTGGTACTGGCCGTCGTTGACGATGCTCGTGTAGGCGGAGTTCGTTGCGAGGTCCGGATAGCGCTGCGCGACGACGCGCTGCATCTCGGCGACGAACGGGGCGACAGTTTCCTTTTGCATCAATACGTAGTCGGGTGCGATGCAGGTCTGGCCGGCGTTGAGCAGCTTGCCCGCGGCGATGCGATCGACCGCGGTCGCGATCGAATAGCCGGGCGCGAGGATCGCCGGCGACTTGCCGCCGAGTTCGAGCGTCACCGGCGTCAGGTTCTGCGCGGCGGCGAGCATGACCTTGCGTCCGACCGCGGTCGAGCCGGTGAAGAAAAGATGATCGAACGGCAGCGCGGCGAACGCGGCGGCGACATCGGCGCCGCCGAGCACGGTGGCGACACGATCGACCGGGAACACTTCTTCGAGCAGAGCCTTCAATTCCTCCGACGTGCGCGGCGTGTGCTCGGACGGCTTCAGCATCACGTGGTTGCCCGCCGCGATCGCGGCCGACAGCGGCAGCAGCGCGAGGTTGACCGGATAGTTCCACGGCGAGATCACGCCGACCACGCCGAGCGGCTGGTAGCGCACCTCGGTACGCGCGGGCCAGAACAGCCAGTCGGCGAGATCGCGCTTGCTGCGCATCCAGCCATGCAGGTGCGCGCGGATATGGTCGATGTCGGCGAGCACGGTGAATGCGTCGCCGAGAATGCAGTCCGCGCGCGCGCGGCGGCCGAAGTCGGCGTTCATCGCCGCGATCAAAACTTCCTGGCGTGCCTTGAACGCGCTGCGCAGGCGCTTCAGGTCGTCCATGCGCTGCTGATACGTCGGCACGTTCGCGCGTTGCGCGGCGCGCAGGCGTGCGAGCGTGGCGGCGAGGTCGGTCGTGGTGACGGGCATGTCCATGGTCGATCCTGCGATTCGGTAGCGTATGGTCTCAGTGTAGCGCCGTCTGCGCGTGACGGCATGGGGCCGACGCCACGCAAGCGGGGGCAAAGCGGCCACGGTGCTACGATGCGCGCCGCCACCTCATCGAGCGAGATCGAATCCCATGCATCTGCGCCCCTACCGCGGCCGCCTGCCGCGCCTCGGCGAAAACGTCTACGTCGATCCGGCCGCCGTGGTCGTCGGCGATGTCGAACTCGGTGATGACGTGTCGATCTGGCCGTTCGTCGCGGCCCGCGGCGACGTGCACTACATCCGCATCGGTGCGCGCACCAACATCCAGGACAACTGCGTGCTGCACGTCACCCACGACGGTCCGTACACGCCGGGCGGCGCGCCGCTGGTCATCGGCGACGACGTCACCGTCGGCCACGGCGCGATCCTGCACGCCTGCACGATCGAGAACGCATGCCTGATCGGCATGCACGCGACCGTGCTCGACAAGGTGATCGTACGCAAGCACGCGATGATCGGCGCTGGCGCGGTCGTGTCGCCCGGCAAGGTCGTCGGCGAAGGCGAACTTTGGCTTGGCAATCCCGCGCGTTGCATGCGCACGCTGACCGACAAGCAGATCGAGCAGCTCTACTATTCAGCCAAGCACTATGTGCGCTTGAAGAACGAATACCTCACGGCATCGTAGGCGCGCTGGCCGCTTCCCACACGGCAATCGTGCGCATGGCTTCGGCGGCGCTACTGCCGCACATCGCTGGCTCCGGCTTGAGATTACGGCATACGGCGGGCCGTTCCGGCTGCCGAAGATCAGGCAGCGGTTGAGGCCATCGAGTTGAATGCAGCGCACTCCGGCCGGTTTGCCATTCGGCATCCCCGGGATCGGTGAGGATATCGACGGCGCGATGCAGCAGGCGCCGCAGCCGACGCGACATTCCATCGTCAATCCGTCGCCAGCAGCGGCAATTCGCTGCGCAGCAGGTCGTGCACCGAGTCGGTGTCGGGCCGCGTGCCGTGCCAGATCGCGAACGATTCGGCGGCCTGTTCGACGAGCATGCCGAGGCCGTCTAGCGCCTTGCCCGCGCCCGCGGTGCGCGCCCAGGCGACGTAGCCGAACGCGGCCGCGCCGTAGGACAAGTC
>NZ_DASVOK010000019.1:0-13053 GCF_036383415.1 Rudaea sp. | reverse complement strand
CGGGCGCCTGATCGCCCATCGCGCCCCAGGCGAGCAGCGCACCGATCGGGATGCGGATGAAGGTGTGGATCGAATCCCAGATCGAATCGAAGCCAGGCACCTTGTCGGCGAGAAATTCGGCGACGAGCATGATGCCCGAGGCGCCGAGCACCCAGTTGTGTTCGAGCAGGGTCAGATCGGTCGGTAACTGGACGTAGCCGAGCCGGCCGAGCAGGCCGACGATGAAGATCGCGGCGTAAAGACGGATGCCGCTGGCCCAGGCCAGGCCGCTCGCGAGCGCAAGCTGTTGCAGATGTTCCATGACCGCCCTCCGGTTGCCGGACGCGATATCGACCCACGTATTTTAGTGCGATCGTCCCTGACCGCGAAGATCAAAAAGCGGCCATCCGTCGGTCGCACTGTCAAATTTAGTGCGCATCGATGAACCTGCCGTGATCGGCGGTTCGCAGCCATCGGTCGCGCAAATACCGCCACTCCGCCGACTCGTCTTCACCATCCATTGCAGCTTGTGGCAGCATGCACCAGCCCAGAGGGAATTGCCATGCGCTGGATCTTGCTCGTCGTCACCATAGTCGCATTCGCCGTCGCGTTCACGACAGGGTCGCCGAGCCTGATGGGTATCGGCCTCGTCCTCGGCTGCGGCGGTTTGCTCGGCTGCGGCCTCTCGCTCGCGGCGGCGCGGATCGCGTCGACCGCGCAACCGGAAGCGGCTTTGATCATCGATCCGGAAATCAGCGCGCTGCGCGCGAAGGCCAATCTGGCCAAATCGGGAGCCGCGGTGTCACCTCAGCCGATCATCGCGCCGGATCACAGAGCCGACACGGACCCGAACGGCCCTGCCTGATTTGTTGCGCTGCGTTTTGATGACCGTATCGCAAAGCGCACAATCCCGTTGCGGTCGGCCGACCGCTATCCGGGAGCACGGTATGGAGTTCATCATTTATCTGATCGTAGGCGGCATTGCTGGCTGGCTGGCCGGCGTCGTCGTGAAAGGCGGCGGGTTCGGACTGATCGGCGACATCATCGTGGGCATCCTTGGCGGCCTCATCGCCGGCTGGCTGTGCGCGCACGTGCTGAATTTCTCGATCGGAGGCGGCATCATCGGCCAGATCATTACCTCGGCGATCGGTGCGATCATCCTGCTTCTCGTCATCCGTCTAGTGAAGCGGGCCTAGCGACGATATCCGCCTTGTAGCAAAAAGGCCGGGAGTGCTGCTCCCGGCCTTTTTTTCTTCTCGTCGCCGGCGAATCACTTCGTGATATCGACGTCCTTGGTCTCGCGCAGGAACAGCGAGCCGATGACGAAGGTGCCGAGCGCGACGATCACCGGATACCACAGGCCCGAGTACTGGTTGCCACTGGAGGCAACCAAGGCAAAGGCGGTTGCGGGCAGGAAGCCGCCGAACCAGCCGTTGCCAATGTGGTAGGGCAGGCTCATCGAGGTGTAGCGGATCTTAGTCGGGAACATCTCGACCAGCCATGCTGCTATCGGCCCATAAACCATGGTCACAAGGATCACGAGATAGAACAACAAAAGCCAGACCATCGGCTTGTTGATCGCCGCATCATCGGCCTTGGCCGGATAGCCGGCTGTCTTGAGCGCGGCATCAACCGCGTCGTTGAAATTCTTGCTCTTGTCCTTGGCGTCAGCCGCTGAACCGTCATATGAGGCGATAGGAGCAGCGTCGCCGACCTTGACGCTCGCGACCGTGCCAGCCGGCGCGGCAACCTTGGTGTAGGAAATGCCTGCCTTGACGATCTTGCTCACAGCCACGTCGCAGGAGCTCGTGAATTTGGATGCGCCGACCGGGTCGAACTGAGGCGAGCAATCGGCTGGGTCCACGGTGATCGTCACCGGACTATTCACGGTCGCTGCTTCCAGCGCGGGATTGGCATAGTGGGTGATCGCCTTGAATACCGGGAAATAGGTCAGCGCAGCGAGCAGGCAACCGGCCATCACGATGACCTTGCGTCCAATCTTGTCGGAAAGCACCCCGAACACGATGAAGAACACCGACCCTACGAGCAGCGCCGTGGCCACCAGCATGTCGACCGTGTTCGGATCGACTTTGAGCGTGCTGAGGAATGCGCGGGCATAGAACTGCCCGCCGTACCAGACCACGGCCTGGCCTGCGGTCGCGCCGAACAGGGCAAGCAGGACGATCTTGCCGTTTGACCAGTTGCCAAAGCTTTCGGTAAGTGGCGCCTTGGAGCCCTTGCCCTCCGCTTTCATTTGCTGAAACAGCGGCGACTCGCTGAGTTGCAAGCGGATGTAAATCGAGATGATCAGCAGGCCGATCGAAATCCAGAACGGCACGCGCCAACCCCAGTCGCCAAATGCTTCCTTGCTCATGCTGTTGCGCACGATCAACAACACGATCAGCGACAAGAACAAGCCCAAGGTCGCCGTAGTCTGGATCCAGCTCGTGTAGGCGCCACGCTTGCCGGGAGGAGCATGTTCGGCGACGTAGGTCGCTGCACCCCCGTATTCGCCGCCGAGTGCGAGACCCTGCAGCAGCCGCAGGGAAATCAATATGATTGGTGCAGCCATGCCTATCGACTGGTAAGTCGGGATGAACCCGACCAAGGCTGTCGACAGGCCCATGATCACGATCGTGATCAAGAAAGTGTATTTGCGGCCGACCAAATCGCCGAGACGGCCGAACACCAGCGCTCCGAAGGGGCGCACTGCGAAACCCGCAGCGAACGCAAGCCAAGTGAAGATCACCTGCGTCGTCGGATTGAAACCAGCAAAGAAGTTCGTCGCGATGATGCCGCCGAGTGCGCCGTACAAATAGAAGTCATACCACTCGAACACCGTGCCCAAACTTGACGCGCCGATCACGCGTACGTGCTGGCTGGTCAGCGACGCGGCGCCGCCTTGCATAGTCGTAGCCATACCTCATCTCCCCGGTCGTTGTTGTCTGGTACACCGATTACGGCGTCCCCGGCGCGACATAGTGCCGCGAGCGTAGAATCGCGAGTCGCAGTATCGCCGCGGCCGGAAGACACAGTCAGTTGGACCAAGGTCCGATTCCGGCGCTGGCCAAAAGCGGCAAAGTTGCCATCCCGTACCCTGCAGCAAGATAAGGAAAGAGCCATGTCCAAGACCTATCCGGTGCCCGCGGACGTCGCGGCCAGGGCGCGCGTCAACGCCGCCCAATACGAGAAGGATTACGCCGAATCGGTGAAGGACCCTGAGGGTTTCTGGGGCCGCATCGGCAAGCGCCTCGACTGGATCACGCCGTACACCAAGGTGAAGGACGTGTCCTTCGATGCGAAAGACCTGCACATCCGCTGGTTCCAGGACGGCACGCTCAATCTGTCAGCGAACTGCCTCGACCGGCATCTGGCCAAGCGCGGCGACAAGACCGCGATCCTGTGGGAGGGAGACGATCCGTCCGAATCCAAGCGCGTGACCTATCGCGAGCTGCACGAACAGGTCTGCCGCGCGGCGAACCTGCTCAAGAACCTCGGCGTGAAGAAGGGCGATCGCGTGACGATCTACCTGCCGATGATTCCCGAGGCTGCGGTGGCGATGCTTGCCTGCGCGCGCATCGGCGCGATCCACTCGATCGTGTTCGGCGGCTTCTCGCCCGATTCGATCGCCGGACGCATCGCCGATTGCACCTCGAAGGTCGTCATTACCGCCGACGAAGGCCTGCGTGGCGGCAAGAAGGTGCCGCTCAAGGTCAACGTCGACGAGGCGCTGAAGAAGCCGGGCACCAACAGCGTCGAGACCGTGCTCGTGATCAAGCGTACCGGCAGCCCGGTGCCGATGCAGGCACCGCGCGACCGCTGGTGGGATGCGCTTGTGGCCGAGCAGAGCACGGACTGCCCGCCCGAGCCGATGAACGCCGAGGATCCGCTGTTTATCCTCTACACCTCGGGCTCGACCGGCAAGCCGAAAGGCGTACTGCACACGACCGGTGGCTACGGTGTGTTCGCGAGCTACACCCACGAATGCGTGTTCGACGTACGCGAGGACGACGTGTACTGGTGCACGGCCGACGTCGGCTGGGTGACCGGGCACAGCTACATCGTCTACGGTCCGCTCGCGAACGGCGCGACTTCGCTGATGTTCGAAGGCATTCCGAACTATCCGGACGTGTCGCGCTTCTGGGAAGTGATCGACAAGCACCAGGTCACGCTGTTCTACACCGCGCCGACCGCGATCCGCGCACTGATGCGCGAAGGCGAAGCGCCGGTGAAGAAAACCAAACGGACGTCTTTGCGGCTGTTGGGTTCGGTCGGCGAACCGATCAACCCCGAAGCCTGGGAGTGGTACTACCATGTCATCGGCGACGGCCGCTGCCCGATCGTCGATACCTGGTGGCAGACTGAAACCGGCGGCATTCTGATCACTCCGCTGCCGGGCGCAATTCCGACCAAGCCCGGTTCGGCGACCAAGCCTTTCTTCGGCGTGCAACCGGCCCTGGTCGACGCGAACGGCGTCGTGCTCGAAGGCGAAACCGAGGGCAATCTGATCATCAAGGATTCGTGGCCCGGCCAGATGCGCACCGTCTACGGCGACCACGAGCGCTTCATCGAGACCTACTTCAAGACCTATCCTGGCAGCTACTTCACCGGCGACGGCGCACGCCGCGACGGCGACGGTTACTACTGGATCACAGGCCGTGTCGACGACGTGATCAACGTCTCCGGCCACCGCATGGGTACGGCCGAAGTCGAGAGCGCGCTGGTCGGCCATCACGCCGTGGCTGAAGCCGCCGTGGTCGGCTGCCCGCACGACATCAAGGGCCAGGGCATCTACGCCTACGTCACCCTCAAGGCGGGTGTGGAACCAACAGACGCGCTGCGCAAGGAGCTGATCGCGCATGTGCGCAAGGAAATCGGCCCGATCGCCACGCCCGACCATCTGCAGTGGGCGCCGGGCCTGCCGAAGACGCGCTCGGGCAAGATCATGCGCCGCATCCTGCGCAAGATCGCCGAGAACGCACCGGACCAGCTTGGCGATATCTCGACCCTAGCAGATCCATCGGTCGTGAAGAACCTCGTCGACACGCGCCTGATCCGCTGACGGCTTGACGCAACGCAGCGCATGGCCAAGCATGGGCCATGCGCACGCTACGCGAATCCGATTTCATCGCCGCCACGCCACCGATCGAACTCGGCGACGATGAAATCCATTTGTGGATTTTTCCACATTGCGGCAGCGGCGTCGCGGCCAGATCCGCCACGCAACAGTGCCTGCACCAGACGCTCGCCGCTTATCTCGGCGTCGAATCCGGTGACCTGCGCATCGAACGCGACGATGCCGGCAAGCCTCGCCTCGCCGACGGCGCGCTGCAGTTCAATCTTTCCCACAGTGGCGAGACCTTGCTGATCGGACTGAGTCGCGCGCAGGCGCTCGGTGTCGACGTCGAACGTGGCGCACGCAGGCGTCCCTGGCTCGAGATCGCCCACCGTTACTTCACCACCGAGGAAACGGCCGCGCTTGCGGCGCTGCCCGCCGACGATCTCGCGCGCGGCTTTATCGACCTGTGGAGCGCGAAGGAGGCCGTGCTCAAGGCGATCGGCCGCGGCATCGCCTTCGGCCTTGATCGCGTCGGCTTCGGGCTCGATGCCGCCGGCGCGACGCGCCGCCTCGTGCACGTGGCCGACGAGGCGGGGACACCAGAGCAGTGGCAAGTGGTGCGTCTGTCGCCGCTGCCCGGCGTCACCGGTGCATTGGCCTGGCGCGGAGTGGAGATGAAATTGCGCGCGTTCGTCGCCGCCGATGCCGCTGCGACTGCGACGATCCACACGTCTTGCGCGTCCTGAAGTCGATGAATCGCAACGCGAACACCGACATGAGTGGCCTCGCCCCCCTTACCGGTTTCGCGCAGATCATCGAAGCGAGCGTGCTTGCGCGCGCCCAGCGTGGCGACATGCGGGCATTCGCGACGCTGTATGCGCGCTTCGGCCAGCCGTGTTACGGCCTTGCGTTGCGGCTGACCGGCAACACCGCGCAGGCCGAGGATCTGGTACAGGAGGTGTTCTTGAAACTGATCGAGACCATACGCAGCTATCGCGGCGATGCGCCGTTCGGCGCGTGGCTCAAGCGCATGACCGCGAATGCGGCGATCGATCAGCTGCGCAGGAACAAACGCTTCGTCGACGCTGATCCCGAGGCGATGTTCGCCGCGGCCGACGCCATCGAGGCCAACCCCGCGCAGAAACTCGACGCGGCCGCGCTGCTGCAGCGCCTGCCGACTCGCGCGCGGGCGATCGTGGTTTTACACGAACTCGAAGGCTACACGCATACGGAAATCGCCAGGCTGTTCGGGCAGAGCGAGAGCTATTCGAAATCCATCCTTGCGCGCGGACTGCAGCGGTTGCACGCCAGCGTTGCCGAGTCGCAAGCGGAGACCTGAGTCATGACTGGTACCGACGCCAAATCCATTGAAGCGGTGAACGCCGTCCTGCAGCGCATCGGCGATGCACAGCCGCAACCACCCGCCGATCTGTGGACACGCATCGAGGCCGCGCATGACGTGCGCAGTCGGCGGCGGCGCCTGCGTCGTCTCGCGGTGGGCAGCATGTTCTGTGTCGCGCTGGCCGGCGCTGTCGCGCTGCGCAGCCTGCACGCGCCGTCTGCCGCGCCCGAGATCGACTGGCAGGCACGTGCGCAGGCGCTCGAACTGCAGTTGCTGGCCATGCAACACGAGAGCCACACCCCTGCCGCGACCAGCGTCGCTTTCGATGCCGATCCGGCAACGAGCGAACTCGCCGAGATCGACCGCCGCCTGCAGACGGCTTACGAACACAAGAACCCCGTCGGTCAACTTGTGCCGCTGTGGAAGCGCCGCAGCGAACTGCTCGATGCGCTGATTGCGGCGCGCAGGGAAGGGTTGACCCTGACCCGCATTTGATGAGGACCTTCGCCATGCCACGCACCTTCGGTTTGATCGCCCTGCTCGGCTGCATCCACGCCGCCTTTGCCACCGACACGGCCACGCCACCCACGCTCGCCACGGTCACCAGCGATAGCAGCGGCGTTTCGCCGGCCGTCGCCCAGCGCGTGCGCGAGGAGATGCGCCAGACCCTAGCGCGCCTGGCCACGACCGGCGCGCTCGGCGCGCATCCGGAACAGGTCGCGCTCGATATCGCCGTGCCCGCGCAGCGCTCGGTCAACCTCGGCCTGCTCGTCGACGCGACCAGCGCGGCGAATGCGCGCGATGGCCTGCGCGTGCTCGGCACCGCACCGGACAGCACCGCCGAGCATCTCGGCGTGCGTCCAGGCGACGTGATCGTCGCGGTGAACGGCCATTCACTGCGCGAGCTCGGCGCCGATGGCGACGGTCGCGCGCTCGCGGCGACGACCTTGAAGTCGAGCATCGATGCGCTGCCGGCCGAAGCCGCTGTGCAGCTCGATGTGCGCCGCGGCGGCACCGAGCTTGCGTTGAACGGGCCGCTGCAGAGCGTGCAGTTGCCGGCGCTGCATGTCGTGCTCGGCACGATGGCCACTGCGGCAGTCGACCCCCCGGGACAAACTCCGACGAGCGGCTGCGGTCGCATCAGCCTGCAGGATCTGGCGCCGCGCCAGCAGCAGCTGTTCGGCGCCACGATCGAACTCGTCGATGGCACCACGCCGGGCCCGACCGGCGCGAGGAACTATCGCGTGGCCGCCGGCACTCACGAGCTGCTCGTGCGCGAGCAGATTCCGACTCGCCGCCTGGTCGGCGTCTCCGAACTCGCCGCGCTGAATTTCCGCAGCAAGCCCAAGCCGCTGACCATCACGGTGAAGCCGAACACGACCGTCATGATCGCCGCCCATTTCAACGAGCGACGCACGAACGAGTTCACCACCGGCGGTTATTGGGATCCGGTAGTGTGGAAGGAAGTGGCGGAAACCTGTCCGTAAGCTGACCCGATCGGATCGAGGGTTGCTTGGTGCCGAACTTTTCCCGGGCTTGTGTGTCTGAGTAGGCACTCCCTCACAGGGTCTCCTCCACAAGGACGTGGATCTTTGATCGTCACACTCTTTCGATTACAACCCATGCGCTATTCTTGGCGCATGGGTTTTCTCTGCGCGCATCGATCGTGGGCGGGCGTGCTGTGCGCCGCTCTGTGGATTGCATCGATGCCGGCCGCAGCCGCACGCAAGCCCGTCGAACCGCCCCTGCTTTCCAGCGCATTCAGCGACGCGATCGAAAGCGGCGTCGCCAACGGCGCCTACGCCAGCGTCGCGGTCGGCGTGATCGACGGCAAGCGCAGCGGCACGTTCTATTTCGGTCATCGCGACGGCGCGCAATCGAAGCCGGCCGACGACGACAGCCTGTTCGAACTCGGCGCGGTCAGCGAAGTATTCACCGGCATCCTGCTCGCGCAGGCGGCAGTCGAAGGCAAGCTGCGTTTTTCCGACCCGGTCGAGAAGTTCCTGCCGCCCTCGTTTCCGTTCGCGGATGCGCGTCTGGGCAAGATCACCCTCGCGCAGCTGGCGACGCAACATTCCGTACTGCCCGCGCAGCCCGCGAATCTGTTCCCCGACGATCTTGACGATCCCTATGCCGTCTATGCGGCCGAAGACCTGCTCGCCCTACTCGCGTTTCAGCACGGGTCCGGCGAGACAGGCGAGACCACCGATTCCTATTCCGTGCTCAACGCCGGCCTGCTCGGCCACTTGCTCGGGCGCGTTTACCAGACGGCATACACGGAGGCGCTGGCGAGCAAGGTACTGGCTCCGCTCGGCTTGCAGCATGTTTCGTTCACGGACGGCGGCAACTTGTTGCCCGGCCACGCGCACGGCGCGATCGTCCCGCACTGGCACTACGGCGTGCTGGCGGGCGCTGCCGGTTTGCGCGCGAGCCTGCCCGACATGCTTGCCTTCCTGCAGCGCAACCTGACTCCCGAGGACTCGACTCTGCGCCCGGCGCTGCTGCTCGCGCGCCAGCCGCAGGCGATGGGTCCGGTAGACCAGATCGGTTTTGGCTGGAACGTGCGCGAGAAGAGCAACGGTGCGGCCACCTGGCCACTGGTCTGGCGCGCGAGCCGTACCGCCGGATTTGCGAGCTTCGTCGGTTTTCGCACCGACCGGCAGCGGGCGATCGTCCTGCTCGGCAACGCGTCCGAGGACGTGGCCGCGCTCGGCATGGCGTGGCTGGCGGACAGTGCGCCTCCTCCGGCGCCGCGCGCATCGGATGTCATCGCGACCAACCGTCTCGACGACTATCCCGGTCTGTATCAAATTACCACTGGTAACGAAGCCGTCGTGCGCGTCACCGCGAACAGGTTGAGCCTGCAGCTGCCCGGCGAATTTCCGCGGCGCCTGCGCGCTGCCGACAAGGACGTGTTCGTCGCCGACAGTGGTACGCTCGGCGTGACCTTCATGCGCGGCATCGACGATGTCAACGGCCTCGTGTTGCACGCTGGTAACAGCAACGTCAGCGCCGCGCGCCTGAGCATGCGCGCGCCCAGACTCACGCGCACGCCGATCGCAACGACTGCCGCCGCGCGCGACACGGTGGCTGGCGACTACCGCCTCGACGATGCGAACTGGCTGCGCATCGCATCATCTGAGCACGGACTGACGCTGCAGTGGACGCTTGGCGAACGGCGAAGTATTTTTGCCTATGCACCCGACCGCTACACGGATGCAGAGGGCGTGCTCGACCTGCGCTTGCTGCGCGATACGCAAGGGCGCGTCGCGAAGCTCCATTTAGAGCTGGCTGGTGCCTCGCGCGAAGCCGTGCCGGTGCGCCGTCCCGTTCCCTGAGATTCCACCGATGACCGTTTTGAGCGTCAACGTCAACAAGATCGCCGTGCTGCGCAATTCGCGCGGCGGCGACGAACCGGATATCTGCGCCGCGGCCGATGCCTGCGTTGCGGCCGGTGCCGCCGGCATCACCGTGCATCCGCGTCCCGATCAGCGCCACATTCGTCCCGACGACGTACGCGCGTTGAAGGCAAGGATCGGCGATGCCGTCGAATACAACATCGAAGGCAATGGCTTTGCCCCGGCGCGCGGCAGCCACCCCGGCCTGCTCAAGCTCGTCGAGCAGACACGGCCGACGCAGTGCACGCTCGTGCCGGATGGCGATGCGCAGCTCACCTCCGACCATGGCTTCGATCTGCGTGCCGATGCCGCGCGACTGAAGCCGCTGGTCGCGGCGTTGAAGCAGCTCGGCGCGCGCGTGAGCCTGTTCGTCGACATGGATGTAATCGACGTCGAACGCGCGGCAGAGATCGGTGCCGATCGCGTGGAAATCTACACTGGCCCCTACGCCGAGGCGTTCGCGCGCGGTGACCATGCGCGCGAACTCGCGCTGTGCGTGACCTGCGCCGAACGCGCGCAGGCGGCGGGACTCGGAGTCAACGCCGGACACGATCTGAGCCAGGCGAACCTCGGCGCGCTCAAGGCTGCGATCCCGCAGCTTGCCGAGGTGTCGATCGGCCACGCGTTGATCGGCGAGGCGCTGTACGCGGGACTCGATGCAACGGTCAAGGCGTATTTGCGCATCCTCGCCGGCTGACGCTCATCGCTCTGCGCTATCTACGCTGATACGACGCAGCTTCGCGTTCTTCGCCATGACGAGCACTTCGGTGATGCGTTCGTATTTCGTGCGCGCTTCGGGGTGCAAGGTCAGCATCGGCGGATCATCCTGTTGCGCGAGCACCGCGAGATTGCCCGCGAGTTCGGCGTGATTGAGGGCAACGCCGTTCCAGTACAGCTCGCCGGTCTGCTTGATCGAAAGCTTGACCGGATCGGCCACGGTCGGACAGTTGACACTGCAATGCGAGAAGTCGAGTGCGAGCTTGTGCGTCAACAGTGGCGCCGTGATCATGAAGATCACGAGCAACACGAGCATGACGTCGACGAGCGGAGTGACGTTGATCTGCGCGAATCCCGCGGGTTCGCGTTCGAGCGCAAAGGCAGCCATTACGATCTCCGTTGGGCACGAGGCGTGCGCATCCAGAGTAGCGCGGTGAGTGCTTGCCGACGCAGTGCACCGCCACTTTCATGATTTTCGTTAGCGCAAAAGAAAACGCCGCATTGCTGCGGCGTTGATCTTGATGCTGGCTAGCGGAGCTGGATTACTGCCCCGAGCCGCGCGGCGGCTGGAAACCGATCTTGGTCATGCCGGCGTTCTTCGCGTCGGCCATCACGGTCGCGACTAGCTGGTATTTCGCCGTCTTGTCGGCCTGGATCTGCAGCTCGGGCTGCGGATTCTTCTTCGACGTCACCGTCATCATCTGCTGCAGCTGCTCTTCGGAGACGAGCTGGTCGTTCCAGTAATACTGCCCGCTGGAACGCACCGACAGCGTGATCGGATCGGGCGGATTTTCGATCTGCGGCGGCGGGTTGTTGGTCGGCTGCGGCAGGTCGATCTTGATGCGGTGGGTCAGCATCGGCGCCGTGATCATGAAGATGATCAGCAACACGAGCATGACGTCGACGAGCGGCGTCACGTTGATGTCCGACATTGCCCCGCCGCTGCTACCTGAACTGAATGCCATGATGCTTTCTCGTCAAACGTTTACTGGCCGGCGTGCTGCGGCGTGGTGATGAAGCCGACCTTGACCATGCCCTGGTTCTTCGCCTGGGTCATGACGTTGGCGACGAGCTGGTACTCGGTGTCCTTGTCGGCGCGAATCTGGACTTCCGGCTGCATGGCCTGCGGGGCGACGACGCGCAGCTGCGCGACCAGTCCAGCTTCGGTCACCTGCTCGTCGTTCCAGTAGATCGTGCCGTCCTGACGGACGGCGACCGTCACCGGCGGCACTGGCGGCGTGTCGGTCGGCGGCGCAAGCAAGGTGCCTTGCGGCAACTCGACCTTGATCTTGGGCTGGGCCAACTGCGTGGTGATCATGAAGATGATCAGCAGCACCAGCATCACGTCGACCAGCGGCGTAACGTTGATCTCCGCCATGATGCCACCGGTGCTGCCGCCCGCACTCATTGCCATGACTGCAAATCCTTACTTGGTGCCGCTGACGAAGAAGTCGTGCAGGTCGTGCGCGAACTCGTCGAACTTGCCGAGCGTCACGCGGTTGGCACGGTTGAACACGTTGTAGGCGAGCACCGCCGGGATGGCGACGCCGAGACCGATCGTGGTCATGATCAGCGCTTCACCGACCGGGCCGGCGACGGCGTCCATCGACGCGTTGCCGCTCGCACCGATCTTGAGCAGGGCGTGGTAGATGCCCCACACGGTGCCGAGCAGGCCGACGAACGGCGCGGTCGAACCCGTGGTCGCGAGCCAAGTCAGACCCGTCTCGAGACGGCCGCTCTCGCGGGCAACGCCCTGGCGCAGCGCGCGGTCGACGTATTCGGAACGATTCAGCGTCTCGGCCAAGCGGCTGCCCTGGGCGGAGCTGTGCTGTTCGGCGGCCGTGGTGACGTCAAGCGCGATCTTCGAGAACGGCTCCCAGCCCGGCTGCTCTTCGAGATGACGCCGGGCATCGGTCAGCGACTTGGTCTCGAAGAACTGCTCACGCACGGCGTCGCCGCGGCGGCGGATGTTGAACATGCGCCATGCGTTGACGATGATGAAGAATACCGAGCCCAGCGACATGATCACGAGCGTGATGAACACAACCAGACCCAAGGTGTCGAAGTTGTGCAGCAGATGTTCGAAACCCATCTGCGTCAGAGCGGCGGCGTTGCCTTGCCCGGCAACCGGAGCGGAAGCTGCTTCTTGTAACATGACCTTACCCTTAAGTTTGTGGTTCTGAAATTCCGCCGGAATCGCCGGCTACCGTCACGTCAAATCAATCTGCCAAGGTGAAATCAACCGGGATGAGCGCGTAGCCCTCGTAGGGCTGGCCACCCTTGCTTCCCGGATTAAACATCCAAGTCTTCGCTGCTGCAATCGCGGCCTGGTCGAGTTCGCGATAGCCGGAGGATTTCTCCACCGTGATTTCCTTCGGCGATCCGTCCGTGGCGATCAGCACCTTCAGTATCACCTTGCCCGTGTGATGTTCGCGCACGGCCTGCGGCGGATACTTCGGCGGACGCATCTTGCGGTAGCTGATGTTCTCGCTCGGTGCGATGTCGACCGGAGCCGCGGGCGGCGCCGGCGGTGCCGGCGGCGGTGCGGGCGTCGACAT
>NZ_DASVOK010000018.1:0-1580 GCF_036383415.1 Rudaea sp. | reverse complement strand
GGCGCCCAGCGCAGCAGCGAGGTCCATGCGCCGTTGAGCACGAGGCGGTCGATGTCGACAAAGGGCGCCTTGCCGTCGGCATCGGCGACATGCACCTGGTCCGCGCCGAGCTTCAGCGTGAACGGATTGAATTGCAATGCGCCGACCGATACGGGCCGCCCGAGCAACTTGCCCGCGTTCGCGTCGACCCAGCGCTGCAGCAGCGCGGGTACGAGGAAAAAGCCGAGCAGCGCGTAGACGATCAACACGATCGCCGCGATCAAGGCGAGCTTGCGCGCGCGGTGCGAGTGGCGCAGCGCAAGTGTGCGATCGCGCGCTTGCACTGCGCGGGTTTTCAGCGAGGCTATCGATGGGGGCATGGCCTTTGCGTCCTTTCATCGAAACCGATGAGCCGGATTCTCCCACAAGTCCCGCAATGGGCAATGCGTTTGCCTCCGCTTCGTAGGGGCTCGATTCATCGAACCCCGCTCTTCATTCCGGATTGAAGTCCGATCTAGCCGTTCTTCGGCTTTTCGTCCTTCAACCACCGCGCCAGCCATGTCTGGACTTCGCCGTACCAGAACTTCGAGTTCTCGGCGTTGAGCACCCAGTGGTTCTCGTCGGGAAAAACGATGAGCTTGCTCTCGACGCGCTGGCGTTGCAGCGCCGACCAGTATTCGAGTGCGTTGTTGATCGGCACGCGGAAGTCGTGTTCGCCGACCGAGACCAGCGCCGGGGTCTTGAATTTCGCCGCGAAGCGGATCGGGTTCTGCTCGCGCCAGACCACGCCCTGTTCCCAGACCGGACCCCCGTTGCCGACTTCGCGGCCGTAGATCGTGTCCGACGTGCCCCACTGCGCTTCGAGATTGACCAGGCCGGCGTGGCTGACGAGACAGCGGTAGCGCGTCGTCGTCGCCTGCATCCAGTTCGACAAGTGACCGCCGTAGCTCGCGCCGGCGGCGCACTGATGGCTCGCGTCGATGAAAGTATACTTCTTGATCGCCTCGTCCGCGGCAGCATTGATGTCGTCGCCCGGGCCCCTGAGCGGATCGCCCTGGATCGCCTGCGAGAATGCCTCGCCGTAGCCGGTCGAGCCGACGTAGTTGGTCAGCAGCACGACGTAGCCGGGCGCGGCGAGCAGGTGGTAGTTCCAGCGCAGCACCCACTGGTCGCGCCACTGCGAGAACGGGCCGCCGTGCATGACCACGAGCAACGGATATTTCTTCGCCGCGTCGAAATGCGGCGGCTTCACCAGCATCGAGTCGATGCGCTGGCCGCGCGTATTGGTGAAGACGAAATGCTCGACCGGACCGAGGTCCAGCTTGGCCGTGCGCTCGGCGGTGAAATTCGTGAGCTTCTGCATCTTGCCCGAGGTGTCGAGGCGCACGATCTCCGGCGGCTCGGTGGCCGACTCGTACTGCGCGAGCAGCAGGGGCGACTTTACGCCACCGCTCAGGTTTGCCCACGTGCCATGCGCGGGCGCGCCGACGAGCTTGGCTTCCTTGTCGCCGTTCGCGGCGCGATAGAGTTTTTCCTGGCCTGCGTCTTCGGCCGTCAGGTAGACCGTGTGACTGTCGGGCGCCGGTGCGAAGCTGCCGACG
>NZ_DASVOK010000017.1:0-11979 GCF_036383415.1 Rudaea sp. | reverse complement strand
GCCTACCTCTCGCGCACGTTTCATGCGGCGACGGGATTCAAGCTCGTCGACTATCGCCACGAACTGCGCCTGCGCAAGGCGGCCTATCTGATCGAGCAGGCGGATGCGGAAATCGGCGAGATCGCGGTACGCGTCGGCTTCGCCAGCCACAGCCATTTTTCCAGCGCCTTCCACCGGCGCTTCGGCATCACCCCGTCGGAATATCTCAATCCCGCATAGGTTCGCTTACGGCGCACGCCGTGCGTGATGTCGACGGCGGACCCTGCATCGTGATGGCTGAATCTTCAACCGCGGTGGGCGATCCGCGTTCTGCGGCCCGCAGAAACGAAAAAGCCCGCCGCGATTGCTCGCGACGGGCCACCCTCCCCCACAAGCCCTAGGGCTTCGTGTGGGCATATTGGATTACAAATTTTTCACGTACGCACGTCGCGCCGCAGCAATTCGCTGGCGTATGTATTTTCCGCGCACTTTCCGTCGACAGCGGCCAGCCAGCTAAACTCGTTTTTTGCCATGCGACGGACGGGATCGACATGAACGCGCACACGCAGGTGCCCGAGGAGTGGCGCAACTGGATCACGCACAATCTGCAGCGCAACTGCGATCTGGAGATGCTCGTTGCGGACATGGTGCGTGCCGGCTTCGACGCGGATGCAGCGCGCACTGCGGTATTCGACCTGGCTGACCGCAGCATCGCCGCCGCATCGATCGCAAACGGCACCTACGTCCACGAAACACCGCGTCTACCTTCGGGCAATGTGATCCGCCTGCCGGATCGCGACGTGCGCGTCGTGCTGCGCATCGAGCGACCGACAGTTGCCTTCCTCGACAACGTGTTCGACACACAAGAATGCGACGAGCTCGTGCGCCTGTCCGCGCACAAGCTCGTGCGCTCGACCATCGTCGACCGCGCAAGCGGAGGCGCTGGACTGACCGCAGGACGCACGAGCGAGGGCACGTATTTCCCGCTCAACGCCAACGCGTTCATCGCGCGCCTTGACCACCGCATCGCCGCGCTGATGAACATGCCAATCGAGAATGGTGAAGGCCTGCAGATCCTGCACTACCGCACCGGCGACGAATACGCGCCGCACTACGACTACTTCCCGCCCGAAGATGCAGGGAGCCGCACGCATCTCGCCCAAGGCGGCCAGCGCGTTGCCAGCCTCATCATCTACCTCAACGACGTCGAGGACGGCGGCGCGACCGTGTTCCCCAAACTCGGCCTGCGTGTCGGGCCGAAGAAGGGCGCGGCAGTCTATTTCGAATACTGCAACAGCCTCGACCAGGTCGACCCGCAGACCCTGCACGGCGGTTTGCCGGTGCTCAAGGGCGAGAAGTGGATTGCAACCAAGTGGATGCGGCAGCGGCGCTACGAAGCGTGACGCGCTTCCAGCATGGCTACATCAATTCGCCGGCATATGCCTGGCGTCGTGGATCGTTCCCTCCAATGGTTTTTCAGCCCCCCACTGCCGCAGCAACTCGAGACGTCGGCTGATATCGAGCTTGCCGAAGATGTGCTGCAAATGGGTCTTGACCGTGGTCGGGCAGATGTCGAGCTGGCGGGCGATCTGCTTGTTGCTCAAGCCGTCACGCACATAGACGACGATCTGGCGTTCGCGCGGCGTCAGGGTAAACAATTTCGCGGCGAGCGGATCACCGTGGACGACGCTGCCACCCTGCAACGCGGCGAACAGCACCCTGCGCCGGATCCAGACATCGCCGACGAGTAGCGCATGCAGCGCGCGCAGCCACACCTCCGCGCCGCATGTGCGGTCGACGCAACCGCGCACGCCGTGCTGTACTGCACTGACGAGCCAGCCGTCGTCGGGCACATCGGAAAACAGCAGCAGCTTGGCGTGCGGACACGCCACATACAGCCCCTCGATCAACGGCGCCGGATCGCCCGGCAGCAGTTGCATGTCCAAAATGATGATCCCCGGCTGCGTTGCTGCAGCCATGCGCGACAACATCACGGCATCGATAGCCGTACCGGCGACGTCAATATCGTCCTGTTGCGCGAGGATGGCGCAGACGTCGTGCCGGAACCGTCGATCGGCGCTGCCGATCAACACCTGCGGCGTGTTCATGCAACCCCCTCACTCGCCACCATGCGAGCGAACGGTCGCGCGCCCCTATGCGCGCTTAGCCCCTGTACCGGACCGCTGAACTCACCTCCGTTCAACGACCACATACTCCATATTACGTACTCTGCCGGAAGGATTACAGCACTTGCTTCTTTGCGATATCTAGGTAATCGCCTTGCGGCGATCGTGCCAACGGGGAGACGTCGCCGGGCGACCCCTTGATCTGCAAAGGAGCGAAATCATGCGCACCTTGCCCTTGCTTCGCGATCGCATGCTGTTGTCGATCAGGTGGGTCGTTCTGGCAGCTGCGGCGGGATTCTCCACCCTCGCAAGCGCGGTGCGGCGTGTTCGACCTCGACGCCAGCCGCGCGCCGCCTGCTGCGCGCTCATTGGAACCATTAACCCGGCGTATTTGCACTTGCGCCTGAGAGTGCCCGGATTCCGCCTGTCTGCCATTTCTTGAATTGGAGGAAACGACCATGTGTACATTGAAGTTGCTGATTCGTTCAATGCTTTGCCTGGGTATTGTCGCAACTTCGGCAGTTGCGATTGCACAGACCCCACCCGCTACATTGATGCAGATCGACGGCAATGCCGCGCAAAGCCCGGGCTACCCGCCATGCATCTATGGGACGCCGTGCGATTATTGGAACCTTCTGAACGGGACCGGCGGCACAAACGGTACGCCGGGCAATGGCTCTTCAGCGGGCCATTCGATCGTTCGCACATTCATTAACGGGTTGGCCAGCACCGACAGCTTCACTTCCGGAGGGTCGAAAGACTTCTACGACCTGACGAGTTGGAAGTGGAGTACTTCACCGACACCGAACAAGGACACACTGAACGCGGGCTATGGGGCGCTGTACGCGGGCAGTTCCAGCGACTATGTGCTGATGTTTGGCGCAGACCGTGCCTCGCCGAACGGCGATGCGAACATCGGCATCTGGTTTTTCCAGAACACGGTCTCGCTGAACCCCAACGGCACGTTCAACGGCGTGCACAAGGACAACGACGTCTTCGCCATCTCGGCATTTACCGGCGGCGGGGGCAATTCCGCCATCTCGGTCTACAAGTGGGACCACACCTGCACGACGGGCGTGAAGAACCCCACCGACGGCCAGTGCGCGGACAGCAATCTGCGGTTGATTCATGCCCAGGCTTCCAGCGTGAACTGTGCGGGATCGCTCTATTGCGCCGTGACGAACGCGGCAACCACGAACACGACGTGGGAGGGGAATCTGGGGTCCCCGCTGTTCTTCCAGGGTGGCATCAATCTGTCGTCGGCTCTGGGCGGCAACCTGCCGTGCTTCTCGAGTTTTCTGGAAGAGACCCGATCCTCGCAATCGACTTCGGCGGTACTGAAGGACTTCGTGCTGGGCGGGTTCCCGGTGTGCGGCATGAGCGTCACCAAGACCTGCGACAGCGCCAATCCGCCGGCGCTCGTAAACGATGGCACGCAAGTGTCGTTCTCGTGGACCGGCACGGTGACCAACACCGGCGTAGGTACCCTGACGGGTCTGCAAGTGAACGATACGCTGCCAGGATCGAACACGGTGGTGAATCCGCCGTTGATGCTCAATGGCAGCGCGGTGACCAGTCTGGCTGCGGGACAGACGGCGACCTACAGCATTTCGGCGACGCTGGCCCAGTTGTCGGCGACCAACACGGCCAATGCAACGGCCACGGTCGGCGGACAGACCATCCACTCGATGGGGCCCGATGCGAGCGCGACCTGCACGACGACGGTATCCTCATCGATCAGCGTGGTGAAGAGCTGCGTTGCGCCGGGACCGCTGTTGGTGTGCGGCGGCACGTCGTGCGTAGTCCAGGTCCCGTTCAAGGCGCACGTATGCAACCTGGGCTCGGTGCAGCTGACGAACATCACGCTGGCCGATAACCCGGCGTCGCTGCAGCCGTTGTCTTCGATTGCGGCGCTGGACCCGGCCGGGGATCCGGACGGCAATGATTGCGCGGATGTTTCCGGCACGTACCAGCCGACGTCCGCCAACGGCGACGGCGCGACGAATGGACGCTATACCTTCACCGACACGGTGTCGGTGACGGGAGCCACGGCCGCGCTGGGTTCGAACCCGCAGCCGGTGGGCGGACTGTGCCCAGCCGGAGCACTGGCCTGTGCGCAGGCGACGTGCGCCATGTGCAATGTCGGCGAGTGCACGACAACCCCACTGCAATAAATAAACTTGCTGTTGTCATGTCGGGTGGGCGGAATCACTTCCGCCCACCATTTCTTTGAAGACAAGCCGATTGGGTGCGACGTGAGAAGGCGGCTGGTTCTCGCGGTGATTCCCCTTGCGATGACCTGCATATGCAGCCTGGCGCAATCGAGCAGGTCTGCTTCGGCAATCGGCATTGAGGGGCACACGCCAGTGCATGCGTTCGATGCCAAGCGCGACGTTGCAGCGGATATTGCCGCAGCGGTCGCGGAGGCCAGGCAGACGGATAGACGGGTGATCGTGTATGTCGGCGGCGACTGGTGTGCCTACTGTGGCCAGATGGACGATCTGTTCCGGCGGAACCCGGATTTGCTCAGCTTCAGGGAGGCGGGTTTTGTTACCGTCTATGTGCATTACCCCTTCGCGGGGCACAACGGCGAAGCTTTCAAAAAGTATGGAAAGGTACTGGGCGTTCCTCACTACTTCGTGCTCGATGGCGACGGCGCTCTCGTGCACTCGCAGCATCTTCTGGATCTGCGTGCGGATGGAGATTACAGCGCAGAGTTGATGCGGCGGTTTCTGGAAGCGTGGCGCCCGGGCGGGCGCGGTGTGGATGCTTCGAAGTGAGTCCGACATCGGTATGCCCGTCATCAACGGCCCCGAACTGGTGCGCCGGCTCAAGTTCCTGTTTCCGCAGCTGCGCAACGTCTCCACAGGCGCGTGCGAGTCATGCCAATACCCCGCTGCTCGGCGGTCAGACGGCTCCGAATACAGCCGGCACGATCTGCAAGGTCTGTTCGTGCAACGGCTTCAATTGCCCATGAGATTCGCCACAGGGTTGCGCCGACACGGGCCGTGACCAGCACAAGGGTGATGGATTTGTCATCGTCTTTTTTTGCGTGCCGCCCATGCAATCGCGCGGTGCCGACGCCGGTCTGCTTGCGCAACTGACGTAGAATTCCCCCTATGACCCGATTCCGCTTTGCGCTGCTCGCGCTCGCCACCACGCTGTTCTCGCCGTCTGTCATCGCTACCGAGGAGCAGTTGCTCGATATCGATCAGGCCTTCAAGGTCGAAGCCCGGGCAACCGAGCGCAACTCGATCGAACTGCGCTGGAAGCTGGCCGAGCACTACTACCTCTATCGCGACCGCATCAAGGTGACAACGAGCGATGCGGGTGTCGCCCTCGGCACGCACGAGTTGCCCGCGGGCGAGAAGAAGCACGACGAGTTTCTCGGTGATGTCGAGGTGTATCACAAGGACTTCTCCTCGACGCAAAGGCTGACTGCGCCTGCCGACGCCGCGCAGGTCGCGCTCTCGGTGCGCTACCAGGGCTGCCACGAGGTCGAGCCGAAGATCTGCTATCCGCCGCACACGGCGAAGATCGTGGTCGATCTGCCGGCGATGACCGCTGCCGCGTTGCCCACGGCCGGCGCGACGAACCTGCTCGGCGGCGCATCGGGCGGCGCGCTCGCAACGGGTGAGCCGCTGCCGGTCGACCAAGCCTACGTGTTCGAAGCGATCGCTTCGGGGCCCAATGAAGTGCTCGTGCGCTTCACGATGCCGAAAGGCTATTACCTCTATCGCGACAAGACCTCGTTCCGCGCAGACAACGCGACGCTCGGAGCGCCGCGCTGGCCCGAGGGCAAGCTGCACGAGGACGCGAGCTTCGGCAAGACGACCGTGTATTTCGACCAGGTCGATGTGCCGATCAGCGTGTCGAACCTTGCCGCGGGCCAACCGCTGCACTTCACCTCGACGTTCCAGGGTTGCCTCGAAGGCAGCGTCTGCTATCCGCCGACGACGCGCAGCATCGCGGTGACGATGACCGGCGCCGCAAACGCGGCGACCGGCGGCGACAAGAACACGACCACGGCCACCGACGTTGCGCAGCAGACACGGCCTGCGGTGAGCGGCGGCTCGCTGCTCGCGGCGCTATTCGCCGCGCTGCTCGGCGGCCTGATCCTCAACCTGATGCCGTGCGTGCTGCCGGTGCTTTCGCTCAAGGCGATCTCGATTCTCGAAGGCGGCGAGTCGCCGCAGCATGCGCGCCGGCACGTGCTCTGGTACACCGCCGGCGTGATGCTCTCGTTCGCCGCGGTCGGCCTCGCCGTGATCGCGCTGCGCAAGGCCGGCATGGCTTACGGCTGGGGCTATCAGTTGCAGCAGCCGCTGATCGTCGCCGTGCTCGTCTACGTGATCGTCGCGATCGGCCTGTCGCTGTCGGGCGTGGTCCAGTTCGGCGTCGGCCTGACCAATGCGGGACAGGGCTTGGCATCCCGCTCGGGACCGGCTGGCGATTTCTTCACCGGCGTACTCGCGGTCGTCGTCGCGAGTCCGTGCACCGCGCCGTTCATGGGTTCGGCGCTCGCCTTCGCGTTCGCGAGTTCGACGCTGACCGCGTTCCTCGTCTTCATCGCGCTCGGCCTCGGCCTGGCACTGCCGTTCCTCTTGATCGGCTTCGTGCCTGCGTTCGGCCGCTTGCTCCCGAAGCCCGGTGCGTGGATGGAAACGCTCAAGCAACTGCTCGCGTTCCCGATGTACCTGACCGCGGCGTGGTTGATCTGGGTGCTCGGCAACCAGCGCGGCGTCGATGCGATCGGCCTCGTTCTCGTCGGCGTCATCGTGCTCGGTCTCGCGCTGTGGTGGTTCGAGCGCAGCCGTTACGGCAGCGGCGCCTGGCGTGCGCTCGCACTCGTCGCGCTGCTGCTCGCGCTGCCACCGCTGTATGCGATCGCGCGACTCGAGCGTGCGACCGTCGCGCCGACGGAAGTTGCGGGCCAGGTCGCCTTCAGCCCGGCCAAGCTCGCCGAGCTGCGCAAGGCTGGCAAGGCCGTGTTCATCGACGTCGGCGCGGACTGGTGCACGACCTGCAAGGTCAACGAACGCGCGGTGCTGCACACGGATGCGTTCCGCGACCTGCTCAAGCGCACCGACACCGTGTTCATGGTCGCCGACTGGACCAATCCCGACCCCGACATCGAAGCCCTCCTCGAACAGTTCAAGGCGGTCGGCGTGCCGCTCTATGTCGTGTTCCGCAAGGGCGAGGAAGGCCATGCCTTGCCGACCGTGCTGACCCAGGGCATAGTCGAGTCGGCCATCGAGGGAACCTCTAAATAAACTACTGCGCTCGGCAGCTCGCGCGCCGGCGGTGCTCGGACTGCGAAGGCAGGAAGCCGAAGCGAACAGCGAAGCTGACCCGCAGGGCATGCCGCAGGAGCGGCATGTAATCCTCATTTACTACCAGTAAACTCCGGTTCCTGCGCTCCGTCGGCACACGCACTGCCTTCGCTCGCTACGTTTATTCAGAGGTTCCCAAGGGCAAGCCGGCGCCGTAATGCTGCAACGTTCCCATCTCGCCATCGTCGCCGTCGCGATCCTCGGTGCCCTGCTCGGCCTGTTCGCTTCGACGCACATGAACGGCTACGCCGAGCGGCCCGTGCCGCCGGGCATGGCCGTGCTCAAGGTCGGCGACCAACGCGCCGATCTCGAGCTGTCCGATGTCGAAGGCAAGCCGCGGCGCCTGTCCGAGTTCGACGGCAAGCTCGTGCTGCTGAATTTCTGGGCGACCTGGTGCGGCCCCTGCCGCGAAGAAATGCCGCTGCTCGACGCAACCCACGAGAAGTTCGCCGACAAGGGCCTGCTCGTGGTCGGCATCGCGATCGACGATTCCGACGCGGTGCGCGATTTCCTCAAGGACTATCCGATCCGTTATCCGATCCTGCTCGCCGGCGAGGACGAGGACGCCTCCCTGCGCTATGGCGACACCCGCGGCGTGTTACCGTACAGCGTGCTGATCGGTCGCGATGGCAGACTGATCGCCCAGCGCGCAGGCTACTTCAGCGAAGAAAGCCTCGGCGACTGGCTGGAGCCACACCTCTAGATCAGGCCGGCGGGAGCCGCAACGGCGAGGCGGTACACGCGACCTGCCCGATATTCAAACAGCCGTTCAACATCGGCCATCTTCGTCGAATTTGTACGTATCGCACTGGACAAGTCGGCATCGACGGCGCAGACTTCCGCGCCTTGAGCGGACCGCCGGTCCGTTGGACCTTTTCCTTCGTGGCGAAAATCCTCGTCCTGCACGGCCCCAACCTGAACCTGCTCGGCACGCGCGAGCCGGAGATCTATGGGCGCGCGACGCTGGACGAGATCAATGCCGACTTGGCCGCGCGCGCCAAGGCCGCCGGTCACGCACTGGAATGCCTGCAGTCGAACGCCGAGCACGAGCTGGTCGGGCGCGTGCAGCAGGCGCGCACGGACGGCACGGCGTTCATCCTGATCAATCCGGGCGCGTTCACCCATACCAGCATCGCCCTGCGCGACGCGTTCGCGGCGGTGGCGCTGCCGTTCATCGAAGTGCATCTGTCGAACGTGCATGCGCGCGAGGCGTTTCGCCGGCACAGCTATCTCAGCGATCTCGCGGTGGGTGTGATTTGCGGGCTCGGGCCGATCGGCTATGGCCTTGCCCTCGCGGCGGCCGTGCAGAAGCTGGATCAAGCCACGGTCTGACGAACCGCGCAGGCAAAGAATCAAATGCCACTGCGCCGCACGAGCGGCGTGAACAGCGAAGCTGGCCGCGTAGCGGCACAGGGCAGGATGCTCGAAGTCAAGATAATCGGAAACAAAAGAAGGTGCATCAGTGGATCTCCGCAAAATAAAAAAACTGATCGATATCCTCGAGGAATCCAACCTCGCCGAACTCGAAATCAAGGAAGGCGAGGAATCGGTGCGCCTGTCGCGCGTGCCCAAGGGTGCTGCCTTCGCGCCTGCCGCGCCGGTGACGCATGTCCAGGTTCCCGCCGCCGCTCCGACACCGGCATCCGCGCCTGTCGCGAGCACGCCGGCCCCCGCGCTTGCCGCAGGCGGCAAGGAGCTGCCGCCGGGCCACGTGCTGCGCTCGCCAATGGTCGGCACGTTCTACGCCTCGCCCAATCCCGAGGCGCCCGCCTTCGTCAAGGTCGGCCAGACGGTCAAGGTCGGCGACACGCTTGCGATCATCGAGGCGATGAAGATGTTCAACCAGATCGAGGCCGATGCGGCCGGCACGGTGCTCGCGGTGCTCGCATCGAGCGGCCAGCCGGTCGAGTTCGACGAACCGCTGTTCGTGATCGGCTGAGTCGGCGCGCCCCATGCTCGATAAAGTCGTCATCGCCAACCGCGGCGAAATCGCGCTGCGCATCCTGCGCGCCTGCGCCACGCTCGGCATCAAGACCGTCGCCGTGCATTCCACGGTCGACCGCAATCTCAAGCACGTCGGCATGGCCGACGAGTCCGTCTGCATCGGCCCCGCGCCGGCGGCGGAAAGTTACCTGTCGACGCCGGCGATCATTGCTGCAGCCGAAGTAACCGACGCGCAGGCCATCCATCCGGGCTACGGTTTCCTGTCCGAGAACGCCGACTTCGCCGAGCGCGTCGAGCAGTCCGGTTTCGTCTTCATCGGCCCGACCGCGGACGTGATCCGCCTGATGGGCGACAAGGTCGAGGCGATTCGCGCGATGAAGGCCGCCGGCGTGCCCTGCGTGCCCGGCTCGGGCGGCCCGCTCGGCGACGATGCGGCGACGAATGCGAAGATCGCACGCGAAATTGGCTACCCGGTCATCATCAAGGCCGCAGGCGGCGGCGGCGGACGCGGCATGCGCGTGGTGCACACCGAAGCGCACCTCAACAACGCGATCACGCTGACCAAATCCGAAGCCAAGGCCGCGTTCAACAACGATCAGGTCTACATGGAGAAGTTCCTGGAGAATCCGCGCCATGTGGAAATCCAGGTGCTCGCCGACGGCCAGGGCCATGCCATCCACCTCGGCGAGCGCGACTGCTCGATGCAGCGCCGCCACCAGAAAGTCGTCGAGGAGGCGCCCGCGCCGGGCATCACGCCGGAACAGCGCGAGGAAATCGGCCGCGTCTGCGTCGAGGCCTGCATCCGCATCGGCTATCGCGGCGCCGGCACGTTCGAGTTCCTCTACGAAAACGGCCGCTTCTACTTCATCGAGATGAATACGCGCATCCAGGTCGAGCATCCGGTCACCGAGATGATCACCGGCGTCGACCTCGTGCGCGAACAACTTCTGATCGCGGGCGGCAAAAAACTTTCGATCAAGCAGAGCGACATCAAGATCACCGGCCATGCGATCGAATGCCGCATCAATGCCGAGGATCCCGACACGTTCATGCCGTCCCCCGGTTTGGTGAAGCGTTTCCTTGCTGCAGGCGGCCCCGGCGTGCGCGTGGACACGCACATCTACGACGGCTACAAGATACCGCCGAACTACGATTCGATGATCGGCAAGCTGATCGTGCACGGCCGCGACCGCGAGACCGCGATCGCACGCATGCGCATCGCGCTCGGCGAATTCGTCGTCGACGGCGTGAAGACCAATATCCCGTTGCAGCAACGCATCATGGCCGACGGCGGCTTCCAGGCCGGCGGGCAGAACATCCACTACCTCGAAAAGCGCATCGCGGAACAGCGCGAGAAGGGCATCGGGCGCGGTTGAGGACACGCCACTGGCCTGGCTCGAACTCTCGCTGACCCTGCACGCAAAGCAGCAGGAGCGCGTCGAACTCGCGCTAGAGGATTTGGGCGCACTGTCGATCACGCTGCGCGATGCCGACGCGGACACGCCCGACGAGCGCGCGATCTTCGAACCCGGCGTCGGCGAGCTGCCGCTGTGGAACGAAATCGTGCTCAACGCGCTGTTCGCGAGCGATATCGACCGCAGCGGACTCGTGCATGCGCTACACGAACTCGTGCCCGAACTCGCTCCGGATCGCATCGCGTTCCGCGAGGTGGTCGACCAGGACTGGACGCGCGCATGGATGGACACCTACCAGCCGATGCGTTTCGGCGAACGGCTGTGGATCTATCCAAGCACGGTCGCGCCAGGCGCAGAAGATGCCTGCAAGATCATCGTCCATCTCGATCCCGGCCTTGCCTTCGGCACCGGCACGCATCCAACTACAGCATTGTGCCTGGAATGGCTCGACGCGACCGACGTGGGCGGCAAGACCGTGATCGACTTCGGCTGCGGCTCGGGCGTGCTCGCCATCGCCGCGCTCAGGCTCGGCGCCGCGCGCGCGATCGGCATCGACAACGACGCGCAGGCGATCGTTGCTTCGCGCACCAATGCCGAACGCAACGGCGTCGCGGCCCGACTCGACGTGCATCTGCCGGAGGAGTTTCCGCCGCAACGCGCGGACATCCTGATCGCGAACATCCTCGCCGGGCCGCTGGCCGATCTCGCACCGCAACTCGCGGCCTGCGTCAAGCCGCAAGGATTGCTCGCCCTGTCCGGCATCCTGCGCGGACAGGAAACGGAACTGCTTGCGCATTATGCGCAGTGGTTCGAAGACCTCGCCGTCGCAACGCGCGAAGATTGGGTGCGCATCACCGGCAGGAGGAAGGCCGGAGATTGATTTCCAGGGCGCGGATGCTGCGCTCTGCGCGCAGCTGACCTCCAGCGTACAATTCCGCCATGTATACGCAATGCTCCGACTGCCTGACGATCTACCTGGTCGAGCCCGAGGCCCTGGCGCAGGCGCGTGGCAGCGTCATCTGCAAACACTGCACCGCGGTGTTCGATGCGCTGCGCACCTTGACCGCAAACCTTCCGGTCGGGGTGCAGCACCTCCCCCAGCATGAATCCGACGCGACCGTCCCCGAGCTGACGCTGCCGATCATGCGGCCAGCCGCGGCGGCGAAGCGCGCCGCCCGTCCC
>NZ_DASVOK010000016.1:0-3141 GCF_036383415.1 Rudaea sp. | reverse complement strand
ATTGTGCCCGTCAGGCCGGGCATCCGATCCAGTCGCCGCATCCATCGTCGTCGAGCCTCTTGAGGTCCGAGGCGCGCCGCGACAGCACCGCGCGCTGATTGATGTAACCCTTGTCGGTGATCTCGCCGCCGTCCACCGATGGCAGATCCGGCAGCAGCAAGGCACGGGTGGCGACGCTCGACGAGCCGCCGCCCTTCGCTTTCAAGCGTGCAAGCCCCTGCGCCACCGCCTCGCGCACCGCCGGGGCGCGCAGCACATCGGCAACATCAGCATCGGGCAGTTTCGCTAGCGTGCGGCAAGCTGCGATGTTTGGAAACACCAAAAAGCGGACGTCATCCTTGTCCTGGCCAGCGACCACAATGTCCTGCGCCAATGGCGCAAGTGCCGCGATACCCGCGATGCGCAGCGTGCCGACGCTGACCCAGGTGCCGGATGTCAGTTTGAAATCCTCGGCGACGCGTCCGTCGAAAAACAACCCGAGTTCGGGGCGCGCGGCATCCGCGAAGGTCATCGCATCGCCCATCAGATAGAAGCCGTCGCTGTCGAACGCCTTCGCAGTCTGCTCCGGGGCTTTCCAGTATCCCGGCGTCACGTTCGGCCCGCGCACCCGCGCCTCGAGCTTGTCGCCTGTCGGCACCAGCTTGATCTCCGTTCCCGGGATCGGCACGCCGATATTGCCCGAACGCGGCGCCTGGAAATGACAATCCGTTGCGAGAGGCGCAGTCTCGGTCGAGCCCCATGACGAGACCAGCGGCACGGCGTGGCCGACAGTCGCAATCGACAACGCCTCCAGCGCCTCCCAGAGATTCTGTGGCAGCGCGGCGCCCGCATAAAACAGCAGCTTCACGTTCGAGAAGAATCGCCTGCGCAACTCGCCGTCGTCTCGCAAGGCTGCGATCAGCATGTCATAGCCGCGCGGCACGTTGAAATATACCGTGGGGATCACATCGCGCAGATTGGCCAGCGACAACGCGAACAGGCCGGGCGCCGGCTTGCCGCTGTCGATGTAAAGGGTGCCGCCATTGCGCAGCACGCAGTTGAAATTGTGATTGCCGCCGAACGTATGGCTCCACGGCAGCCAATCGAGCGTGGTGAGATTGGGCTCGCCGAGAAACGGCCAGAGTTGGATTTTCGCGGCCTGGTTCGATGTCAGCATGCGCTGGGTGTTGATGACGGCCTTCGGCGTGCCGGTCGAGCCCGACGTGAACAGAAATTTTGCGATGGTGTCATGACCGACGGCAGCGAAAGCGCGCGCGACCCCTGGCGTTTCCGCCGCGGCCGTCAATGACGAGAACGCAATCGCGCCGTCGAACCCGTCCGGATCGCCGGCCACGATCAGAGCCGTATGCAGTGGCGCGATGGCGCTCAACGCAGGGGCAAACATCCTCGCACTGGAAACATAGATCGCGCCGGGATCGAGCAGCGCGATCATGCTTTTCAGCTTGTCGAAATCCTTCGACACCAGCGAATAGGCCGGCGACACCGACGCCGCCGGTACACCGACATGCATCGCCGCCAGCATGAAGACGGCATGATCGATCGAATTGTCGGACAGAATCACCAGCGGGTGGTCCGCGCTCATGCCCTGCGCCAAAATCCAGGATCCCGCCGCGCGCACCCGCCGCAACGCTTCGCGATAAGTCAGCCTGGTCCACGGCGCGTCGGCACTACTGCGCTCCGCGAGGAAAACGGTATCGGGCGTGTCACGCGCCCATTGCTCGAGCCAATCGCCGACACAGCGTGCGAACGGCTGCAACGGCGTCGCCGATCTCAGCCAGATGCTGCCGTCGGTCTTGCGTTCGGCGACGATATTCGGATTGGCGAACAGCGCCTGCGCACTGGCCTGACGATGAGCGGTGGCCGTCGTCATGGCTGCGCCCGGAGCGCGCCAGCCGACACTTCTTTCGCCGCAGCTTCTGCGAACGCAGGCATCGGCTTCCCTCCCTTGGTGGCTGCATACTTAGAATAATAATGCAGCTATCCCTGCCGCTCTCTGGCGACTAGTGCAATATAATGCAGACCAACAAAGAGCATGTCAATTGCCGTCCTCGCCGCGCGGCTGCCGCAGCAGTCCGCCTAAAATTTAGTCTGACGTCGCAACCAACGCGATGTTTCGCGGCCCGGAGGAGTCGCGGCTTCAGGCGTCAACCTGTTGTTTCAAATCGATAATCGTGACCCCGCGAGATCGCTGCGCGCTGTGTACACAATGGCATACCGCTTGCTTCGTCGAGATTGACGAACGGGGTGATGCCTATGGCTATCAAGAGTTTGCTCGCCGCCGAGCCGGCACCAGTCAGCGTGGTGTGGACGAAAACCGCGCTCGTCATCATCGACATGCAGCGCGACTTCCTCGAGCCCGGCGGCTTCGGCGAAACGCTCGGCAACGATGTCTCGCAACTCGCGCGCGCCGTGAAGCCCTGCGGCCTCGTACTCGACGCGTTCCGCAAAGCGGGCCTGCTGGTGATTCACACCCGCGAAGGTCATCTTCCAGATCTCTCCGACGCGCCACCTGCCAAGATCGAACGCGGCGCACCCAGCTTGCGGATCGGCGATCCCGGTCCGATGGGCCGTATCCTTATTCGCGGCGAAGCAGGCCACGACATCGTGCCGAGCCTGTATCCGCTGAAAGGCGAGATCGTGATCGACAAACCCGGCAAGGGTGCGTTCTACGCGACCGAGCTTGGCGACATTCTGAAACAGCGTGGCATCGAGACGCTGCTGGTCTGCGGCGTCACCACCGAGGTCTGCGTCAACACCACCGTGCGTGAAGCCAACGACCGCGGTTATCGCTGCGTCGTGCTGGCGGACTGCTGTGCGTCCTATTTTCCCGAATTCCACGAAATGGGCCTGCGCATGATCAAGGCGCAGGGCGGCATCTTCGGCTGGGTCAGCCAATCGTCTGAAATTTTAGCGGCACTGAATTCCGAACAAACGAAAATGATTGCATAGGAGCGCGTGATGAGCACGTCAGACACAACTGCGACTTCGGGCAAACCGATCCTGTGGGCACAAGGCGACTGGAACGCCTTTTTCGGCTTCGGCACCAACATCCTCGTGAACATGCTGACACTGACGGCGTTGTTACGTTTTGTGCTCAAGATGCCGGACTCGCTGGTGTTCGGCCGCATCCTGCCAGCCCTC
>NZ_DASVOK010000015.1:0-1640 GCF_036383415.1 Rudaea sp. | reverse complement strand
CCCGCCGACCGGATTGCGGCCGGGCCTCCCGTACTCTCCGGCCATCCGCTGGGACAGGCTTCTGTTCGTTTCCGGCCAGACCGGCTCCGATCCGGTGACACGTGAATTCCCTGCGGACATCAAGGCGCAAACGCGCATCGCACTCGATAACGTCAAGGCGCTTGCCGAGGCCGGCGGAGCCGGGCTCGACACGGCGTTGAAGATGACGATCCACATGACCGATATGATGAACGAGTTTGCCGCGATGAACGAAGTGTTCCGCGAATATTTCCCGAAGGATCCGCCGTCGCGCACGACCGTCGGCGTCGCGCACCTGGCGCGTGCCGGGCTGAAGATCGAGATCGACATGATCGCCGTGGTCAAGGATGCCGGCTAGGACGCCAACGACACTCCTGCGCGGCGGCCTGTTCGCCGCGCAGGATGGCTCGACGCCCGACAGCCTGCTGATCGCGGACAACCGGATCGCCTGGCTCGGGTCGCGGCACGATGCGCCGTCCGCGGATCGCATCGTCGATCTCGACGGTCGCCGCGTGGTTCCCGGGCTGACCGACGCGCATCTGCACTTCTTCATGCGGGCGCAGGAGCTGCTCAATCTGCAGCTCGGCGCCGGCGTCAATTCGGTTGCGCAACTGCTCGACCGTCTGCACGGCGCCTGTGTTGCGGCCGGGCGGGGCGAATGGGTGGTCTCGGCCGACTACAACGAGCAATCGTTGCTGGAGCGCCGGCATCCGACATTGGCCGAGCTGGATGGGGTGTCGCAGGATTGTCCGGTGCTGTTGCGGCGGACCGGCGGGCATCTTTCCGTGGCGAACTCGGCGGCGCTCCGGCTCGCGCAATTTGACGCCACCACGGCGGACCCGCCCGGTGGAACGATCGAGCGGGACAATGGCCGTCTCTCCGGCGTGTTGACGGAAACCGCCGCGGATCTCGTCGCCGGGTTGGTCCCCCAGCCGTCGTCGGCCCGGACCATCCAGGCGATCGGCCAGGTGGTCAAGGAGAGCCTGAGTTTCGGCATCGTCGCTGCCGTCGAAGCCGCGGTCGGATTCAACAGCGGCTTCGAGACCGAGTGGGATATCTGGAGCGCGATCAGGGATGCCGGCGCGTTGCCGGTGCGTATGGGGTTCATGCTTCGGATCGACCCGTTGCAGGCGCGCGCGCTGAACATCGTCCCATCGCAATTCGATCCGCGCTGGCAGGTCCGCACCTTGAAATTCTTCGTCGACGGCATCGTCGGGGCCCGGACTGCGGCACTGTCCGAACCTTACGCCGATCGCGAAACCCGCGGCCTCCTGATGGAGGACCCGGCCGATCTGCGCGCCAAGGTGATGGACGCCCATACGGCGGGCTGGCAGCTCGCCGCCCACGTCATCGGAGACCGTGCGATCGATCATTGGCTGTCGGCGCTGGAGGCTGCGCAACGCGCCGCGCCGCGAGGCGATCCTCGGCACCGGCTCGAGCACTTCGCGATCTGCGGAAACGATGCGGTCGAGAGGGTTCGCTCGCTCGGTGCGATCGTCGTCCCGCAATACGGGTTCCTGCATCGGCTCGGTCGATCCTTCGCACACGCGGTCGGACCAGCGCGCGCCCAGCGATTGTATCCGGGCCGCACGGTCCGCAATGCCGGTGTGACGATCGCCGGC
>NZ_DASVOK010000014.1:0-3931 GCF_036383415.1 Rudaea sp. | reverse complement strand
CGTGCGCGCGCGCCGCCTGCAGCAACGCCAGCCCCGCGCGCGGCGACAGGCCGACGCGGATCTCGGCATGGCTGCGGCTCGCGGCGAGCAGCGCCTGCACATAATCGATCAGTGCGGCGCTCGCGAGCGTCCTTGCGATCGCGCCGCGCAATGCCGCCGCTTGCGCAGCGTCGAGACGCGGAGCGAGCTGTGCGATCAGTTCGCGGCGATCGCTCGCGGTCAGCAGGGCGCGCTCGGCGTCGCGGTCCGGATAGTCGAGACCGATGCGCAGCATGAAGCGGTCGAGCTGGGAATCGGGCAGGGCGAAGGTGCCGGCAAGGTCGAGCGGGTTCTGCGTGGCGACCACGAAGAACGGCTCCGGCAACGCGTGGGTCATGCCGTCGGTAGTGACCTGGTGTTCGGCCATCGCCTCAAGCAGGGCGCTCTGCGCCTTTGGCGTCGCGCGATTGATCTCGTCGGCGAGCACGAGCTGGGCGAACAACGGGCCGGGATGAAACTTGAAGGCGCCGTCGCCGCGCTCGTAGATGCCGACACCGGTGATGTCAGATGGCAGCAGATCGGCGGTGAACTGAATGCGTGCGAAGCTCAGACCCAGCGTCGCCGCGAGCGCGTGCGCGAGCGTAGTTTTGCCGACGCCGGGCAGGTCCTCGATCAACAGATGGCCGCCGGCGAGGAAGCAGGCGAAGGCGAGTTTCACCTGCGCGGCCTTGCCGAGCACGACGTCGTTGACCTGGGCTACGGCTGCGCCGAGCGCTCGCGCGAGAGTGGGATCAAGCGGCGAAGGTGCAGCTGAGGCGGCGAGCGAGACGGACATGCGGCGTGAACTCCCGGAGATGATCGGAGTATAGGCATTTCACGCGAACGCAAGTTCCGCGTTGACGCGAATTGCGATGCGGCGCGCGGATTCCCTAGGGAAGGTCGACACCAGCCTCGCGCAGCAACCGGCACAGCGCGATCAGCGGCAGGCCGATCAATGCAGTCGGATCCTGCGATTCGACGCGTTCGAACAAGGTGATGCCGAGGCCTTCGGATTTGAAGCTGCCGGCGCAATCGAACGGTCGCTCATGCACAAGATAGCGTTCGATTTCCGCGTCGCTCAGGCTGCGGAAGACGACTGTCGTCGTGTCGATCGCATGGAATTCCCGTGTCGGGGCGCTGTGCGTATCGATCAGACAGATCGCGGTGTGGAAAACGACGCGGTTGGCGCTGCTCGCACGCAACTGCTGGCGCGCGCGGGCGAGGTCGCCCGGTTTGCCGAGGATGCTGCCGGCGCAGTCGGCGACCTGGTCGGAACCGATCACCAGCGCGTTCGGATTCGTCGCCGCGACCGCACTAGCCTTCGCAGTCGCCAAACGCGCAGCGAGGACAGCCGGGGCTTCCCCGGGCAGCGCCGCCTCGTCGACCTGCGGCGACTGCTGGCGGAACGGCACACCGAGTCGCGCGAGCAGTTCGCGGCGGTAGGCGGAGGTCGAGGCTAGGACGAGATCGGTATCGGCGAGGCTGGTCATTCGCGTATTTTCGCCCGAAACCCGCCCGGGCGGGTCGTCTGAGCCGACCGCCTAAAATGCGGAAATAATTGACTTTGTGCGCTGCGGAACCTACCATCGCGCACCCGTGAATCACACCTTGCCCGAGCTGGTCGATCCGTGGCGCATGGTGAGTGCGAGGCGCACGTTCGCTGGCCGCCTGCCTTTGGCCGCGATGAAGCGCTTGGCGAGCGGCTTGGCGGATGCCTCGGGGGAGGTCGAATACGAGCTCGATTTCGACAAGGATGTGGCTGGCGTGTCCGGCGTCCGCGTCAAGGCGAAGACCGCGCTGCCGCTGATCTGTCAGCGTACGCTGGAGCGGTTCGAGCAGCCGGTCGAGATCGATGCGAAGCTCGGTTTCATCGTCGATGAGGCGGACGAGGCGGCCCTGCCGGCCGGCTACGAGCCCTTGCTGGTCGATGCCGACGGTTTGCGCCCGGCCGACGTGATCGAGGACGAATTGATTCTGGCGTTGCCGGTGTTTCCGGTGAAGCCGGGAACACAGGAAATGCAGCACGAATGGACGGACGCTACGACCGAGGTCGAGGCCAAGCCCAATCCGTTCGCCGTATTGAAGAATGTAAAGCTATAACTTTTCAGTTTGGAGAAACACCATGGCCGTAGCCAAAAGCCGTAAATCCCCGTCCCGCCGTGGCATGCGCCGCGCGCACAACGCGCTCAGCGCCAAGCAACTCGGCACCGACCCGACCTCGGGCGAGACCCATCTGCGCCACAACGTCACCAAGGACGGCTACTATCGTGGCCGCAAGGTGATCGACAGCAAGACCCCGGTGCACGAAGAAGATTGATTCGCCTCCTCGGGCGATTCGCAAGCCGTGATTGCGCAAGCCGTGACAGCTGCGCCAGCGCCGATGAAAACCGCGAAGTGTTCCGCCGCCACGGTTCTGCCGTGGCGCGCGCGTGCGCTCGCCTCGCGCCATTGAGCGCGGCAGGGGAGAAGAAATGACCTACGCACGCATTGCGGGCACCGGCAGCGCGTTGCCGGAACGCGTCATCAGCAACGCCGAACTTGCCGCAAAGGTCGAAACCTCGGACGAGTGGATCGCCGAGCGTACCGGCATCCGCCAGCGCCATATCGCTGCCGAAGGCCAGACCACGGGTGATCTCGCGTTTGCGGCCGCGACGGCGGCGCTGCAGGCGGCCGGCGTCGACGCGAAGGAGATCGACCTGATCGTGGTCGGCACGACCACGCCAGATCTCGTCTTCCCCTCGACTGCCTGCCTGGTCCAGCATCGCCTCGGTGCGAACGGCTGCGCCGCGTTCGACGTCAACGCCGCCTGCTCGGGCTTCATTTACGCGTTGACCGTGGCCAACCAGTTCATCCGCGCGGGCACGGTGAAGACCGCGCTCGTGATCGGCGCGGAGACGCTGTCGCGCTTCCTCGACTGGTCCGACCGCGCCACCTGCGTGCTGTTCGGCGACGGCGCCGGTGCGGTCGTGCTCAAGGCTGCGGACGAGCCGGGCATCCTGTCCAGCCACATCCATGCCGACGGCGGCTACAAGGAACTGCTGTGGAATCCGGTTGGTGTCTCCGCTGGTTTCACCGACGAGCCGAATCACGGCCTCAAGGTGCTGATGCAGGGCCGTGAGGTGTTCAAGGTCGCGGTGAAGACGCTCGACCGCGTGGTCGAGGAAACGCTCGAAGCTAATAATCTCGACCGCCACCAGCTCGACTGGTTGATCCCGCACCAAGCCAACCTGCGCATCATCGAGGCGACCGCGAAGCGGCTCGACATGCCGATGGATCGCGTCATCGTCACCGTCGACAAGCACGCCAACACCTCGGCCGCCTCGGTGCCGCTCGCGCTCGACTACGCGGTGCGTTCGGGCAAGGTCCAGCGCGGTCAGTTGCTGCTGCTCGAAGCGTTCGGCGGCGGCTTCACCTGGGGCTCGGCGCTGCTGCGCTATTGAGCGACGCTGCGTTTTCGCAGGCATTTCATCCATCGCACTTTACGTTTTCCGCACATGAACGCATCCAGCGCATCCGTGGATCAAGCTCTTTCGAACCAGCTCGCCTTCGTCTTCCCAGGTCAGGGCTCGCAGTCGTTGAACATGTTGTCCGATCTCGCCGGCGAATTCGCCATCGTCGAGGAAACGTTCAAGGAAGCGTCGAGCAACGCCGGCGTGGACCTGTGGAAGTTGTCGCAGGAAGGGCCGGAGGACGCGCTCAATCGCACCGAGAACACGCAGCCGGCGCTGCTTGCCGCGGGTGTCGCCGTGTGGCGCGTCTGGCAGCAGCTCGGCGGCGCGCAGCCGCATGTGCTGGCCGGGCACAGCCTCGGCGAATACACCGCGCTGGTTTGCGCCGAAGCGCTGTCGCTGGCCGACGGTGCAGCGCTCGTCGCCGAACGCGGACGTCTGATGCAGGCCGCGGTACCGGCCGG
>NZ_DASVOK010000013.1:0-5828 GCF_036383415.1 Rudaea sp. | reverse complement strand
TCCCGCGCCCGACGCGGCACATGCGTTGATGACGGCGGCCTATTGCCGCGACGAAACCGAAGCGATGAACGAACTGCTCGGCCAGGCCGCGCTGCCCGACGCCGAGCGCGATCTCGTGCTGGCGCGCGCAACTGAACTCGTCGCTCGCGTCCGCGCCAAGGCGCAAGACGCCTCGGCGGTCGAAGCGTTCATGCGCCAGTACGACCTGTCGAGCGAGGAAGGCGTGCTGCTGATGTGCGTGGCCGAAGCGCTGCTACGCATCCCGGACAAGGACACGGCCGACAAGCTGATCTCCGACAAGCTCGGCGAAGCGAACTGGGAGTCGCACCTCGGCAAGAGCGATTCGCTGTTCGTCAACGCCGGCACCTGGGGTCTGATGCTGACCGGCAAGTTCATCGAACTGGCCGACGAAACGCAGCGCAACTTCACCGGCGCGCTCAAGCGCCTCGTCGGCCGCGCCGGCGAGCCGGTGATCCGCCTCGCCGTGCGCCAGGCGATGCGCATCATGGGCCACCAGTTCGTCATGGGCCGCACGATCAAAGAGGGCCTCGACCGCGCCCAGGAGAAGGAAAACCGCGCCTACCGTTATTCCTACGACATGCTCGGCGAAGGCGCGCTGACCACGCCGGACGGCGAGCGCTACTACCAGGCCTATGTCGACGCGATCAAGGCTTTGGGCGCACGCGGTCCTTTCAAGGACATCCTCGACGCGCCGTCGATCTCGATCAAACTCTCGGCACTGCATCCGCGCTACGAAGTCGGCAAGCGCGCACGTGTCTACGCCGAACTGCAGCCGAAACTGCTCGCGCTCGCCCAGCTGGCCAAGGCGCAGGGCATCTGCCTGACCGTCGACGCCGAAGAAGCCGATCGCCTCGAACTCTCGCTCGACCTGATCGCGGCGGTACATGCCGATCCGTCTCTGGACGGTTATCAAGGTTTCGGTCTCGCCGTGCAGGCCTACCAGAAGCGCGCGCCGTTCGTGATCGACTGGCTCGCCGAACAGGCGAAGAAGACCGGCCGCCGCTTCTGCGTGCGCCTGGTCAAGGGCGCCTATTGGGATTCGGAAATCAAGCGCGCGCAGGAAGGCGGCCACGCCGGTTATCCGGTGTACACGCGCAAGCCGAACACCGACGTGTCGTATCTCGCCTGCGCCAAGCGCCTGTTCGAACACGGCCAAGCCGCGTTCTATCCGGCCTTCGCCACGCACAACGCGCACACGATCGCGGCGATCCATCACATCGCCAAGGGCCGTCCGTTCGAATTCCAGCGCCTGCACGGCATGGGCGCCGATCTCTACAACGAGGTGATAGGCGAAAAGAATCTCAACGTGCCCTGCCGCGTCTACGCGCCGGTCGGCTCGCACGAGGACCTGCTGCCGTACCTCGTCCGCCGTCTGCTCGAGAATGGCGCGAACACGAGCTTCGTGAACCGCATCGTCGACGAGTCGACGCCGATCAAGGACCTCGTCGCCGACCCGGTCGAGGTCGTGCGCGGCTTCACGAGCAAACCGCATCCCCGCATTCCCCAACCTATCGGCCTCTTTGGCGAACAACGGAAAAATTCCATGGGCGTGAACTTCGGCAACGACAACGAATTGAAGGCGCTGGCTGAAGCCGTCGGCGCAGTGAAGGCAGACTGGAACGCAACGCCGCTCGTGCCGGGTGCGAAATCGAGCGAGCCGCTGCAGGACGTGACCAATCCCGCCGACCGGCGTATGAAAGTCGGCAGCAAGCAGCAGGCTGACGCCGCGACGATCGATCGATCGCTGGTCAACGCCGTCGCCGCACAGCCGGCCTGGGACGCGCTGCCGGCCGCCTCGCGCGCGGCGATTCTCGAGCACGCCGCCGACCTGCTCGAACAACGCCGCGCTCAATTCGTCGCACTGCTCGTGCGCGAAGCCGGCAAGACCTTGCCGGCAGCAATCTCCGAGGTGCGCGAAGCCGCCGACATGTGCCGCTACTACGCGGCGATCGCGCGCAAGCTGTTCCAGCCCGAGAACCTGCCCGGCCCGACCGGCGAATCGAACCAGCTCTCGCTGCACGGCCGCGGCGTGTTCGTCTGCATCAGCCCGTGGAACTTCCCGCTCGCGATCTTCACCGGCCAAGTCGCCGCCGCGCTCGCCGCGGGCAACGCGGTGATCGCCAAACCGGCCGACCAGACCGTGCTGATCGGCCACGCCGCGGTCAAACTGCTGCACGAAGCCGGCGTGCCCGAAGGCGTGCTGCAGTTCCTGCCCGGCAAGGGCTCGATGATCGGCAACGCGCTGCTGACCAAGCCCGACATCGCCGGCGTGTGCATGACCGGCTCGACCGAAACCGCGTGGACGATCAACCGCACGCTCGCCGCGCGCAATGCGCAGATCGCCGCGCTGATCGCCGAGACCGGCGGCCAGAACGCGCTGATCGCCGACTCGTCCGCGCTGCCCGAGCAACTCGTGAAAGACGTGGTCGCCTCCGCGTTCGACTCCGCCGGCCAGCGCTGCTCGGCCGCGCGCGTGTTGTTCGTGCAGGACGACATCGCCGACAAGGTCATCCACATGCTCGCCGGCGCGATGGACGAATTGAAGGTCGGCGATCCCGGCCTGCTCTCGACCGACGTCGGCCCGGTGATCGACGAGCCCTCGCGCAAGAACCTTGCCGACCATGCCGCGCGCATGGACAAGGAAGCGACACTCATCAAGCAAGTGAAGCTTGGCGACGAAACCGCGAACGGCACCTTCCTCGCGCCGCGCGCGTACGAGCTGAAGTCGCTGTCGCAGCTGACCAAGGAAGTGTTCGGTCCGATCCTGCACGTGATCCGCTGGAAGTCCGACGAACTCGACCAGGTCATCGACGCGATCAACGCGACCGGCTTCGGCCTCACCCTCGGCATTCACAGCCGCATCGACTCGACGATCGCGCACATCGCCCAGCGCGCCAAGGTCGGCAACTGCTACGTCAACCGCAACCAGATCGGCGCCGTCGTCGGCGTGCAGCCGTTCGGCGGCGAAGGCCTCTCCGGCACCGGCCCCAAGGCCGGCGGGCCGCACTACCTCACACGCTTCGTTACCGAGCGGACGCTGACGATCAATACCACGGCAGCGGGAGGGAACGCGTCGTTGCTGACATTGGGTGAGTAAAAATGCCTGAGTACAATCTACAGGTTGCGGAAAGGCTTGTAGACGCCGCTCATTTCCTCGAAAAACAGGACGAACCGGGTGCAACCGGTGCGATCCTGTATCTGAGCCTGGTCGCTGCTGAGCTCACACTGAAAGCGCTGCTTGAAAAAGCCGGATGGCCCATTGAACACCTCAGATTCGTGCGCGGCCACAAGCTTGCGGAGTTGCTTATAGATCTTTGCACGTGTGAGGTTCAGGACTCATCCACAGGCATCTGGCAGTCAGCCGCCTCACTCTGCTCCGTAACTGTTGATCGTCGATACATCGACGCGACTGTCGGCAAGCTGCTGCAAGCCGAAACTGCGGGAGCTTCTACGTACCCGAACCAAATCCGCTACGGCGAAGATGTGCATCACTACGATCCAGTTTTGATGCTCGGCGCAGCACGGAAAGCTTTGGAGTGGGCCAAGAATCACGAGCAAACCATCTGTCGGAAAGACCGTAGCGCGTAGGTTGGGGTGAGCGCAGCGAACCCCAACATCATTCCGCATCACCCCCAATCACCCGGCAAATCGCCCAAGCGCATATACCGGTGAATTGAGGAGAACCGCCAATCCGCGGCGCGCAACGCATGTCCATGTTTCACGGGATTGAAATGGACGTAATCGATATGACGCTGCAGATCGATTTCGTCGCGAATCTGATGCTCCCAGAATCGTCGTTGCCACAGGCCGCGCTCGCCCTTCGCTCGCCGACTCGGCCGGATAGGCTCGCTGCGTTCGATGCGCCGCGAAAAGCCTGCCTTGATCAACGCCCAGCGTGTTGAGTAGTCCGCGTCGTCTTGCGGTTGCGTCCAGATCGCGTGGAGGTGATCCGGCAAGACGATCCACGCCACGATTTCGAATGGATGCCGCTGCTTAACCAGGCGCACGCTGGCGCGTAAGTCGTCGATCCGATCGACCAGCAAACGGCTGGATCGATCGGTGAGATTCACCGTAAAAAAATACGTCCCGCCGGATACGTTCGCTCGTCGGTAGCGCATTGGAGGATGGTGAGGCAGTCTGTTGGGGTTCGCAAGCTCACCCCAACCTACGGCGCTTTGCCGTCAGCGCTATTCCGCCAGCGCCACGCCCGACCCACCCATCTCCGCCGGCACGTCTTTCATCTTCGGCAGGCCGTCGTGCATGCGCAGCTTGGTCTCTTGATAATGCACGTGCACGCCGGGTTTGAATGACAGATCGGGAATAACGGCGGCGTAGACGTCGACGAGGTTCCACGCCGGATGGCGGGTGAACAGGTGGCCGCCGCAGGTCTTGCACCATTGGCGCTCGCTCGCGGGCGTCTTCGCATAGCTGCCGATGTTGTCGGCGCCCGCGGTGATCTTCAACGCGTCCGGCGGCCACAGCGTGAAGGCGTTGAGCGGCCCGGCCGACCAGGCGCGGCAGGATTCGCAATGGCAGTAACCCATCGCCACGGGCTCGCCGGTGAGGGTGAATTGCACCGCGCCGCAGAAGCAACGGCCTTGATGGTTTGCGCTCATGTTCTATCCTCTTTGGCGTCGGCGCGGTGCTGCGTGCTACTTCGATTCGAGCGTCACGGGAATCTCGGTGACCGAGTCGACCGGAATCTTGTTGGCCACGGCCGCGTCGCGCACCGCTTGTTCGCTCGGACCCTCGTAGACACAGAACGTCTTGGTCTTGTCGGCGTTCGCATACGAAGTGACCCAGGTCACGCCGAACTTGGCATTGGTCGCGTTGACACTCTGCTTGGCCTTGGCATCGAGACCGTCGAGTGCGCCTTTCGGAAAAGTGCGCTCGATCATGTAGCGATGCGTAGCGGATGACGCGGCGGTATCGGCGGCGCAGGCGGCGCCAGTCAACATCAGGCTCACAGCGATGGCGAGAATTTTCATGGCAGTCTCCTCTGGTTGAACGCGCTTCGGGTTTCGGCGGCAAGTACCGATGCAGGCGACCGCAGGCTGTTGAATTGCCCCCTTCGCCCGACGCCACTAGTATCCGCTTCGGGCCTGCGCGGAACTTCGCCGACACTCTCCAGTTCTTGATCGAAACTCCTTGATCGAAACTCCATGGACGCGCTTTCCGACGTACTCAAATCCGTGCACTTCGACGGCGCCGTGTTCCTCAACGCGGAATTCACCGCGCCGTGGTGCGTGCGCGGCGAGTCGGGCTGGGCGATCTATCGCGACCGCGTCGCGCCGGCCGAGCACATGGTGTTCTTCCACTTCATCGTGCAGGGGCGCTGCAAGCTGCGCCTGCGCGACACCGGCGAGATGGTGGAAGCCGGTGCCGGCGATCTCGTGCTGTTTCCGCAGGACGATCGCCACCTGATGGGCAGCGACTTGCAGATCGCCGCGCTCGGCGACGAAGGCACCGGCGCTGCCGAGGTGACCGACGATCCGCAATTCATCCAGATTCGTTACGGTGGCGGCGGCGATGCGACGCGCTTCGTCTGCGGCTATCTGCTCTGCAGCCGCAGCATGTGTCGGCCGCTGTTCGAGGCGCTGCCGCGCATGCTGCGCATTCCGATCGGCGACGGCCACGCCGCGGCGCTGTTGCGCGAGCTGCTGCAGGCCGGCGTGCGCGAGTCCTTGCACGCGAGTCCGGGCACCGCATCGACCCTGGCCAAGCTCGCCGAACTCATGCTCGTGGAAGCGATGCGCCGCTACGTCGAAAGCCTGCCGCCCGAGGGCCGCGGCTGGCTCGCCGGGCTG
>NZ_DASVOK010000012.1:0-9330 GCF_036383415.1 Rudaea sp. | reverse complement strand
TGTACAGGCAAGGCGGTGTCTTGCCGACGCGCGATACGCCGACGAGGATCAGATCGGCATCGGCGTAGTTCACGTCGAGGCCATCGTCGTGGGTCAGCGCATAGTTGGTCGCGTTGATGCGAGCCTCGTACTCGGCGAAGTTGGTCATGCCGTGCGCGCGGCCGACGCTGCGCGAGCGCTTCATGCCTAGCTCGCTTTCGAGCGGCGCAATGAACGGCGCGAAGATGTCGAGCATCAGCGCACCGGTCGACGCCAGCACCTCACTGACCGCCGGATCGACGACCGAGTTGATCAGGATGGGCTTGATCCCGCTCGCGGTGTAGGTGTTGCGGATGCGCGCCGCCGCGGCGTGCGCCTTCTCTTCGTTGTCGACGAACGGGATGCGGAACGTGTTGAAGTCGACGCCGTCGAACTGGGTCAACACTGAATGGCCGATCGTTTCTGCGGTGATACCGGTACCATCGGAAACATAGAAGACGCTTCTGGCCATCGCTGCACTCGCGGTCGAATGAACCTGCAGTGTACGCGATGCCGCATGCGCTCTCGCAAACTTGTTTTGCAGTGCACAAACCGGCGAAAATCGCCTCATTCGTGCATTGCGCGCTTTCCCGGAGAACATCTTGAGCGATCTGGTTCTGTGGCTCGACAACTTGCGTCTTACCGATCTCGGCAAGGTGGGCGGCAAGAATGCCTCCCTCGGCGAAATGATCGGCAACCTCGCCAAGCTCGACGTATCGGTGCCGGGCGGATTCGCGACGACGGCCGACGCGTTCAAGCAGTTCATCGCGCAAAGCGGTCTGGCCAAGCGCATCCAGGATCGTCTCGCCACGCTCAATGTCGATGATGTCGATGCGCTGACCAAAGCTGGTGCCGAAATTCGCCAATGGGTGATCGACACACCGCTGATTCCCGAGTTCGATGCGGCCGTGCGCGCGGCCTACGCCAAGCTGTGCAAGGACGCGGGTGCCGAGAACACCGCCGTCGCCGTGCGCTCGTCGGCCACGGCCGAAGACCTGCCGGACGCCTCGTTCGCAGGCCAGCAAGAAACCTTCCTCAACGTCAGCGGCGCTGACGACGTCGTGCACAAGATCAAGGAAGTGTTCGCCTCGCTCTACAACGACCGCGCGATCGCCTATCGCGTGCATCACGGCTACGCGCACGAGGACGTGTTCCTTTCCGCCGGCGTGCAGCTCATGGTGCGCTCCGACGTTGGCGCCTCGGGCGTGCTGTTTACGCTCGACACCGAATCGGGCTTCCGCGACGCGGTCTTCGTCACCGCGAGCTACGGTCTCGGCGAAATGGTCGTGCAGGGCGCGGTCAACCCGGACGAGTTCTACGTCTACAAACCCACGCTCCGCCAAGGCAAGCCCGCGATCCTGCGCCGCCAGATCGGCGCCAAGCAGCAGCGCATGGTGTACTCGTCGAAGCCGGGCGAGCGCGTGCGCATCGAGGAAGTGCCGCACAACGACCGTGTCGCGTTCTCGATCAGCGACGAGGACGTGCATGAACTTGCGCGCCAGTCCCTCATCATCGAGCAGCACTACGGCCGGCCGATGGACGTCGAGTGGGCGAAGGACGGAAATACCGGAAAAGTATACATCGTGCAAGCACGCCCCGAGACGGTGAAATCGCGCGCACGCGCGACCCAGATCGAACGCTATCAGTTGCACGAGCGCGGCGCCGTGCTCGCCGAAGGCCGCGCGATCGGCCAGAAGATCGGCTCGGGCAAGGCGCGCGTGATCCGCTCGCTCAAGGACATGGCTCGAGTCGAGGCCGGCGACGTGCTCGTCGCCGACATGACCGATCCCGACTGGGAACCGGTGATGAAGCGCGCCGCGGCGATCGTCACCAACCGCGGTGGCCGTACTTGCCACGCGGCGATCATCGCGCGCGAACTCGGCGTGCCGGCCGTCGTCGGCACGGGCGATGGACTCGACAAGATTCCCGACGGCGCCGAAGTCACCGTCTCCTGCGCCGAAGGCGATACCGGCACGATCTACCAGGGCCTGCTCAAGTTCGAGAAGATCACGGCCGATCTCGAACACATGCCGCCTGCCCCGCTCAAGATCATGATGAACGTGGCCAACCCCGAGCGCGCGTTCGACTTCGCCATGCTGCCGAATGCCGGCGTCGGCCTCGCGCGCCTGGAGATGATCATCGCCAGCCACATCGGCATCCATCCGAAGGCGCTGCTCGAATACGCCGCGCAGGATGCCGAGACCAAGCGCAAGATCGACGAGCGCACCGCCGGCTACGGCGATCCGGTGCAGTTCTACGTCGACCGCCTCGCCGAAGGCATCGCCACGATCACCGCGGCGTTCGCGCCGAATCCGGTCATTGTGCGTTTGTCCGACTTCAAGTCGAACGAATACGCCAACCTGATCGGCGGCAAGCGCTACGAGCCGCACGAAGAAAACCCGATGATCGGTTTCCGCGGCGCGAGCCGCTACATCGATCCGAGCTTCAAGCCGTCGTTCGCGCTCGAATGCCGCGCGATGAAGAAGGTGCGCGAGGAGATGGGCCTGGCCAATGCGTGGGTAATGATCCCGTTCGTGCGCACGCTCGAGGAAGGCCGCAAGGTCATCGACGTGCTCGCCGAAAACGGCTTGAAGCAAGGCGAGAACGACCTCAAGATCATCATGATGTGCGAAGTGCCGTCGAATGCCCTGCTTGCCGACGAGTTCCTCGATATCTTCGACGGTTTCTCGATCGGCTCGAACGACTTGACCCAGCTGACGCTCGGCCTGGATCGCGACTCCTCGATCGTCGCCAACCTGTTCGACGAGCGCAATCCGGCAGTGAAGAAGTTACTGTCGATGGCGATCTCGACTGCGAAGAAGAAAGGCAAGTATATCGGCATCTGCGGCCAGGGGCCGAGCGATCATCCGGATCTCGCGCAATGGCTGCTCGATCAGGGCATCGAATCGGTGTCGCTCAACCCCGACACCGTGGTCGACACCTGGCTGCATCTGGCCAAGAGCAAGGCTTAGAAAGTCGTGCCGGCATGGATCGCTGGCATCCAGGCGGCAGGCTCAGCTTCTACCAAGTCGCGCGGCGAAGTCCGCAATCGCCTGTGCCAATCCGGCGACTACCTGCGCGTCGTTGCTGCCGCTCGACTTGCGTACATGGAACGCGTGGTCGGCGTCGTCGAACCATCGAATCCCGGCGCGCGCACCGAGCCTGTCCACCACTTCGGCAATCAGGCGACGATCGGCGAGTTCATCGCGCGTGCCCTGCAGGAACAGCATCGGCACGCGGATTTCGAACAGGTGCTCGGCGCGCTCGCTCGAGAGTTTTTTCGGCGGATGCAGCGGAAAACCGACGAAGGCAAGACCGGCGACCTGAGGCAACGGATCCAGCGCCTGCGTCTGCGAAGTCATGCGTCCGCCGAACGATTTTCCGCCAGCGATCAGCGTAAGCCCCGGCGCGAGGTCTGTGGCAGCGGCGACTGCCGCACGCACGGTCGCATGCGCCAACTTCGGTGAATCGGGGCGTCCGCCTCCCTTCTCCATGTAAGGAAACTGATAACGCAAGGTCGCGATGTCGCGTAACGAAAGCTCAGCTGCGAGTGCGGCCATGAACGAATGCGTCATGCCCGCGCCAGCGCCGTGCGCGAGCACGTAACACGCGCGCGCGCCAGCCGGCGCCTGAAACAACGCCGAGACACTAATGTCTGCATCGACCGCAATCGTCAACGCGCGCGTCGCGGTCTCGGTCATCGCTGCGCATACTCCCGCAACTTGAGCGAGTACGGCGGCGCGGTCGGCTCGTGCATGAAATAGACGAAAACCTCGCTCCATCCGGTCGCAAGCAGACGATCGGCCCAGCGCTTGAGATCGTCGTCGGAATATTCTTCGAGACGCAGCCGCACGTAGCCCCAGGATGCGGTTTCGACCAAAGGCGGAGGCTCGTTGTCCTCGCGTTCGGACAACACCAGAGCCGCACCGGCGCCGTGCAGTGCCTCGTAGACCTCGTCGCAGAACCAACTCGACGAGCGGAATTCGAACGCCGCACGATGGTCCTTTGGCAGCACGCGGAGGAAATCGGCGAGACGCGGCAGATCCTTTTTCAGGTACGGCGGTAGCTGAAACAACACGGCGCCGCGTTTCGCGCCGAGTGCGGCCAGATTCTTGTAGAGGTATTCAACCGAATCCTTGGACTCATCGCTTTTGAGCTTGGCATCATGAGTGATGCGCTTCGAGGCCTTGATCGTGAAGCGAAAATGCTCGGGGGTCGCGTTCGCCCAGTTCTCCAGCACGGAAACTTTGGGCATCTGGTAGAAAGTGTTGTTAATCTCGACCGTGGCGAGGCGCTCGGCGTACCAGGCCAGCATCGCGTCGGGTTTCATTTTTTCCGGGTAGAAATTGCCGCACCATTCCTTGTACGAATAGCCGCTCGCGCCGATCCAAACCTTCGTCGCCATTTCTCATCTCCACACAATGGCCAAAACGAAACTCAGCGAATATTCCGCCAAACGGGCCTTCGAAACCACCCTCGAACCGGCGCCGGCAGTAGTCGAACGCAGCGGGCCGCTGTTGTTCGTCGTGCAGCAGCACTCGGCACGCCAACTGCACTACGACCTGCGCCTGGAATGCGACGGCGTGCTCAAGTCATGGGCGGTGCCCAAGGGCCCTTCGCTGGATCGCAGCGAAAAGCGCCTGGCCGTACAGGTCGAAGACCACCCGTTCGACTACGCCTCGTTCGAGGGCGTGATCCCGCCCAAACAGTACGGCGCGGGCGAAGTGATCGTCTGGGATTGCGGCGTCTACTCGCCCGACGAGGACGCACGCGGCCGCCGCGGCGAAACTTTTTTCCACGACCGCGCCGAGGCCGAGCGCCGCGTGCGCGCCGGCCTCGAAAACGGCAAGCTGAGTTTTCTCCTGCGCGGATCAAAACTGAAAGGTTCCTTCGCGCTCGTGCGCACGAAGGAAACGAAGCTCTGGCTTCTGATCAAACATCAAGATCGTTTTGCGACGAGCGACGCGGCCGCGCTGCACGACCGCTCTACCTTGTCCGGAACCTCGGTCGCCCAACTCAAATACCTTCCCGTGCAGCGGATGCCGGCCGAGCGCCTGGTGCCCCAGGGCAAACTCACGGCGATGCCGGACAAGCTGCAGCCGATGCAGGCCGACATCGGCGCTGCCGCGTTCAACGACGCAGGTTGGAGTTGGGAGCCAAAGCTCGATGGCTATCGCGTGCTCGCCTTTGTCGGTCGCGACGGCGTGCGGCTGCAGTCGCGCAACGGTCTGGATTACGCGGCGACGTTTCCGCGCCTTGTCGCGGAATTCGGCGAACAACAAGTCGACGGCATGGTCCTCGACGGCGAGATCGTCGCATTCGACGCCGCGGGCAAACCTTCGTTCAGCGTGCTGCAAAACCGCACGCTGCTGAAGACCGAACGCGAAATCGCCGCGGCCGATCGTTCGACTGCGGTGATCTTCTATGCATTCGACCTTCTCTACTTTGCCGGCGTCGACTTGCGCAAATCGCCGCTGCGTGAACGCCGTCGTTATCTCGAACAATGCCTGCTGCCCTCACCGCTCGTGCAACTCGTTCACGCCGCGGACGACGGCGAGGAACTGTTCGACGCCGCGCTCGCGAGCGGCTTCGAGGGCGTGATCGGCAAGCGCAAAGACAGCCCGTATAAATCGGGCGAACGTTCGCCACTGTGGATCAAGGTCAAGCCAACGCAGACCGCGGATTTCGTCGTCGGCGGCTACACGCGCGGCAAAGGCGCGCGCGCCGCCCTCGGCGCGCTGCTGCTCGGCTATTGGCAGGACAAGAAACTGCACTATGCCTCGCACGTGGGCTCGGGCTTCGACGACAAGTCGCTGGCACTGCTGCTGCGCAAGCTCGAACCGTTACGGCGCAAGACCTGCCCGTTCACGGAGACGCCCGAGGTCAACGGTCCCGTGACCTGGGTCGATCCGGAACTCGTTGTCGAAGTGGAATTCCAGCGTTGGACCGAGGATGCATCGTTGCGCGCGCCGATCTTTCTGCGTCTGCGCACCGATCTTGATGCGAAAAAGATTCGACGTGTCGAACCCGGCACAGCGAAGAAGTCCAAAAGCGCTAGCGATGAAGGCAGTGCCGCCGACGCCCTGCTCGTCCAACTCGACAACAAGCGTAACGCATTCGAACTCGCGGTCGGCAGTGATCGCATTCGCCTGACCCATCTCGACAAAGTGTATTGGCCTGCCGATCCGGCCGTGCAACAGCCGGCGATCACCAAGCGCGACCTGCTGCGCTATCTCGCCCAGGTCGCGCCGTACATGCTGCCGCATCTCGCCGACCGCCCACTGACGATGATCCGCATGCCGGACGGCATCGCCAAGCAGCGCTTTTTTCAGAAGCATTGGGAGCAGGAAAAACCCGATTTCGTCGAGACGATCACCGTGTTCTCGAGCAGCAAGGACGAAAATCACGACTACCTGCTCTGCAACAACTTGCCGACCCTGCTCTGGCTTGCCCAGTCGGGCACGCTCGAATTCCACGTCTGGCATTCGCGCGCCAAGCCCGGTGTCGACGCACCCAAGGCGGGCACGGACTATGGCTCGTCGCTGCAGTCGCTCGAAGCATCTATCCTCAACTACCCCGACTACGTCGTGTTCGATATCGACCCGTACATTTACTCGGGCAAGGAGAAGCCGGGCGATGAGCCCGAACTGAACCTGGTTGCGTTCGAAAAAGGCAAGGAGGTCGCGTTCTGGCTGCGCGAGCTGCTCGCGAGCATGTCGCTCGAAGCGATCGTGAAGACGTCGGGCAAAACCGGGCTGCATGTGTTCGTACCGATCAAGCGCACGCTCGACTTCGATGCCGCGCGCACGGTGTCGGAAATGGTCGGTCGACACCTGATGCGCGCGCATCCGAAGGTTATTACGATGGAATGGAGCATCCCCAAGCGCACCGGCAAGATCTTCATGGACTACAACATGAACGTGCGCGGCAAAACCCTCAACAGCGCCTATTCGCCGCGCGGCGTGGCCGGCGCGCCGGTGTCGATGCCACTGACCTGGGACGAGCTCGCCAACGCCCATCCGCTCGACTTTCGCCTCACGAATGTGGTAGAAAAGCTCAAGAAAACCGCAGATCGTTGGCGCAACGCCTTAAAAGATAAACAGAATCTGCAGGCGACGCTGGCTAAAAAACAGACGAAGAGTTGAACCTCGGAGACACATCATGGGCGCTCGCTCCATAGGCAGTCTAACCATCTCCTTCGGTCTCGTGGCCATTCCCGTCAAGTTGTATTCGGCGACCGAAGCTTCGCGCACGATCTCGTTCAATCTGCTGCACAAGGACTGCGGCTCGCGCCTGCGCCAGCAGTATTTCTGCGCAAAAGAAGACGTGCCGGTTGCGCGCGAAGACATGGTCAAGGGTTATGAATTCGCCAAAGACCAGTACGTGATGTTCAGCGCAGAGGAAATGAAGGCGCTCGAAGAGGTCGGCACGCACGCGGCCGATATCAGCGAATTCGTACCGATTGCCGCCGTTGATCCAGTCTACTTCGACAAAGCCTATTATCTCGCTCCCGACAAGGGCGGAGCCAAGCCGTATGCGCTGTTTGCCAAGGCGCTGCGTGAGTCCAAGCGCTGCGCACTCGGTCGCTGGGCGACGCGCGGCAAGCAGTACATCGTCATGGTCCGCCCGGTCGAAGACGGCCTCGTCATGCAGCAGCTGCTCTACTCTGACGAAGTGCGTTCGATCAAGGACATCGACATTCCTACGACCGACGTGCGCGACGGCGAGCTGAAACTGGCCAAGCAACTGATCGAGCAACAGTCCAGCGATCGCTTCAACCCGGCCGACTATACCGACGACGTGCGCACGCGGATCGAAGCGGCAATCCAGAAGAAGGTCGACGGCCAGGAAATCACCCTTGCCGACACCGCCGAAGGCGGCGCCCAGGTCATCGATCTGATGGAAGCGCTGCGCGCGAGCTTGGAGAAGAAAGGCGGTGCGCCCAAGGTCGCCGCGGAGGAGAGCAAGGCACGCAAGCCAGCCAAGCGCGCAGAACGTGCCGAGCCGGCCGAGACCGCACCTCGCAAGAGCGCAAAGAAGTAGCTGCCCTACAGTCCCGTCGACGGAAATTGAGTCTGCTTTCGATCGCTTCCGAGCGGGTGCCTAGCAGCGTGCGAGTCGCTTCCCCTTCCCTTCGCGCTACGCGCACCGATCTTCGCCGGTGCGAGATGTGAATTCATGTCCAGCAAGGAAATCCCCAATGAATACGGCGTCGCCGACGTCGAAAAATTGCTGGGCATCACCCGCAGCACCATTCGCGTGCTCATCGACGCCGGATATGTCGCGCCCGCGCGCGGCGCGCGCGGTGCACTGCGCTTCTCGTTCCAGGATCTGATCCTGCTGCGCACCGCGCAGACGCTGGCTGCGGCCAAAATCTCCAACCGCCGCATCGCCAAATCGCTGCGCGAACTACGCAAGCAATTGCCGACGTCGATGCCACTTTCCGGCCTGCGCATCGCTGCAGAAGCCGACCGCGTCGTCGTGCGCGAAGGCAAGGCCCGCTGGCAGGCAGGTTCGGGCCAGTATCTTCTCGCATTCGACGGTCAGCCTGAGGCGGGCAAGCTTGCCGTGATCGAGCGACAACCACCGCAACGCAGCGACGAAGATTGGTTCGAGCGTGCGCTGAAACTCGAAAGCGAGAACGTCGACGCGGCAATCGACGCCTACGAGCGTGCGATCGAGGCCGCGCCGGGTCGCATCGAGGCAGCGCTCAATCTCGGGCGGCTGTTGCACGAGCACGGCCGCCTGGCACAGGCACAGCGCGTCTATCGCGAGGCGATCAAGCTGCGCGGTACCGACGCGCTGCTCTGGTTCAACCTCGCGGTATTGCTCGAAGACCGCGGCCGTCGCGCCGACGCGATCAGCGCCTACAACGCCGCGTTGCGCCGCGATCCGCAGATGGCCGACGCGCACTACAACCTGTCCTTGCTGCACGACCATGCGGGCAGGAAACGCGAAGCGTTGCGGCACATGGCGCAGTATCGGCGACTGCTGAAATAGACGCACCCCGACGGATAACGGGTGCAGCCTGCATCGCGCCGACTCGATCGAAGCCACAGTGCAAGCGATCGAACGAACTGCGCAATTGGGCTTTGCTCAAAACAAATTTACCGCTATAATTTGCGGCTCCCTGAATCGGCGTAGCCGAAACGGGGCAGCCGGGCGGCTCTTCGATCCACCCGGTCTCGCGGAATCCCTGGCCTTTCCGCGGGCGAATCAAGTGGGGCTATAGCTCAGCTGGGAGAGCGCCACAATGGCATTGTGGAGGTCATCGGTTCGATCCCGATTAGCTCCACCACTTGATCTTCGAAT
>NZ_DASVOK010000011.1:0-25605 GCF_036383415.1 Rudaea sp. | reverse complement strand
CTGGCGTCAGCTTGCGGGCCTAGATTCGCCGCCAACGGACGCTTCGATCCGGCGCAGAAGCGCAATCACCAAAACACAACGACCAGGCCTGCATACGCTGGCCGCCCCGGGAGGACACATGTTTGTCAGAACGAGTTTGGCGTCGGCCATCGCGGCCGGCCTATCGCTGTTGTTGTCTCAGGCCGTGTTCGCCGACGGCAACGCGGATTCCGCATCAGCCAGCGTTGCCGCCACCGGCGATGCCGCTGCAGCGGAGCAGAAGAAGGACGACAAGGACGAGAAGGAAACCCGCGAGCTGGACACTGTCCAGGTCTCCAGCAAGTTCGTGTCGAAAGGCGCGCACAGCGCGATGAAGCAGGACCTCGACGTTCGCGACACGCCGTACTCGACCGCCGACTACTCGCAGGCGTTCATGAAGGCGATCCAGACGACCAACCTGACCGACCTCTACCAATACATGACCGGCATCTCGCGCGGTGGCGTGACCGGCTACGACATCTCGATCCGCGGCTTCAAGACGACGCAGGCTGACCAAGGTGCAATCCTCGTCGACGGTCTGCCCGGCCTCGCCGGTCGCTTCGGCTCGCCGCCGACCGTGATGGCGCAGAGCATCGAAGTGGTCAAGGGTCCGGCCTCGGTGCTGTACGGTGAGGCGCAGCCGGGCGGCTTCGTCAACATCGTCACCAAGAAGCCGGACGAAAAAGCCTCGGGCAGCCTGGACCTCACGGCCAAGACCTTCGACGGCTACGGCATCGGACTCGGCGACCACATGAGTTATGTCGGTGACCTCGACCTCACCGGCCCGATCGACAAGGATCACAACCTGCTCTATCGCGTCGTCGCGGAACTCTCCGACAACAACACCTTCCGCAACGGCTGGGAGCATGCGCGCTACATCGCGCCGAGCGTCCTCTGGCACATCGGCGAGAGCACCACGCTGCGCCTCTCCGGCGAATACCGCCGACGCAACAACGCCTACGACAACTACCTCGTCGCGCCGAACAAGGATGCCTCGCTGATCGCGCCGATCACGACCAAATACCAGGAGCCCGGTGACCTGCAGCAGGAAGGCGGGCGTTCGGCAACCGCCGCGCTCGAACACGATTTCGAGAACGGCGGCGTATTCAACTTCTCCGTGCGCCACGTGCGCGGCTGGGATACGGCGGTGGGCTACGACAATGTCGGCGTGCTCAAGGACCTCGTCACCCTGCAGCGCCGCGCGCGCGGGCAGAGCAATCACCGCGGCTACGACTACTTCGATACGAACTACACGCAGGCGTTCAAGACCGGGCCCATCGAGCACAAGATCCTCGTCGGTCTCGGTGGCGGCACCAACAAGACCGACTTCCTGCGCTTGCAGTTCTTCAACGGCCCCACCTCTGGCCCAACCGCGCTGCCGGGGCCAAAGTCGATCAACATCAACATCTACGATCCGATCTTCGGCGTGTCGCCGCCGCTGTCGTCCTTCCCGCCCGGCCCGCTCAACGACCGCGTGACGACCGAGAGCAACGCCGGCGCCTACGTCTCCGATGTGATGACGCTGTCGGAACACTGGAAAGCCAGCGTCGGCCTGCGCTACACCAAGGATCATACGTACCAGACCGAGCACGTCTATCCGCCGTTCACGAGCAGCGCCAAGTCCTCGGACGATGTGCTGCCGACCGCCGGCATCCTCTACCAGCCGGACGAGAACTGGACGTACTACTACAGCTATTCGACCTCGTTCATCGCGCCCTCGCCGACCGCGCAGGCCGCCGACGGCAGCAATCCGTTCCAGCCGACCACGTCCCATCAGAATGAAGCCGGCGTCAAGGCCAGCCTGTTCGATGGCCGCGTCACCTCGACGGTCGCGCTGTTCGACATCCAGAAGACCAACACTCTCGCCGTGGCCGCCTGCAACGCCGGCGTACCCGGCACCTGTTCGGTGCAGGTCGGCGGCGAGCGCTCGAAAGGTTACGAGTGGGAACTCGACGCGCAGCCGCTGGAAAACTGGCACGTGCTGTTCGGTTTCGCCCACGCCAACGCGAAGGTGGCCAAGTCGAACGGCAATCCGACCACGCCGATCGCCGACACGCGCCTGACCAATGCGCCGCTCAACAGCGCGCACATCTGGTCGCGCTACGACTTCGCCGAAGGCCCGCTGAAGAACTTCGGCTTCGGCGTCGGCATCAGCTATGCATCCCAGATTCGCGGCAGCCAGCCGACTCCCGCCGACCAGCGCGTGCTGCTCCTTCCGGGCCACGTGGTCACCGACTTGGCCTTCTACTACCTGGCGATGGACAAGTTCCCGGTCACCCTGAAGCTCGGCAACCTGTTCGACAAGACCTATTACGAAGGCGTCAACTCGACCACGAACGAAATCGGTGTCGTGCCGGGTTCGCCGCGTTACGTGCAGCTTTCCGTGAAGGTGCCCTTCCTGTGAAACATTGCCATCGCCCCTTCCCGCGCAGCCTCGTCCGCTGCGCCCTTGCCGCCGCGCTGATTGCCTGTGGCATCGGCGCGGCCTCGGCCGCCGACGCTCCCGCCACTGCGGCGACGGTCGCGGCGACGCCGACCCAGTTCGTCGAATGGGTCGACCAGCCGCGCGCCACGGCCAAGCCGCAGACCGAAGAGGAGGCCGAGGCCGGCAAGAAAAACGGCCGCGCGCTGCCCGAACTCGAACTGCTGCAGCCGACACTCGATACGGCGCTTCCCGCCTACAAGCCGCGCAAGGACCTCAAACTCGCCGGCACGTTCAAGGGTGCCGCCTCCGACGTACTGCCTGGCTTGGCCAATGCCTGGTTCGCCGCGTTCAAGAAGCTCTATCCGAACGTCAACCTCAGCGTGGCGCCGCCGTACGCCGGCAGCCTTGGCGCGAAGGAACTGGTCAAGCAGAACATCGACTTCGTCTTCGTCTCGCGCGAACTCAAGCCCGATGACATCACCGACTTCAAGGCGAAGTTCGGCTATGCGCCGACCAGCGTGCCGATCAGCGGCGGCAGCTACCGCCACTTCGGCTTCCTCGACGCGGTCGGCTTCTTCGTCAGCCGCGACAACCCGCTCGACAAGATCAGCTTCGCCCAGCTCGACGCGATCTTCTCGAGCACGCACCATCGCGGCGGCAAGCCGATCACGACCTGGGGCCAGCTCGGCCTGACCGGTGAATGGGCCGACAAGCCGATCCACGCCTACGGCATCAAGCCGTGGAACGGATTCGAGGAATTCGTGCGCCAGCGCGTGCTCAGCACCGACGGCAAGCGCGGCGAGTGGAACGACGGCGCTCACTACGACAAGCTCGTATTCCCGATGGCGAAACATGGCGTCGAAGATCGCTACGCGATCGGCTACACCGGCATTGCCTATGTCGACTCGCCGGTGAAGATGCTCGCGCTCGGCGAGAACGAGTCCGGTCCGTTCGTCGCGCCGAGCTACGAGAACGTCGCGCGTGCGAAGTACCCGCTGTCGCGCCTGATCTTCTTCAACGTCAACAAGGCGCCGGGCAAGGCGCTCGATCCGGCGCTGACCGAATTCCTGCGTTTCGTGCTCAGCCGCGAAGGCCAGCAGATCGTGCGCGACCAGGCGCTCTACCTGCCGCTGCGTGCGAGCCAGGCCGAGAAAGCGCGCGCCCTGCTGGAACCGTAACGTCTCCGAATCCCCCTTCACTCTCAACTACGCCGAGATCCCATGAAAACGAAAATCGCCTCGCGCCGCGCCAAGGTGCTCACTCTTGCCGCTGCCTGCGCCGCCGCGCTTGCCACCACGTTTGCTCCGTCGGCGTTCGCGCTCAAGTACGCCGCGGTCGAACATCATCTCAAGGTCGATCCGGCCATTCCCGCGTGGAAGCCCGCGGAAGTGAAGAGCGAGCCCGAGGAGGAAATCGCCCTCGTCGGCGCCGACGTGATGGACGAGATGTGCCTGGGCTGGGCGAAGATCTTCCGCGAAGCTTATCCGCACCTGTCCGTGGTGCTCGACCTGCGCGCCTCGGGTGCCGGCGCACCCGGCCTGATCGCCGGCGCGAAAGCGCCGAACTCGGTGATCGCCCCGGTCGGCCGCGAGATGCTGCCGGCCGAGGAGAAAGCCTTCGTCGAGAAGTTCGGCTACGAGCCGTTCCGCATCAAGGTCGCCACGGGCAGCGTCGGTTCGCTCGGCAAGACTGCCACGTCGATCGTCATGGTCGACAAGGACAACCCGATCAAGGGCCTTTCCCTGCCCGAACTCGACGCGATCTATTCGACCACGCGCAAGCGCGGCCATGCCGATGTGAAGACCTGGGGCGATCTCGGCCTCAAGGGTGACTGGGTCGCGCGCCCGGTGCACAAGTACGGCCTCAAGGCGCCGAACGGCATCGAGTGGTTCTTCAAGATCAACGTGATGGACATGGGCGACTACAAGGACGACATCCAGTTCGTCAAGGGCAAGGGCTTCACCCACGCCTTCAACGTCGCCGCCGAGGACATGGCGAAGAATCCGGGCGGCATCACCTACGCGCTGCTCGCCAATGTCACGCCGAACGTCAAGGTCGTGCCGCTTTCGGAAAAGGACGGTGGCCCCTACCTCGCGCCGACGCTCGAGAACGTCTACACGCACAAGTATCCGCTGAGCCGCTACGTCTACATCTACGTCAACCGCAAGCCGGGCACGCCGCTGGAGCCGAAGGTCAAGGAATTCCTCAAGATGGTGCTCAGCAAGCAGGGCCAGGACGTGGTCGCGAAGGAAGGCGTCTACATCCCGCTGCAGCCTGCCGTGGTCAAGGAAGAACTCGCCAAACTCAACTGATCGCCTAACGCGGCGCGGGATACACGCAACATGACAGACACAGTAAGTGTCCCGCGTCGCGTCTTTCTTTCCGCCTGCGCGGGGGCATTCGTCTCCTTGCGCGCCCGCGCAGGCACTTCGACTCCGGCGCTGCCCGTCTACGCGCCGCAGGCGAAAGTCGGCGGCAAGCTGCGCTTCAGCGGCGCCGACACGATGCACGATCTCGTCGCCGCCTGGGCGCGCGATTTGACCCGGTTCCAGCCGAACATCGAGATCGACAACGCAGCAACGAAACTTTCCGCGGACGGCTTCGCAGCCTTGCTCGACGGCCAAGCCGATGTCGTCACGTTCGTGCGCGAGCCGTTTCCCGCGGAGATCGATGCGTTCACGCGCATGTTTGGCCATGCGCCGACGGTGATCAACGTCGCCGGTGGCAGCTATGCGACCAAGAGCGGCACGCATGCGCTCGCGATTTTCGTCAACGCGGCCAATCCGATCACGCGCATCAGCCTCGACGAACTCGATGCGGTCTATTCGCGGGACCATCGCCGCGGCGGCAAGGCGATCGCGACCTGGGGCCAGCTCGGCGTCGGCGACGACTGGGAGCCGCTTCCGATTCACGCCTACGGCATGCTGCATCGGCGCGAGAGCGGCAATCCGCCCGGAATCGTCAACTTCTTTCAACAGCGCGTGCTGCGCGGTGGCGAGTTCCGCGACGGCATCCGCGAACAGGTCGACCGCCCCGGCGAGTCCGCGCTCGACGCGATCGTGCGCAGCGTCGCCGAAGACCCGCGCGGCATCGGCTACAGCGGCTTCGCCTATGCGGCGCCCGGCACCAAGACACTGGCGCTCGCGGAAACCGAACGTGGTCCGTACTTCGCCGGCACGCCAGAGGAAGTGACGCGTCGCGACTATCCGTTGTCGCGCCAGATCTATCTCGGTTTCAATCGCACACCCGGCAAACCGCTCGCGCCCGCCCTGCGCGAGTTCCTGCTTTTCGCGCTGAGCCGGCAGGGCCAGTTGATCGTCGCCAACGATCGCATGCGCTTCCTTCCGCTGACGCCCGGGCAGGCCGAGACATCGCGCCTCGCACTCGCCGACGTAGGCAAATGACGCCGCGCGCTTTCCGGCCGCTGTACTGTGGCATCGCTTTTGCACTGTCGCTGGCCGCGGCGGCCGAGGCGGTGTGCTCCGATGTCGATCCCGCCCTGCCGCGTTACGCGCCCGCCAAAGTGGAGATCGCGCGCACCGAGCCTTGGCTGACAAACGATGGCGCGATCCGCATCGTCGGCTACAACGACATGCGCGACATGTTCGACGCCTTCGTCGCGCGCTATGTCGCCGCGCATCCGGGCAGTACGTTCCGCCTTGAGCTGACCGGCACGCGCGCCGCGCCGCCGGCGCTCGCGGCCAACACGAGTGCGCTCGCGCCGATGGGCGCCGAGTTCACGCCGGATCAGCTTGCAGAATATCGCCAGGCCTCGCAGGCAACGGACCCTGTCGAATTCCGCGTCGCCCATGCCTCGCTCGACCCGCGTGCGCTGAGCGGCCCGCTCGCCGTGTTCGTGCATGCCGACAATCCGCTGCGTTCGCTCACGCTCGCACAACTCGCGCAGGTTTTTTCCGGCAAGGCGACGCACTGGCGCGATCTCGGTGTGCAGGGCGACTGGGCCAACCGACCGATCCATCTCTACACGATGGAGCCGGACACTCCGCTGGCTTTGTCTTTCTACGGGCGCGTGCTTGGCACAACATCACCAGCGAAACCGTTCGCGCAATTCCATCAATCGCGCGACACGATCGATCGCATCGGCACCGATCCACTCGGCATCGGCTTCGCCGCGGCGATGCGCGTCACCGACAAGGTGCGCCTGCTCGCGCTTGCCGCGAAGCCGGGAGCGACGCCGGTGCTGCCCACCGAAGCCGACATTCGCGCCGGCCGCTACCCGCTCGATCGCTGGCTGCTGATCTATGCACGTCTGCCGCTGAGTGCGTTCGCGCGCGAATTCCTCATCCTCGTGCTGTCGCGCGAAGGCCAGCAGGCCATCGCCGACACTCCGCAACACTATTTGCCGTTGTCCGCCGAGGAAGCTGCGCACGAGCGCGCAAAATTGCGCTGATTTCCGGCACTTCATTCCGGCCAAAGCCGAAATGAAGTGCGAAGATACACGCGATTGCTGCGATGCCTGCGCGTGAGGCGCGCACAAGTCGCGCCCCATCTACGTCGTAAGGCCATCTCAACTCAATGAGCAGGCGCCGTCCCGCCGCCATTGCGCCGCGTCAGTGCGATCAGCACCGGCACGGCGAGCAGCACGAGCGGGTACTGGACGATGAGGCCGGCGATGATCGCGATCGCGAGCGGCTGCTGGATGCCGGAGCCCTGGCCGATCGCGAAAGCGAGCGGCAGCAGGGTCAGGATCGCGGCGAGCGTGGTCATCGTGATCGGACGCAGGCGGTTGCGGCTCGCCTCGAACAGCGCCTGGCGCAGCGGCATCGTGTGCGCGAGTTCGGTGTATTCGCTGACGTAGAAGATCGCCATTTCGGTGGCGATGCCGATCACCATCGTCATGCCCATCAACGCGGTGATGTTGAGCTCGACGCCGGTGATCCACAGCGCGGTGAACACTGCCGTGGTCGACAGCAGCGAGGTGCCGACGATGATCAGCGGCAGCCAGAAGTCTTCGTAGAGGATCAGCAGCAGGACGAGTTCGGCGATCAGCGCGGCGATGAAGACGACGGCAAGGCTCGCGAACGCGATCTGCTGCTGGCGATACAGGCCGCCCATTTCGTAGCGCACGCCGGTGGCGAGCATGCCCTTCTGCTTGAGCACCTTTTCGACGTCGGCGACCGCCGCGCCCATGCCGCGGCCTTCGATGCGCGCGGTGACCGCGACCATCGGCTGCAGGTTGTCGCGCTTGATCTCGGGCTCGCCCGACACCGGCGTCAGCGTCGCGACGCGCTTGAGCGGGAAGATGTGGCCGTCGGTCGCGCGGATCGGCAGGTCGGCGAGATCTTCGAGGTGCAGGTTCATCGCATGCGGCATCCGCACGCGCACGTCGACCAGCTTGTTCGGCTGCGGCAACTGGGTGGCGACCGCACCGTTGATCGCCACGTCGACGGCCTTGCTCACCTCGTCCGGGGTGATGCCTTCGAACGATGCCTTGACCGGATCGACCTTCATGTCGATGCCGTCGCCGGCGAGCATGACGCCGTCCTTGATCTCGACGACGCCGGGAATCTTGGCGATCGCCGCGGCGACCTTCTTCGCCTGCGGAATCAGCTTGGCCGGGTCTTCGGCGAAGAGCTGGACTTCGATCGGCTGCGGCACCGCGGTGAGGTCGCCGATCAGGTCTTCCATCAGCTGGGCCAGTTCGATGTCGACGCCGGGCACGTTCTTCTGGATGTCTTCGAGCACCGCGGCCATGATCTCTTCGGTGCCGCGCGCGTGGTCGGGCTTCAGGCGCACGAAGAAGTCGCCATGGTGCGGTTCGCCCAGATCGCCGCCGAGGCCGGTGCCGGTACGGCGCGAGAACGTCTCGACTTCGGGCTGCTCCTTCAGGATCGCCTCGATCTGCTTGAGCTCGCGCTCGGTCTCGTCGAGCGAGGTGCCGGGCTTGGTGTAGAAATCCATGACGAAGCCGCCTTCGTCGACCTTCGGCATAAAGCCGCTTTGAACACGCGTATAAGCAAGTGCACCAATCAACAACAGCGGTACGATCGCGCCGAGCAGAATGAGCGGCTTGGCGAAGACGCGCTCGAGCATGCGTCCGTGGGTGCGCGAGAGCCAGTCGTCGCGATCCGCCGCGGGGTCGTGCCAGGTCTTGAAGTCGATGAAATAGCGCGCCAGGATCGGCACGATGAACGCCGCGAACAGGTATGAAATCATCAGCGCCGCGGCCATCGTCACCGCGAGCGCCTTGGAGAAGGAGCCGGTCACGCCGCTCATGAAGCTCAACGGCAGGAACACGATCAACGTGGCCAGGCTCGAACCGGTCAGCGGGCGCAGGAACTCGCGCGTCGCCGGCAGCACGGCGGCCTTGCCGTCCGCAATGCCCGGCACGCCGGCACGCCGCGCGATGTGCTCGACGATCACGATCATGTCGTCGATGATCAGGCCGACCGCGGCGGCGATGCCGCCCAGGGTCATGATGTTGAAGCTCATGCCGAACACGCTGAGCACGAGCACGGTGATGGTCAGCGTCGCCGGCACCACGAGCACCGCGATCAGCATGACGCGCACGTTGCGCAGGAACACGAACAGGACGATGCCGGCGAGGATCAGGCCGATGATGACCGCATCGCGCACGCTCGCGCCGGATTCGAGCACGAGCGTGCTCTGGTCGTACCAGTTGGACAGCTTCACCCCGTCCGGCAGCTTGAACGTGGCCAGACGCGCGCGCACGTCCTTGGCGATCTGCACGGCGTTGCCGTCGGGTTGTTCGTAGACGTTGAACAACACTGCCGGCTTGCCGTCCTCGACGACGCGCAGCCAGAACGGCGCCGCGCCGGGGCCGACCTCGGCCACGTCGGACAGGCGCACCACGCCGGCGGCGTCACCGCGCACGACGATGTTCTTCAACTCGTCGATCGAGCGCAGGTTGCTGTTGGAGACGACGAGGAAAAGCTTGTCGCGATCCTGCACGCGACCGACCGCCTGCAGCGAGTTGCCGGCAGTGACCGCGGCGACGAGTTCGTTCATGCCGATGCCGTACTCGTTGAGGCGGTGAGTGTCGGCCTCGACGTGCACCTCGTCGATCAAGCCGCCCTGCACGTCGACGCGCGACAGGCCCGCGATCGGTGCGAGCACGGGCACGATGTCGAACTGGGCGAGATCGCGCAACTGGTTCGGCGTGAGCTTGTCCGAGGTCAGCGCGTAGGAAATGATCGGGAACACGGTCGGGTCCATGCGGCGTACGCCGTAGGTCGTGCCGGTCGGCAGCTTGGGCAACGCCTGCGCGATCGCGGCATCGACGAGCAGCGTGGTTGCGATCATGTCGCGGCCCCAGCCGAAGTCGATCGAGATCTGCGCCGAGCCGCGCGAGGACGCCGAGCGCACCTCGTGCACGCCGGGTACCGAACGGATCGCTTCCTCGACCGGCCGCGTCACCGCGAGCACGGTTTGGTCAGCCGGGCGGTCGCCCGAGGACAGGTCGACGACGACGCGCGGGAACGACACCTGCGGGAATAACCCGACCGGCAGGACGAAGGCCGCGACGAGACCTGCAACCGCCAGGGCAAAGGCGATGCAGAGCAGCGAGCGGGCGTGGTGTTCGATCAGTCCGACGAAATTCATGGCTGCTTGCCGTTCGCGTTCTTCGCCGGCGCGGCTTTGTCATCCTTCGCCGCGGGTTTGGCATCCTTGGCGGCGGGCTTTTCGTCTTTCGCCGCGTCCTTCGCGTCCGCCTTGTCGTCCTTGGCGTCGCCTTCCTCCTTGCGCACAGCACCACCGTCTTCGAGCTGGTAATTGCCGACGGTGACGACTTCGAGCTTGGGATCGAGCGGTCCTTCGACGGCCGCGCTTTCGTCATCGTTGCCGATGCGCTTGATCTTGATGCGCTTGGCCTTGTCGCCGGCAACCTGGAACAGATAGGTACCCTCGTCGTCGTCGAGCACGGCGTCGCGCGGCACGATCCAGCCCTTGAGCTCGCCGACCTCGATCTGCGCGCGGAATGCTTGGCCCTGGATCAGCTCGTCGTCGACGGTCACGTCCGCGTCGACGAGACGCGTCTTCGGATTGAGGCTCTTGTCGATGCGCGAGAGTTTGCCCTCGACCGCCTCGCCCTCGCCCGCCAGCGGCTTGATACGCACGGTCTGGCCGAGTTTGAGTCGCTTGATTTCGGATGGCTCGATGCCGCAGGTGACGACGAGGCCGTTGCTGCGCGTGATCGTCACGAGCGCCGCGCCCGCGGCAACCCGGTCACCCTGGTTCACCGGCACCGTCGCGACCACGCCGTCGAACGGCGCGACCAGCGTCTGCTGCGGCTTGCCGCCGGTTTCGTGCGCGAGCGCATCGAGCGCGGACTGCGCGTCGGCCGCCGCCTTGTCGGCGAGCACCTTCTGGTCGCTCGTGGCGAGTTGCTGGCCGAGCAGGCGCGTGACGCGCGTCTGCTCTTCCTTCGCCGTCTTCAACGCGGTAACCGCCTGCGCATACGTGCTCGATGCCGCCGCGGACAGGTGGAATTCCATCAGCGTCTGCCCCTTGTGCACCGCTTCGCCAGGCGTGACCGCGATGTGCATGACGCGGCCTTCGGCCTGCACGCTCAGGGTCATGCCGCCATTGATCGCGGGCACGGCGGTGCCGTAGGCGGTCAGCGCATCGGCGATGGCACCGAGCTTGGTCGGCTGCGTTTCGACGAGCACGCTGCCCTTGACTTCTTCTTCGGCGGGAGCGGCGGCGTGGGTGAGCAGCAAGCCCGCGGTGCCGGTGATCAACAAGCCGGCAACGAGCGCAGCGAGAAGTTTGGGGTTCATGGTTGTTCCTGCTTCGAAGAAGTTTGCGCACCGGGCATTTCGGCATGCGGCATGCCGGCACCGACAAGCGTGGCGAGAGCGACCTGCTGCTCGAGCATGGTCAGATGCAGGGCGAGGATTTCCTGCTGCTTGGCGTTGCGCGAGGCGATGAGGTCGACATAGCTGCGCTCGTCGATATCGCCCTGGCGGAACGCGGTCTGCACATGCGCCGCCATCGGCTCCATCTGCGCGAGCATCGTGCGCTTGGTTTCGAGCTGTTTCTGCAGCAAGGCCTGGTCGGCGAGCATCGCCTCGACTTCGCTCTTGGCCGCGATCAGGCGCGCCTCGAATTCCGCGTGCAGTTGCTCGCGCGTCGCGTGCTCCTGCGAAATGTTGCCCTGGTTGCGGTCGAAGATCGGCAGGTCCATCGTGATCTGCGGACCGAGCGTCCGCACGTTGCTCGTGTCGCGGCCGTAGGTCGGGCCGATCGAGAACAGCGGGAACTGCGCGAGCACCGACGCCCACACCTTTTCCTCCTGCGCGCGATAGCCGAGCTGCAGCGCGATCAGGTCGGGGCGGCGATTGGCGAGATCGGGCAGCTGCGCGCGCACCGCGGCGACATCGATCGCGGGCAAGGTCGCCTCGTCGGCGAGCTGGAGCTTCACCGCAGGATCGAGGCCGAGCAGCAGGTTGAGATCGCGCCGGCGCGTCTGCTGCGCGCGCTCGAAATCGTCGAGCTGTTTCTGTGCGTCGGAGCCCGCGGCGAGGTCGGGTGCGAGCGTGGCCAGCGTCGTGTCGCCCTGCTTGAGCGCCTGCTGGTTGCGTTGCAGGCGCTCGTGCCAGAGTTCGGCATTGCGGCGCAGCAGCGCGAGCTGCCGGTCGCCTTCGATCAGGTCGACCGCGGCGAGGCGCGCCTTGCCTATCGTCTGCCACTCCTGCCAGAGCACGGTGGCGTCGACCGATTGCGCGGTCGCATCGGCGGCGTGATGCTTGGCGGAGAACGTGACGATGGATTTCAGATCCATGGTCAGGCCTGCGGCGATCGCGGCCATCTCGCCCGGCCCGCTGAGCAGGTTCGCATAGCTGCCGCTGAGTACCGGATTGGGCAGGATGCCCGCAGTGCGCAGTTGCGCCTGGGCAATGCCATGCTGGGCGCGCACGGCGACCAGGTCAGGATTGTTGTCGAGCGCGAGACGCACGACGTCGTCAGGAGTCAGGCGCTCGGGCAGCGCGCCGTCGTGGCGCAGGTCGGCGAGCGAGGTCTTGCCGGTCGCGGCGAGATCCAGCGGCTTCGGCGAGTAGGTCGCGCAGGCGCCGAGCGCCAGCATCGCGGCGGCGAGCGTGGCGTGGCGGACGAAGCGGAACGGAGCGGTCGGATTTTTCATCGCGGTCACCCTACCCGCGCGCGCTATGCGCCGAGGTGGCCGCAACATTACCGTTTTGCAACTTGACGGACGCGCGCGCATGGGTCTAGATGCGCGCATCGCTTGCTTTGCCCGCCATTGGCCGGCCCGAAACCCTTGAGAATCCTGCTGATCGAAGACGACGCCGAGACCGCGGACTACGTGATGGCAGGCCTGCGCGAATCCGGCCACAACATCGCAGTAGCGCGAGACGGCCGCGACGGGCTGTTCCAGGCCACCGGCCAGGACTGGGACCTGCTGCTTGTCGATCGCATGTTGCCTGGCCTCGATGGCATGACCCTTGTACGCACGCTGCGCGCGGGCGGCATCGAAACGCCGATCCTGTTCCTGACCACGCTCGGCGGCATCGACGACCGCGTCAACGGCCTCAACGCCGGCGCCGACGACTACCTGGTCAAGCCGTTCGCATTCTCCGAACTCGCCGCGCGCGTCACTGCTCTCGGCCGCCGACCGCGGCGCACGGCGGCGGAGACGGTGCTGCGCGTGGCCGACCTCGAAATGGACCTGCTCGCGCGCAGCGTGCACCGCGCGGGACAGGCGATCGAGCTGCAGCCGCGCGAATTCCGCCTGCTCGAATTTCTCATGCGTCACGCCGGCGAAGTCGTCACCCGCACGATGCTGCTCGAACAGGTCTGGGATCTCGATTTCGATCCGCACACCAACGTCGTCGAAAGCCACATCAGCCGCCTGCGCGGCAAGGTCGACAAGGGCCATGCCGCCAGCCTGATCCAGACGCTGCGCGGCGCCGGCTACTCCCTGCGCGAAGCGATGCCGTGAACCTGCGCCGCCTGGTCCGCACCTCGAGCTTCCGTCTGACCCTGCTCTACGCGGCGCTGACGGGTGCAAGTTTCCTCGTCCTGTTCGTCACCGTGTTCTGGTCGACGACGAGCTTCATGCAGCACCAGATCGACATCACCGTCGCCGCCGAGATCAAGGAAGTGCATACCGCGGCGGTCGACGACAGCACCGACAGCCTGCGCCGCGCGATCGAATCCTCGACCAAACAGGCCGGCGGCTTCTACTACCTGCTGCAGGATCGCGACGGCCGCGTGCTCGCCGGCGACCTGCCGCCGCTCGAGCCGGTCATCGGCGTGCGCGAATGGCTGGAGCCGCAGCGGCTGCCGCGCTATCCGAAGACCGACATCCGCGGAAGTGGCGAGGCGACCGCCGATGGCGGCTATCTCTTCGTCGGCACGAGCGCACACGAAGTACACGAACTGCGCGAGTCGGTCGCGCAGTCGTTCCTCTGGGGCGTCGGCGCGGCGATGCTGCTCGTGCTTGCCGGCGGCGCGCTGATGAGCGCCGCGGTCCTGCGCCGCATCGAGGCGGTGAGCCAGACCAGCCGCGACATCGTCGCCGGCGATCTGCAAAGACGCATTCCGCTCAACGGCAGCGGCGACGAATTCGATCACCTCGCCGACAGTCTCAACGCGATGCTCGACCGCATCGGCGTGCTCATGGAGGGCCTGCGCCAAGTCTCGACCGACATCGCCCACGACCTGCGCACGCCGCTGACGCGCCTGCGCCAGCGCCTCGAACTCGCGCAGCAGCGCGCACCCGACGCGGCGGCACTGCATGCAACGATCACGGCGACACTGGTCGACATCGACGCGATCCTGCAGACCTTCGGTGCATTGCTGCGCATCGCGCAGATCGAGAGCGGCGCGCGCAAGGCGAGCTTCCGCACGGTCGATCTTTCGGAGCTGCTGCACACGGTCGCGGAAATCTATCAGCCGGCAATCGAGGAAAAATCGCAAACGCTGCGCGCGGACATCGCCACGGGTCTGAGCGTGCACGGCGACCGTGAGCTGCTGACCCAACTCTTCGCCAACCTCGTCGAGAACGCCTCGCGCCACTGCGACGCGGGTGCACGCATCGCGCTCGGCGCACACCGCAGGGGCGATGCCATCGAGGTCGTCGTCGCCGACAACGGCCGCGGCATTCCCGTGGAGTTGCGCGAGAAAGTGCTGCAACGCTTCGTGCGTCTCGACGCGAGCCGCACCACGCCCGGCAACGGCCTCGGCCTCGCCCTCGCCCATGCGGTCACCACGTTGCACGACGCCGATCTCCAACTCGGCGACAACGCGCCGGGGCTGCGCGTCAGTGTGCGCTTCGCGGCAGCATAGACCAGTGTGATCAGGCGGACGTCGGCCGGCCGACGAATGCCACGGTGCGATACGACACGTTGACCTGGCCGTCGCGCGCGTGGCGCGCGAAGATTTGCGCCAGCTTCTGCACGGCGCGCTCGCCCTGCGGCGTGTCGCGATCGGGCATCGCCGAGCGCGACAGCGCCAGGCTGACCAGCCCGGCGTGATCGAGCTGCTGCATGTTGGCGAGTTCGAAGCGCTCGAACGATTCCGCGGCGAAGAACGCCGGCACGTAAGACAGGTCCTGACGACGATCGAGCACGGCCTGCTTTTCGCCGCCGAACTCGCCGAGCAGATCGTCGAGTGCCTTCTGCAGTGGATCGGCGAGCGGGCGCGTGTTCCAGACAAGAACGACGCGGCCATCCGGTTTGAGCACGCGCGACCACTCGCGGCGCACGGCCTCGACATCGAACCAGTGAAATGCCTGCGCGGCGGTGATCACGTCGACCGAAGCGTCGGCGAGCGTGGTCGCCTCGGCGCTTGCGGCGATGCTGCGGTACTTGCGGTACTGGGCCAGCGTTGCATCGGCGACGGCACGCATCGCCGCGTTCGGCTCGATCGCGATGACGTTGTAACCGCGGTAGAGCAGCTGTCCGGTGAACAGTCCCGTGCCCGCGGCGATGTCGACGATCTGTGCCGCTGTGTGCAGCGTGCGGCTCGCGCGCAGGCGCTCGAACAGCGCGGCCGGGTAGCGCGGCCGTGCCGCGGCGTAGTCGGCCGCCTTGGTCGAAAAAGCGCCGCCTGCTCCGCCCCGTTCGGAGAACAGCGCCGGAAGCGAAGGCGCGCCGGGCGCAGGCGATCCACTCATGCCTCGCGCCCCTGACGCCGCGTCATGCGGGTCGACATCGCGCTCAACCGAACTGCTTGAGTGCGATGAGCGCCAGCGTCACAGTGATCGCACCGCCGATGCGGGTGGCGATCTGCGCGAACGGCATCAACACCATGCGGTTCGACGCGGTGAGGATGGCGATGTCGCCGGTGCCGCCCTGGCCGCTGTGGCAGGCGTTCACGATCGCGGTTTCGATCGGATACATCTTGATCCAGCGTCCGACGTAGTAGCCGGTGGCCATGAGCGAAAGCACCGTGGCGACGATGGTGATCAGGTTGGCGATGTGGAACGCGGCCATGAGCTTGTCCCAAGGCGTCATCGCGACACCGACCGCGAACAGCAGCGGATAGGTCACGCCGACCGAAAAGAACTTGTACACCGCGTACGCGCCCTGGCGCAACTGCGGCGAGATCATGTGCGCGAGCTTCGCGGCGACAGCAACGAACAGCATTGTGACCGGTGCGGGGAAACCGAACAGCTTGTAGGCCATGAGGCCGATCATGTAGAGCGTGATCGCGGTCAGCGCGGCGGCGGCGATATGGGTCACGTCGACATGCTGGCCGACTTCCTCTTCGCTCGCCTCCATCTCGTCGTGCTCGCCAGCCTGCAGGCGGCCCTCGCCGGTAAGGTGCGGGTATTTCTTGCCGAGCGCGTTGAGCGCACCCGAAGCGAGGATCGCGGTCAGGCTGCCGAGCATTACGATCGGTAGCACCTCGGCGAACAGGTCGCCCTGCTTCTGGTGCAGGATGTCGGCGTAACCCATCGATAGCGGAATCGCACCCTCGCCGACACCGCCAGCCATGATCGGCACGACGATGAAGAAGAACGTGTGCTGGGCGCCGAGGCCGAGCAGCGTGCCGACCAGCGTGCCGACGATCGCCGCGACCACCGATCCGGCTGCGAGCGGCACGAAGATCTTGAGGAAGCCCTTGACCAACACGCCGCGATCCATGCTCATGATGCTGCCGACGATGATCGCCGCGATGAACAGGTAGAGGAAGTTCGTCGACTTGGTGAAATCGGTGACGTTCTTGACCACGACGTCGGGCAGGACCTTGTAAAACACCAGCGCCGAGGGGATGAACGTCGCGAAGATCGCCGCCGCACCGATGTTCTTGATCACCGGTATGCGCTTGCCGACCTCGGCGCAGGCGAAACCTCCGACCGCGAGGATGGCGATGCTGACGTTGATCTCGGCAGGCAGCGCGTTGAGGTAGACGAATCCCGCGATCAGCGCGAGAAGCACGATGAAGACCGGCACCGGAACCACGCCGATGCGAAGTTCCATGAGCTTCCACCAGGCGTTCGGCCAGAACGGCTCCCCGGTGCCGGCCTGCGGTTTGTTGATGGGCGATACGTTGGACATGTCTTGGACTCTTTGTTGAGACTTGGGTGATGAGACAGCGCGACGGCTGGCGTTTCCTCGACGACTACCCCTCGATGGAAAGATGGGCCGGCGCGCTCGTCATGATGGAAAAATGATCAGCGGGTATACGTGAGCACGGTGAACGTGTTGTCGTAGTAGGTGTTCGGATAGAACTGGGTCACGCCGGTGTTGATCTTCTTCGACGGATCGGCCACGCCTTCCGCCGTCACCGTGTACACCTTCTTGGTCTTCGGATCGAGCGCCATCGTGCGCGCGTACGGGCGCGTCGTCGCCGCCTCGACCAGCTTGTAGCTGTCGGGCGTTTCCTGCGCGTAGATGACGAGGTTGGCGTCGACGCCGTTCGAGGTATAAATCTGGTGCGTCGCCTTGTCGAAGACGACGCCGTCGACACCGTGGCCGATCGGCAGCGTGGTCACGACCTTGCCGCTGGCAGCATCGAGTACTGCGAGCACCGGCTTCTCGCTGCGGCAGCCGACGAAGATGTGCTTGCTGGCCGGGTCGTAGTCGAGGCCGGTCGGCTGCGCGCAACCCTCGGTCGGGTATTCGGCGAGCAGCTTGCGCTGGGCGACGTCGACCTTGATGACCTTGTTCTTGTCGCGCAAGGCGATGAACATGTTGCCCTCGCCGTCTGCGGCCGAGCCGTCGATCTTGTTGGCGTCCACCGGCAGCGTGCCGGTGACGTTGCCGGTCTTCGCGTCCATGAACGCGAGCGCGTGACCATCACCCATCGTGAACACGAGCTGCTTGGACTTCGGATCGTAGAACACCGAGTCGGAGTCCTTGCCGAAGGTCACGCGCTTGATCGTCTTCAACGTCGACAGCTTGAACATCGTCGAGGTGCCGTCGCCGTTCGCGGTGTAGCCGAGATCGAATTCGGGCACGAGACGGATCGCGCCGGCGTCTTCGGACTCTTCCAGCGTTTTCACGATCTGTTTCTTGATCAGGTCGAACACGGCCGCGCCGTCGCCGCGGCGGCCGATGAAAAGAATTGGCCGAGTCGCGTCGAGCGCCACGTAGTCCCAGTCGGGCGACTTGCCCTTGAGCGTCGTCGCCGATTCGAGGTGGTAGAACGGCTGCGCCGATGCATTTGCGGCGGACAGCGCGATCGGCATCGACAGCGCGGCGAGACTCAGATGGCGCAGGACGCGGGCGGCGGGAAACGATCTCATGGTCATGTACTCCTGTTTTGCGTGTTGATTGAACGAATTTCGATCAGAACTGCACTTCGACCGAAGCATAGGTCAGCCGGCCGAGCGGCGAGAACGTGGCGACATCTGCGTTATTGTCGACGAAGGCGCGCGGGGCGAGCGGCGGCATGCGGTTGGCGATGTTGTTCATGCCGACGGCGAGCTTGATGTCCTTGATCGCCTTGTCGCTGGCCGGGTGGATGTCGTAGCCAAGACGGACATCCCACGCCACGTAGCTGCTCACATGAATTTCCGGCGTCGAAGTGCCGTTCACGCCGGTGTCGCTCGCCGCAGAGGAATACGTGTTGCCGAGCGTGACGTCCCAGTCCCCGTCGCTCCAGTTGAAGGTCGAGTAGAAACGATACTTCGGCAAAGTGCCACCGAACCCGCCGCTGGCACCCGCATTGTTGGTGTGACCGGCGTATTCGATGTAGGCGCCGCCCGGCAGCGGCTGGAAGTTGAACTTGTTGAACACGGCGCCGGCCGTGGACAAACGGAACGTGCCGAATCGATCGGTCGGAATCACGTAGTCCGCGGAAACGGTGAAGGAGTGCTCGGTCAGCGACGCCAGGTTGCGGAACTGGTCGATCACATACAGGCGGTTCGCCTGGTTCGGGTCGCCCTTGCCCGTTGCCGAACTGGTCAGGAAAGCGAGCAGGTCGCCGGGATGAGTGAACGGCTGCGTCGCACCGGTTTGCCCGGGGAAGGCATCGATCGCGAGATTGGAAAAATACGGCGACGCCGAGCCGAGCGAGTTGATGCTCGTCAGGATGGTGTTGAAGCCGATGCCGCCCGCGAATCCCTTCAGAGTGATGTTGGAGTAGTCGACCGCGAGCGACAGTCCGGGCACGAAGTTCGGGCGCACGGTGAAGCCGAGCAGCTTGGATGTCGATTTTGCCGGCTTGAGATTCGGATTGTTGCCGTCCTCGCCGTTGAACGGCATCGCCGTGTAGTTCGCACCGAACACGCCCTGGATTACGCCGGCGCCGACCTGGCGCGTATCGGTGGGGCCGTACATGGCGTACAGCGACGGCGCACTGAATGACTTCGAGTAGCTGGTGCGCACGATGAATTGCTTGTCGAACGGCTCCCAGCGGAAACCGATCTTGGGCACGAACGAGGAGCCGGCGTCGCTGTATTTTTCCTCGCGGCCCGCGAGGGTGAGATCGAGCGCCTGCGCGCCGGGGAAATTCCATTCCTTGCCTGCGATCGGCACGCGCAGTTCGGCGAACGCGCCATAGATGTTGCGGCTGCGCGAAAACGGATCGGCATAGGTACCGCCCTGCCACTGCTGGTCGTTGCCAGTCGTGCTGCCGGTGACCGGATCGGTCACTCGGCCATTCGCGTCGGCATGCCCGGACAGGCTTTCCCGGCGCCCGCTGACGCCGAATGCGATCTCGACCTCATCGGCTGGCAGATGGAACAGCTTGCCGTTGACACTGGCGTCGACCGACATCAGCTGACTGCTCGCGTTGATCAATTCGTTGCCGTAGAGGTTGGCCAGCGATGCGGGATCGATGCCCGCGGCCCGGGCGAACGGATCCAGTGCGGGCTGCAGCACGAGCGGACCGCTCAGCGAGTAACCGCTGTATACCTTGCTGTATGCACCGCCGGCGACGGCGTTGCCGTTCGCATCGAAGCCGCCCGCGATCGCCTTGGCGAGGTTCGGCTTGTAGATCAGGTTGGTTTGCGTCTGCTCGAGATTGCTGCGGCTGTAGACCGCCGCCGTCTCCCACGACCAGTCCTCGCTGAAGTGGCCGCGCAGGCCTGCAGTCGCGCGGTACGCGGTCACATCGTTGTAGAAATCGTGCGTGTACGGCAGATAGGTGAACGCGACGCCGGTGAACGGCGTGGTCAACGGATTGGAGGGCGCGCCGGTCGGCACGGTGATACCGGTTGCGGCGACCGGCAGCCAGCGCGTGAAGCTGCGTCCGCTCGATGCCTCCACGTCGCCGAACGCCTCGAGTTTGTCCTCGATCAGCGTCTTCGACAGGTTCGCGGTGAAGGCGAGCTTGTTCTGGCGCATCAGCAAGGTCTGGTACGGAGAAATATCGAAGCCTGCGGCGATCGCAGCCGGTGTCGTCTTTAGATAGGTGCCATTGTTGACCAGGTCGTTGATCGAACCGGCGGTAGCAGCCGCCCCGACGGGATTGTTCTGCCGCGGCGAATACAGGCCGCCGTTAAGCAGATAGCCCGCACCGCCGACCGCGCCCGGAATCGACGAAGTCTTGCCGTAGAGCGGGCTGGTGAACGAACGCGTGTCTTGATAGAGCGGATCGGAAAGATTGGCGCTCAGCGTCGCCACGACCTTCACGCCGGCGAACGTGCCGCCGCCGCTGAGCCAGGCCGAACGCTGGCTGTAGTTGCCATCGGCATCGCCCCAGCGCGCGCCGGCGGTCACGCCCTCGTAGTCGGACTTGAGAATGAAATTGACCACGCCACCGATCGCATCCGAGCCGTACAGCGAGGAAGCGCCGTCGGCGAGCACTTCGATGCGGTCGACCGCCTGCGCCGGAATCTGCCCGACGTCGACGAAGTTCTTGCCATTGATCGCGCCGACGCCGCTGTTGGCCACGCGACGCCCGTTGATGAGGATCAGGGTGGGCAGATTGCGCAACTGCAGTTGCGAGCCACCGGCCGTGTTCTGGTTGTTGTTGTTGGCGTTGCTGTCGCCGGAATTGCTGCGACCGGCGAAAGCGGGAACCGTCTTGCGCAGCAGTTCGAGTGCGTTGGTGGCGACGCCGGATTGGGCGATCTTTTCCGCATCGATCGTCACCACGGGCACGACGACCTCATCGGGCGCGGTGTGGATCGCGCTGCCGGTGACGGTCACTTCATTGAGCTTCTGGGTTTCGTTTTTCTCGGCACTCTGCTTGTCCTGCGCGTTCGCGGGCGTAGCCAGCGCGGTACCGATGCACAGCGCCAGGGCCGATATCGCGCCCAACGAATTCAATTTACGGCTATACATGATTCTTCCTCCCAAGAAATGCCGCGACGATTCGTATCGCTGCGGCTTGTGTGTGGTGAGATGTACAACTCATCTTGTTGCATCAATCCCCGGAAGAGCCGTCCTGTCGGCGACCGTCCCCACGGCCGCCGATGATTCATTTCACGTCGTAGGCAAGCACCGCCGCCGTCGCCTTGGTGTCTCCGGGCGAGGCTGCGACGAACAACTTGTTCAACTTGGGCACGAGAATGCCGGTCTTCGCGCCGGCCACCGTGGTGACGGTTTGCAGCGGTTCGACGTGATCGGCGTCTTTCTCCACGAACACGCCCGTATGGCCGTCGCCGCCGAGCGCATAGATACGCTTGCTGCGCTTGTCGAAAATCACCTGGTCGCAGCGCTCGGGCGCCTTGAGCTCGGCGATCTGCGCACCGGTGTCGGCATTGACGACGATCAGCGTGCCCGGCTTGCGCGTGATCACGAACAGACGATGCGTCGCCTCGTCGAACGCCAGCGGTGCGTTGTCACCTTCGGTCTTGATCGGCCAGGTGGCGATGACCTTGAGCGTATTCTTGTCGACGACCGCCATTTCCTTCTTGCCGGTGACGTTGATGAAGATCTTGTTGCCGTGCTCCTCGATCGCCATCGCCTCGATCTTGTCGGTGGCGAACTTGAGTTCGCCCAGATTCCTGCCGGTATACGGGTCGATCTCGACCAGCCAGGTGCTGGTCTCTTTCATGTCACGACCGCCGGCGACCACGTAGAGCCGCTTGCGCGACGCGTCGTAGCCCATCGGGTCGGCACCCTTGGTGTGCTTGAACGAGCCGACGATCTTGTAGCTCGCCCCGTCGATGACCTTGGTCAGCCCGTCGGAACCGGTCTGGGTCACGATCAGCTTGTTGGCATCGGGCAGATAGAGCAGGCCGTGCGGCGTCTCCAGGCCGTCGATCGTCTTCAGATGCTTGAGCGAACTCAGCTCGAACACTTCCAGCGTGTTGTGGTCTTCGGCGGCAAGGAACAGGCGATTGCCTTTGATGTCGACGGCGAAATGGTCGAAGTCGCCCTCGTAACCGGGCAGTTCCGTCCCGCCGGCCGCGGTTAGGACCTGCGCCGCCGCAGGCCGCACGAGACTGTCCGCGCCCTCGATCCGCGTGGCCATCACGGCGCGCACTTTTTCGGCGCGCTGGTGCATCGCCTGCTGATCGTCGCCTTTCTTGTACGGGAAAACCACGCCGACCGCGCCGACGAGCTTGCCGCCGGCGTCGCGCAACACGCCAAGCGACTCAAAACGATCGCCCGACTCGTTGAGCTCCAACTTCGGCTTGCCGGACTTGATCACGCCCATGTCGTCCTCGTCCGCGGCCTTGCCGATGCGGCCGATGTTCGAGGCGATGATCGGATACTCTGGGTTGCTGGGCGCCGCGGCATGCATGGCGATGATGAGAATGCCCTTGTCGGCGTCGAGCGCTTCGTCGACAAGATTCTGCGCGAGCGTGTTCGTCGGCACGGCCGGATCGATCGGATCGTTTTCCATCAGGTTGGCGACATGCGAAATGCGCCGCGACAAGTGATCGCGAATTTCCGTCGCGCTCCTGTCCAGCCCCGCCTTGTCGTCGCCGGCCTTGTATTTGTAGGCGATGCCGATGCTGCCGACCGTGCGGTGCGCGACGTCGAAAAGCGGCAGGTTGACCTCGTAGCGATCGCCTGCCTTGTTGACGCCGGTACTGGTCTTGCCGGTCCTGATCACGTCAAGGTCTTCCGCATCGGCCTTCTCGCCGAGATGGCCGTTGTAGGCTGCGATCACCACGTTGTCGATCGTCTTCGGCGGCGTTGCGTGGATTTCGATGGCGGCGACGTCGGGACGTGCGGCCACGGCCCTGTCGACAAGTTCCTGCGCGTAGATTTTCTTCGCCGTTTCGGCCGCTTGCGCGGAAACGGCGGCGGCGAGCGCCAAGAACAGCGTTGCGATACGGATCATTTTTTCCTCCCGGTGTCGGCTTTGGCCGATTTTTTGGTGGTTTGTGCCGATCCGCCTCGTTCCCCGATGATCGAAAACTCATCCCGTGGCGTAAGCGGGCCGAACACTAACCCCGCAACCTTTCGCCGCCCTTAAGTGATTCTGAAAGGGAATTCAGATTGGTGTTGCAGCGCGTATCGCTTTCGCGAATGCAGTCCGATTAATTTGTACGTCTGCATCCCGGCGGCTCGCCCATGAAAATCCTGATCGTCGAAGATCAACAGCGCCTCGGCGAATTCCTAAAGCAGGGACTCGCCGAACGCGCCTACACCGTGAACTGGGTGCGCAGTTGCAGGGATGCGCGCGATGCGCTCTGCGAAACCAACTACGACGTCATCGTGCTCGACCTCGGCCTGCCCGACGGTGACGGCCTCACCCTGCTGCGCGAATGGCGGCAAAGCGGCTTCGCCGAACCGGTCCTGATCCTGAGTGCGCGCGACACGGTCGACGACCGCATCGCCGGCCTCGACCACGGCGCCGACGACTACCTGCAAAAACCCTTCAGCTTCGAGGAACTGCTCGCGCGCGTGCGTGCCCTGATCCGCCGCCAGGGCGCGGTCAAGCAGACCACACTCGAACACCGCGGCATCCAGCTCGACCTGCTCAGCCACACGGTGCGCGTCAACGCCAATTCGATCGATCTGACCAGTCGCGAATTCGCCCTGCTCGAAATCTTCATGCACAACCCGGGACGCACGCTGACGCGCACGCTGATCTCGGAGAAGATCTGGGCCTCGCACTACGACATCGACACCAACCTGCTCGACGTCTACATGAGCCGCCTGCGCGGCAAGCTTGAACCGGCATTCGACAAGCCGCTGTTCAAGACCGTGCGCGGCGTCGGCTACCAGATGATCTGAGCGGAACGAAGCGAGGCAGCCCCATGTTCCATTCCATCGGCGCACGGCTCGCCGCCTGGTACGCGCTCGCGGCGACAATCACGCTGGCCTGCCTGTTCGTCGTCGGCTATGTGCTTCTTTATACGCGCCTGATGCACGGCCTGGACCTGCTCAACAACTCGGAAGCGCAGCAACTGAGAACCTATCTCGGCCCCGACTACGCCAAGCTCGATCTCGAAGAGATCGACCAGCGCATCCGCGAGCAGTCGGAATCTGCCAAAGTGTTGTTCTACATCAATGTGCACAACACATCGAACAACATCATGTTCTACTCGCACAACCTCAACGGCGTGATGATCCCCGATGTGAAAGGCCAACACCGCTACGACGCCCAACTGCCCGGCGTCGGTCCGGTACGCGTCGGCGAGTACGTGCACGAAGGGCTCGACATCGTCGTCGCCACGTCGTCGGCCCAGGTCAACACCGCCATGGGCGACTACATCGAGATCTGCACCGCACTGCTCACAGCGATGCTGATCGTGAGCGTCGGCATCGGCTACGGCATCAGCCGGCTCGCACTGCGCCCGGTACGTTCGATCGCCGAAACCGCGCGCCGGATCGGCTCAGACAATCTCAGCGAACGCATGCCCGTTTCCGAGGTTCGCGACGAGATATCCAACCTCGCGCGCCTGCTCAACGAGATGTTCGATCGTCTCGAGACCTCGTTCGGCCAGATCCGCCGCTTCACCGCCGAGGCGTCACACGAACTGAAGACGCCGCTGTCGCTCGTACGCCTGCACGCCGAGAAGCTGCTCGTCGACGGCAGGTTCGCGCCGGCACAGGAGGACGCGCTGCACACCCTGCTCGAAGAAGTGAGCTACCTCGACCGCATCATCGACCGCCTGCTGTTCCTCTCACGTGTCGATGCCAAGGTCACGCGCCTGGATCCCGTCGCACAGGACCCCGACCCGTTCCTGCGCGGCTTCGCGCCCGACGCCAGTGCGCTGGTCGAGGACCGTGGCCTGCGCTTCCACTTTACCCACGCCGGTGAAGGCACGGTCCGCTTCGACGCGAAATGGATTCGCCAGGTGCTGCTCAACCTGGTCAGCAACGCGATCAAGGCCTCTCCGGCCAACGGTGAAATCCGGCTCGCATCGAAACTGGACGACGACACCTGGCGCGTCGCCGTCGAGGACGATGGCCGCGGCCTGCCGCCGGGAGAACTCGAGCACATCTTCGAGCGTTTCGTGCGCGTGCCCGGCACCGGCTACGACGACGGCAAGAGCAGCGGCCTCGGCCTGAGCATCTGCCGCAGCATCCTCGACCTTCACGGTGGCCGCATCCACGCGGAAAACATCGCCGGCCACGGCGGGCTGCGCGTCGTGTTCGAAATTCCCGGCTGACGACCACACTTGTGCCAGCACTCACCCGCGCGGCGTCGCGCCGGTCTGTTCCAGCCACAGGCGGCGCAACTGGCGCGCGGAGCCCAATCCGGCCATCGTTGCCGCCGATTCGACGCTGACCCCGGTCGCAAGCGCCTGCTTCGCGAGTGCGAAGCGCAGGCGCGCGTGGTAGTCGCGCACCGACATGCCGGTGGCATCACGGAAATGCCGGGTCAGCGTGCGCACGCTGACGTGTGCGCGTGCG
>NZ_DASVOK010000010.1:0-8080 GCF_036383415.1 Rudaea sp. | reverse complement strand
GGCTGGCGAAAATGCTCACCGCGATGCCCGCGGTGAAGCCGGTGATCACCGGCTTCGGTATGTACTTGAGCAAGGTGCCGATGCGCAGCACGCCTGCGGCGATCAGCATGAAGCCGGCGAGCAGTGTGCAAAGAATCAAGCCACCGTAGCCGAACTTCTCGATCACGTTGAACACGACCGGGATGAATGCCGCCGTCGGCCCGCCGATCTGCACGCGCGAGCCGCCGAGGAAGGAAATCAGGAAGCCGGCAATGATCGCCGTGTGCAGGCCTTTTTCCGGCGTCGTGCCCGAGGCGATCGCCAGCGCCATCGCCAGCGGCAGGGCGACGACGGCCACGGTGAGCCCGGCCACGGCGTCGTGGCGAAACGCATCGAGGCTGTAGCCGCGCTTGAGCACCGTCCACAACTTCGGCTCGTAGGGCGTCCAGTTCGGCGAGAAGGCGGCGGTATGCGACATGGCGGCAAATCATAGCGCAAGGCGCATCGCGTATCATGCGCAAATGCCACGTCGCAAAGCGGAAACCAGCGCGCAATTGTTCGCAGAACCCGAAGGCCTGAAGCCGCTCGCCGAACGCATGCGCCCGCGCACGCTCGACGAAATCGTCGGCCAGGCGCGCCTCCTCGGTCCGGGTACGGCGCTGCGCCGGGCGATCGAAGCGGGCCACGTGCACTCGATGGTGCTGTGGGGGCCGCCCGGCTGCGGCAAAACGACGCTGGCCCTGCTGCTCGCGAAATATGCGAATGCGCGCTTCAAGGCGATTTCGGCGGTGCTGTCCGGTCTCGCCGACGTGCGCGCTGCGCTTGCCGAAGCGGAAGTCGCCTTCGCTCAGGGCGAGCGCAGCGTGCTGTTCGTCGACGAGGTGCATCGCTTCAACAAGGCGCAGCAGGATGCGTTCCTGCCGCACATCGAGAAAGGCGTGATCCTGTTCGTCGGTGCGACGACGGAGAATCCTTCATTCGAACTCAACTCGGCGCTGCTTTCGCGTTGCCGCGTGCATGTGATGGACGCGGTATCGATCGAAGCGATTGTCGAGGCGCTCAAGCGTGCGTTGCACGACGAGGAGCGCGGGCTGGGCGGCTTGCATCTGAAGGTCGGTGACGATGCACTGCGCCTGATCGCCCAAGCTGCCGATGGCGATGTGCGCCGTGCGCTGACTTTGCTCGAAATCGCCGCCGACGTCGCCCACGAAAACGTCATCGATGAAGCGACGCTGGGCCAGGTGCTCGCAGATCGCACGCGCCGCTTCGACAAGGGTGGCGAGCAGTTCTACGACCAGATTTCGGCCTTGCACAAATCGGTGCGCTCGTCCGACGCCGACGCGGCGCTGTACTGGTGCACGCGCATGCTTGATGGCGGCGTTGATCCGGCCTACCTCGCGCGCCGGCTCACACGCATGGCGATCGAGGACATCGGTCTTGCCGATCCGCGTGCACTGACGCTCGCGCTCGAAGCCTGGGACACCTTCGACCGCCTCGGTTCGCCCGAAGGCGAACTTGCGCTGGCCGAAGTAGCGATCTATCTGGCGATCGCGGCGAAGAGCAACGCGGCTTATGCGGCATACGGCGAGGTGAAAAAGCTGATCGGCGAAACCGGCACACTCGAGGTGCCGATGCATCTGCGCAATGCGCCGACCAAGCTCATGAAAGGGCTCGGCTACGGCAAGGGTTATCAATACGATCCCGACGTCGAAGGCGGCATTGCCTACGATCAGCAATGCCTGCCCGATGCGCTGGTCGGCCGCGAGTTCTACCGTCCCGCCGAGCGCGGCCTCGAAGCGAAGATTCGCGAGAAGCTCGACGCGGTGCGAAAAGCCCGTGGCGCGGCCTTGGGCAAGTTCCAGGACGACTAGGGCACCGCTGCTCGCGCAGTATTCCCGCGACGAATAGCTGGCGGCCGCATTTCTATTATCCGCGCTGGGCGCAGGCGCCTAGACTGGCTCCACAAGTCCTTTCGTGGAAGCCTTGGTGCCGTCTTCGCTGCCCCTGTTGCGTCATTACATCGACGGCGAATTCGTCGCCAGTGAAAAGCGCTTCGCGAACATTTCGCCGGTCGATGGTCGCGTGCTCGGCCAGGTCTGCGAGGCCGATGGCGATACGGTGAACCGCGCCGTGTTGGCGGCGCGGGCCGCGCAGGCAAGCGCCTGGGGCCGCACCAGCGCGGGTGAACGCGCCGATACATTGCTGCGCATCGCGGCCGGCATCGAACGGCGTTTCGAGGAGTTCGTCGCGGCCGAGGTGGCCGACACGGGGCGCTCGGTAAAGCAGGCACGCACGCTCGATGTCGCGCGAGGTGTGCAGAATTTCCGCACGTTCGCCGAGTTGGTCCGCCAGGCCGGCAGCGAGTTCTACGAGATGCGGGCCGCTGACGGCAACGATGTCTTCAGCTATACCGTGCGCAAGCCACATGGTGTCGTCGCGGTGATTTCGCCGTGGAACCTGCCGCTGTTGCTGCTGACCTGGAAAGTCGCGCCGGCGCTGGCTTGCGGTAATTGTGTCGTCGCCAAGCCATCGGAGGAAACGCCGACCAGCGCGACCTTGCTCGCCGAGGTGATCCACGAAGCGGAATTGCCGGCCGGGGCCTTCAACCTCGTGCACGGCTTTGGTCCCGATTCGACGGGAGAATTTCTGACGCGTCATCCGGGCGTCGACGCGATCACCTTCACCGGCGAGTCGCGCACAGGCGAGGCGATCATGCGCGTCGCGGCGGCAGGCGTGCGCGAGGTGTCGTTCGAACTCGGCGGCAAGAACGCCGCCGTGGTGTTCGCCGATGCCGACTTCGACAAGGCCGTCGCCGGCGTGCTGCGCTCGAGCTTCACCAACTCAGGCCAGGTCTGTCTCTGCTCCGAGCGCGTCTACGTCGAGCGCCCGATTTTCGCGCGCTTCATCGATGCGCTGAAGTCGGGCGCGGAAAAGCTCAAGATCGGCTCGCCGGACGAAGAGGGCGTCGACATGGGGCCGCTGATCTCGCGCGCGCACCGCGACAAGGTACTCGACTACTTCACGCTCGCGCGCGCCGAGGGCGCGACCGTGGTGATCGGCGGCGGCGTGCCGCGTTTCGGCGATGCGCGTGACGACGGCGCCTGGGTGCAGCCGACGATCTGGACCGGACTCGACGACGGCGCGCGTTGCGTGCGCGAGGAAGTGTTCGGCCCGGTCTGCCACGTCGCGCCGTTCGATTCCGAAGACGAGGTCGTACGCCGGGTCAACGATTCCGAGTACGGTCTCTGTGCGGCGCTGTGGACCCGCGATCTGAAGCGCGCACACGCGCTCTCGCGGCGTTTTCGCGTCGGCATGGTCTGGGTCAACACGTGGTTCCTGCGTGACCTGCGCACGCCGTTCGGCGGCGTGGGCTTGTCGGGTATCGGCCGCGAAGGCGGGCGGCATTCGCTCGATTTCTATTCCGAACTGACGACCGTGTGCGTCAACCCTTGAGGCATGACATGAACGACCAGCGAGCCACCGTGGTGCAAGGCAAGGCGAAGCCGCGCGGGCGCTTTCCGCACATCAAGCGCGCCGGCGACTTCCTGTTCGTCTCGGGCACGAGTTCGCGCCGCGCGGACAACAGCATCGCTGGTGCGACAGTCGATGCGATAGGCACGACGAAGCTCGATATTCGCGAGCAGACGCGCGCAGTGATCGAGAACATCCGCGACATACTCGCGAGCGAAAGCGCGACGCTGGCCGACGTTGTCGAGATATCGAGTTTCCTCGTCGACATGAACGACTTTGGCGGCTACAACGAGGTCTACGCCGAGTACTTCGATGAAGCCGGCCCCGCGCGCACGACGGTGGCGGTGCATCAATTGCCGCATCCGCACCTGCGCATCGAGATCAAGGCCGTGGCGTACGCGCCGATGCACAAACAGGGACAGTCATGAAAATCGACATGCACTCGCATTTCTTCCCGCGCATCGACCGGCGCGAGGCGGCGCAGCTGTGCCCGCAGCGCGCACCATGGCTGCACACCGAAGGTCGCAGTGGACAGATCATGGTTGGCGAGAAGGCGTTCCGTCCGGTCGACGATGTGTTGTGGGATTCCTCGCGCCGTACCGATTATCTCGACGAACAGGGCGTCGACGTGCAGGTGATGTGCGCGACGCCGGTGATGTTCGGTTACGAGCAGCCGATAGCACGCGCGCTGCCCTGGGCGCAACGCATGAACGACCGTGCGATCGAAATGACCGTGCTGGCACCGAAGCGTCTCAAGGTGCTCGCACAGGTGCCGCTGCAGGATCTCGACGCGGCTTGCCGCGAGGCGAGTCGGGCCAAGGCCTGTGGCCATGTCGGCGTGCAGATCGGCAACCATGTCGGCACACTCGATCTCGATCACGATGATCTCGTCGCCTTCCTCACGCATTGCGCGAACGAAGACATTCCCGTGCTCGTGCACCCTTGGGACATGATGGGTCGCGAGCGCATGAAGAAATGGATGCTTCCATGGCTCGTCGCGATGCCGGCGGAGACGCAGCTCGGGATTCTGTCGCTGATCCTGTCGGGCGCGTTCGAGAAATTGCCTTCGAATCTGCGCCTCTGCTTCGCCCACGGCGGCGGCAGCTTCGCCTTCTTGCTCGGTCGCGTGGACAACGCCTGGCGCCATCGCGACATCGTGCGTGAGGATTGCCCGCAGCTGCCGTCGAGCTACGTCAAGCGCTTCTACGTCGACTCGGCCGTGTTCGATCCGCGCGCGTTGCAGCTGCTCGTCGACGTGATGGGCGCGGATCGCGTGATGCTCGGCTCCGATGCGCCGTTCCCGCTCGGCGAGCAGGATATCGGTGCCGGCGTGCTTGGGCACGCATCACTTGTTGATACCGACAAGCAACGCATCTGCGCGCACAACGCGCGCGTGTTTTTCGGAATCTAAGTCGGTTTCGAGCCGTCGAAATCGCGCACGTGCTCGCGGCTCGCGCTGCGCAGGCATTCGCGCAGCATCATCGCCGCCGGCGTCGGCTCGCGCGTGGCCGAATAGAAACAGCCGATGTCGCCGAAGTGAAGCACGCCGCCGAGATCGAATTCCTTGAGCAGGCCGGCCTCGGCGAAATTACGGATCGCCTCGCGCGGCATCAGCGCGATCGTGCGCTGGTCCTGCATCAGGGTGATGTTGGTCAGAATCGACAGCGATTCGACGATGTTCTCGGGAATCGGCAAGTTGGCTTCAGCGAACAGGGCATCGGCAGTGCGACGCAGGAACGAATCGCGTGTCGGCAGCACCCACGGATAAGCATGCAGATCGGCGAACTTGATGCTGCGCTTCCTGTGCATCGGATGGCGCGCACCGGCGACGACGCAAAGCGCTTCGCGATAGAGCGGCTCGACCTTGAGCACGGGTGACTCGGCTCGCCAGTTCCAGTCGTCGGGCATGCGGCCGACGACGAGATCGAGTTCGCCGTCGGCGAGGGCGGGGAACAACTGGTCCATCTGGCCCACGCGCAGCGACAGCAACACCTTTGGTGCTTTCTGCTTGAGCAGCTGCGTCGCGCGTGGCAGCAGCCAGGCCGACGCCGAGATCAACGTGCCGACGATGACGTGGCCCGCGCTGCCTTCGAGGAAGGAGTTCACTTCATCGGTCAGCAGGCGCAGGTCGGCGATGAACGACTTCGAGCGCTGCAGGATGCGCTCGCCAAGCGGCGTCGCGGTCACGCCGCGGTTGCCGCGCACGAGCAGCGGCGCGCCGAAATACGATTCCAGTTCGTGGATAACCTTGGTCACCGACGGCTGGGTCAGATTCAGCGCCTGCGCCGCGCGCAAGATCGAGCCGCTCTCGAGCACCTGCGCGTAGACGATGAGCTGATAGAACTTCAGCTTGCGGGCGATTGAGAGCGTGGTGAACTTCATGCGACGTCAGTCAATCGCGTAAGGTGCGCGGCAACGTCTGCATCCACCGTGGCCCAATCGATTTGATCGAGCGAATTCTTGCCGCGCGTGGCGCGAACCAGAATTCCATGCTGAACCTCGCTGCGCGCCAGCGCAATGGAGTAGGGCACGCGCATGAAGCTGACCATCGCGTAATGCGGCACGAACACGCCGGGATGACGCTGCTGCAGGCGCAGTTCGAGTTCGCGCTGCAGGCGGTAGTCGGCGTCGTCGACGCGGTCGCGCATCTCCAGATAGTTTTCCAGCGCCATCTGCTGGATCGCGCGCGCGTTCGGTTTGCGCTCGGCTTCGAATGCGGCGAACGCGTCTTCGAGGTCGGCGTGTGCGTCGAGGTGCGCGGCGAGCGCGGCGCAGTCCTCGAACGCACAGTTCATGCCCTGCCCATGGAATGGCACCATCGCGTGCGCGGCATCACCGATCACGAGCGCGCGACGGTCGAGATGCCAGCGCTCGAGGTGCAGCGTCGCCAGCGTGCTCGCGGGGTTCCTTGCCCAGTCACGTTCGAGCTCGGGAATCAACGACAGCGTGTCGGGAAAGTCGCGTTCGAAGAAGGCGCGCGCTTCCTGCGGCGTGCGGATCGTATCGAAACCGGGATTTTCGACGGTAACGCCGCCCTTGTTCGGCATGAACAGCGTGACCGTGAACGTCTTCTCATCGTTCGGCAGCGCAATGCACATGTAGTTGCCGCGCGGCCAGATGTGCAGCGCGTTCGGTTCCATGCGGAAACCGCTGTCGGCCGCGGGTGGGATTTCGAGTTCCTTGTAACCGTGCTCGAGGAATTCGACACGCTCGCCGAGGTCGAGCACTTTGCCGATCGCGCCGCGCAGCGCCGAGCCGGCGCCGTCGCTGCCGATCAGCGCGCGGAACGGCGCGTTGAACGAGCGCCCATCGCGATCGTCGACGAAATACGCGATCTGGCTGGCGAAATCGACGCGATCGAGGTGCCGGTCGAAATGCAGTTTCGCGCCTGCTTGCTCGGCGAGATTGAGCAAGGTGATGTTGAGTTCGCCGCGATGCACCGACCAGATCACTTCCGAATCGTCGCGGCCGTAACGCTGCAAGTTCACTTCGCCGTGCAGCGGATGCACCATGCGCCCGCGCATCATCACCGCTTGGGCCATGACCGGCGCTTCGGCATCGGCAAGACGCAACGGATGGCGGCCGCGTTCGGCGAGGGCGAGATTGATCGAACGCCCGCCCTGATAGCCGGCGATGCGCGGATCGCCACGCTTTTCGTAGACGTCGACCTGCCAGCCGCGCAGCGCGAGCAGGCGTGCGAGCAGGGAGCCGGCGAGGCCGGCGCCGATCAGCGTGATGCTGCGCTCAGCGGCCATCGCGCCACGCCTCCACGGCCTCGACGAAACCAACCACGTCACTGTAGCGGTTGTAGAGCGGCGTCGGCGAAATGCGGATCACGTCGGGCTCGCGCCAGTCGCCGATGACGCCGTGAGCGCCAAGATGCTCGAACAGCTCGCGCCCGCGCGCGCGGCCACCGTGCACACGAAGCGAGAGTTGGCAGCCGCGCCGTTCCGGTTCGGTCGGCGTCGCGATCGAGAGTACGTCGGCAAGACGCGCGTGGATCAGGCTGTCGAGATAGCCGGTGAGCTTGAGCGATTTCTCGCGCAGCGCCGCCATGCCGACTTCATCGAACAGTTCCAGCGAAGCGCGCAGCGGAGCGAGGCCGAGGATCGGCGGGTTGCTGAGCTGCCAACCGTCGGCGCCGACCGTCGGCACGAACTGCGGACCCATATGAAAGCGCGTCTCCTTCTCGTGGCCCCACCAGCCGGCAAAGCGTGGCCGCTCGCTGCGCGCATGGCGCGCGTGGACGAAGGCGCCGGCCACTGCGCCGGGACCCGAGTTCATGTACTTGTAGTGGCACCACACGGCGAAGTCGGCGCCGCTGTCGTGCAGGCGCAGCGGCACGTTGCCGGCGGCATGGGCGAGGTCGAAACCGGCGATCGCGCCTTGCGCGTGGGCGAGACGTGCAATTTCGGCGAGGTCGAATGCCTGCCCGCTGCGGTATTGCACGCCGGGCCAGAGCACAAGCGCGAGGCGCGGTCCGTGGCGTTCGATCGCATTGGCAATGGCGGACATCGAGAACGTGCCGTCGGCCTCGTCCGGTTCGAGTTCGATCAGATCGGTCGCGGGATCGAAGCCGTGGAAGCGCGCCTGCGATTCGAGCGCGTAGCGGTCGGACGGGAATGCGCCG
>NZ_DASVOK010000009.1:0-15098 GCF_036383415.1 Rudaea sp. | reverse complement strand
CTGATCGCCGGCGCTCTGCGCCATGGCGCTGCCGATCGCAAGGCTTGCATACAAGCCCATGATGATGGACGAGACGAGTACACGCTGCTTCATGTTGTTCCCCAACCGAAATGGTACGAACCCGGGCTTTTGTCGAACCGGCCCGGCGCATTGAGTGGATGAGAGGCCGTTTGTGGCCAATGCTGCGGCCTGCCCGCCGATTGCGAAATGCCATCGACGCTGCAAGAAACGACCGTGGATACCCCGACACCCGTGGCCCGACCATAACAAATGGTTAACTTTGCTGTCAATTTCGTGAAGCAAACTTCATCCTTGTAAATTTCACCGCCGTTTTCTGCAGAAAAGGTGGCGCCGCGAACCGGCCTCGTATCTGTGCAGCACGCGTCTGCGCGGCTAGAATCGGAACCGATACCATTGTGGGCGGATGTCGGCACGGCCCAGGGAAGGCCTGAAAAACTTCCGTAGCGGAATTTTTCGCGAGCGCTGGCGGGTGCTGCACGAAAAGGTGATGCACGTTCCATCTTCAGTTTTCCAAAGAGGTTAGCCATGCGAATTCTTCTTGCCACGACCGTCCTTTCCGCGGGCCTGCTTGCCGCCTGCGGCTCTTCCGCGCCGCCGCCCCCGCCGCCGCCCGCGGTCGCTCCGATCGCCAATGCCGTCACCGGCACGGTCGCGCTGATCGAGCCGCGTGAGCTCAGCGATGCGGCCAAGGTCGACATCAAGGTCTACGACGTCTCCCATCCCGAGATCGTGCTCGCGCAGACGACGCTGCCCAATGCCAACAAGCTGCCGCTGTCGTTCAATCTGCCGATCGATGCGGCCAAGGTCGATCCGAAGGGCGTCTATGCGCTCGACGCGATCCTGACCGACGGCGACCGCCGCTTCCTGAAGAAACTCGAATACCAGGTGCTGACCGACAAGGCGCGCACGGCCAAGATCGACGTGCAGCTCGCGCCCGAACCGACCCCGGCCGAGAAGTTGTTCGAGGAGTACAAGAAGGCCGCCGCGCAGACCGGCAACCTCAAGCAGGTCAGCGGCAAGTACTCGAACGACAACTTCGGCACCGCCTGGGATGCGTTTACGTCCAACGGCAAGGTCAAGTTCGTGCGCGAGGTCACCGACGCCTATGACGACAGCGGCCGCACGACCTACAAGATCGCCTATAAGGACGACAAGCCGTGGGCAATGGTGCGCGAATCCTCGCCGGTCGGATCGCGCCAGGTGCTGGCGACGACCAAGGTCGGCTGGGGCGACGACGGCAGCCTCGTGCTGCACGAGAAAGTGGCCGGCGGGCAGACCTCCGACGTCTCCGAGGCCGAAGCGAAGGCGTTGCGCGACCATGCCGACAACGCGCTCGGCGTCGCCCAGGGCCACGCGCCGAAGGTCAACACCGGCGCGCAGACCGACGACAAGGCGAAGAAGGGCGCGCCGGCGAAGAAGAAGCATTGATGTCGCCGCGGGCGCGGTGTGCCCGCGCCTGAGATCATGAAAAAGGGCGCCGTTCGCGGCGCCCTTTTTTACTTCGCACGCCCCGTGTGAAAGTAGTTCAACACATCGCGCGCCTCGCGCGAAGCTGATCGATATACCTAGTTGCGCTTGGCCTTGGCGAATGCGTCGGCGAACGCGTTGCTTGCTGGCGCGGCCGCGGGCTTCGCGAAGCCGCCGCGATTGCTCGGCATCGGCCTTGCACCACGCGCATCGCGCGTCGAGGGACCAGTGTCGCGCATCGAGGTACGCGCCTCGCCGATCGGATCGTCGAGCCGCATTGTCAGCGCGATGCGCTTGCGCGGCAGGTCGACCTCGAGCACCTTGACCTTGACGATGTCGCCAGCCTTGACCGCCTCGCGCGGATCCTTGACGAACTTCGTTGACAGTGCCGAGATGTGGACGAGCCCGTCCTGATGCACGCCGATGTCGACGAAGGCGCCGAACGCGGCGACGTTGGAGACGCGACCTTCGAGCACCATGCCGGGCTTGAGATCCTTCATGTCCTCGATGCCGTCGGCGAACTCGGGCATGTGGAACGCGGGGCGCGGATCGCGGCCGGGCTTCTCGAGTTCCTTCAAGATGTCGCGCACGGTCGGCAGGCCGAACTTCTCGTCGGTATACTTTTCCGCCTTGAGCGCGCGCAGGAAAGCGATGTCGCCGACGATTTGCTTCACCTCGCGACCACTGTCGCCGACGATGCGCTCGACCACCGGATAGGCTTCCGGATGCACGCTCGACGCATCGAGCGGATTGTCGCCATTCGTCACGCGCAGGAAGCCCGCGCACTGCTCGAATGCCTTGTCGCCGAGGCGCGGTACCTTGAGGATCGCCGCGCGCGTGCGGAACGCGCCGTGCTCGTCGCGATACTTGACCACGTTTTCGGCGACGCTCGGCGAAAGACCGGCGACGCGCGACAGCAGCGCGCTCGATGCGGTGTTGACGTCGACGCCGACGCCGTTGACGCAGTCTTCGACCACCGCGTCGAGCGAGCGTGCCAGCTTCACCTGGTTGACGTCGTGCTGGTACTGGCCAACTCCAATCGCCTTCGGTTCGATCTTGACGAGTTCCGCAAGGGGATCCTGTAGGCGGCGTGCGATCGACACCGCGCCGCGCAGCGACACGTCCATGTCTGGGAATTCCTTGGCTGCGGTTTCCGACGCCGAGTACACCGAGGCGCCGGCCTCGCTGACGACGATCTTCGCCAGCTTGAGGTCGGAATGTTTTTTCATCAGCTCGCCGGCGAGCTTGTCGGTTTCGCGCGAGGCCGTACCGTTGCCGATCGAGATCAGGTCGATCTTGAATTGCTTGCATGCGGCGGCGAGATAGGCAATCGACTTGTCCCATTCGTTGCGCGGTTCGTGCGGATAGATCACGCCGGTGCCGAGCACCTTGCCCGTGGTCTCGACGATGGCGACCTTGACGCCCGTGCGGATGCCCGGGTCGAGGCCCATCACGACCTTGTGGCCCGCAGGTGCGGCCAGCATCAGGTCCTTGAGGTTGCTGCCGAACACGCGGATCGCCTCGTCCTCCGCCGCCTCGCGCGCGCGGCCGAACAGGTCGAGCGTGAGCTGCAGCATCAGCTTGATGCGCCACAGCTGGCGGCAGGTTTCGCGCAGCCAGGCATCGGCCGAGCGGCCTCGATCGACGATGTTGAAATGGGCAGCTATGCGGCCCTCGCCTTCAGAATGGCCTTGCTCGACTTCCACACCGGGTTCGAGATCGAGATCCAAAAAACTTTCGTTGCGCGCGCGGAACAGTGCGAGCAGGCGATGCGAAGGAATCGCCTTGATCGATTCGACATGATCAAAGTAGTCGCGATACTTCACGCCTTCGACTTGCTTGCCGGCGACGACCTTGGCGCGGATCTGGCCGCGGCCCCACAGCCACTCGCGCAGTTCGCCCATCAGATTTGCGTCTTCGCTCATCTCCTCGAGCACGATCGCGCGTGCACCGTCGAGTGCGGCCTTCGCATCGGCGACGTTCTTTTCCGCATCGACATAGGCGGCCGCCAGTGCTTCCGGTGTTTCGGAAGGATTGCCGCGCAGTGCATCAGCCAACGGCTGCAGGCCCGCGTCGCGCGCGATCTGCGCCTTGGTGCGGCGCTTGGGTTTGTACGGCAGATAGAGGTCCTCGAGCCGCGCCTTGGTATCGGCGTCGAGAATCTGCGCTTTCAATTCATCGGTGAGCTTGTTCTGCTCTGCAATGCTCGCGAGCACCGCCGCGCGGCGCTCCTCAAGCTCGCGCAGATAGCGCAGGCGCTCTTCGAGAAGGCGCAACTGCGTATCGTCGAGACCGCCGGTCACTTCCTTGCGATAGCGCGCGATGAATGGCACCGTCGCGCCTTCGTCGAGCAGTTGCACGGCCGCGGCGACCTGGTCGGGCTTGGCGGCGATTTCCTGGGCGATCTTGTTTTCGATGTTCGACATACGTTGTTGCTGCAACGACTTTCCATGTGAAGGAACAGGCATTGTAGGCGAGCGCGCGGGCTTGCAATCCAGCGCGGTTTTGTGAGTCGGATCGCACTCACTCTACAATGGAAACCTCGATGGAACGCGCGGAATCCACCAAGATGCTCAAGCCCTGTGCGAAGCAGAATCGACGTGCGGCAGCCTTCGCGATGCTTTCCCTGCTCGCCTGTACCGCACTCCACGCGGATGAAGGCGAAGATCGCCGCCTGCAATGGAAGCTGACGCCCTCGTACTACGACAACTCCGACGGCACGCATGCCTACGACGTGAACCTGCGCGCCGACTTCGGCGACCAGCGCGCATGGATCGGCGACTACCGCGACTCGCAGGGTTACCACCAGTCGCGCGCCGGCTTCGATGCGGTGACCCAGGTCGGCTTCGTCAACCTCGATTTCTCCGGGCAATACGCGACGGGCGGCTTCTGGGGTGGCTCGGTCACCACACAGATCGGCAGCGACGACAACTACGCGATCCTCGGCTGGGGCCGCACCAACCTGCACCCGTACTACAACCTCAACTTCGATCCGAACGACGCGATCACCGCGGGCTTCGGCACGAAGACGCTCGCGCGCGGCCTCGAAGCGCAGCTCTACCATATCTGGGACGACCGCCTGGCCACGCGCCAGCACGTGACGCATCTGTTGATGCACTACGATCTCGGCGACCGCTCGCGCTGCTCGCTCGACCTGTCCTACAAGCATGGTCTCGCCGATCCGCAAACCTACGTGCATGGCTATGCGATCGCGGCGACCTATGCCTGGCATCACGTGTTCGCGCGCCTCGCCTACGACCAGCATGCGAATTTCAATCTGCCGAACCAAAAACGCATCTCGGTCGGGCTGCTCTTCTAGTGCCCATTTCGGCTTTCACCGGAACGACGAGCAAGAACGTCAGGTTTCCTCGCCGACCACGGCTTCGTACAGCAACGGCAGCAGGTTGAGCGCGATCAGCGTCGCCGAAACGATGCCACCGACGATGACGACAGCGAACGGTCTTTGCGTCTCCGAGCCGATGCCGTGCGACAGCGCCGCGGGCAACAGGCCGAAACCGGCCATCAGCGCCGTCATCAGGATCGCACGCAGGCGGCTTGCCGCGCCTTCGAGCACGGCGTCCTCCATCTCATGGCCCTGCGCGCGCAATGCGACGATCTGCTCGACCATGATCACGCCGTTCTGCACCGAAATTCCCGCCACCGCGATAAAACCGACCGCCGCGGAAATCGACAGATGCAATCCGGCGAGTGCGAGTCCGGCGAGGCCGCCAATCAGCGTGAACGGCACCGTGGCGAGGATCAGCAGCGCCTTCCTGATCGAGCGGAACGCCCAGAACAGCAGGATGAAGATGCCGACGAGCGACAGCGGCACGATGATCATCAGCCGCGCAGTCGCACGTTTCTGGTTTTCGAACTGACCGCCCCAGGCGATGCGATATCCGCTCGGCAATTTCACTTCGTCGGCGACGCGGCGCATCGCCTCGGCGACAAAGCTGCCCTGGTCGCGTCCGAGCACGTTGACCTTGATCGCGACGATGCGGCTGCCCGATTCGCGCAGTACCCTGGCCGCGCCCTGACGCTCCTCGATGTGCGCGACCTGGCCGAGCGGCACGGTACCGGCGCCGCCGGGCAGGCTCACGGGCAGTTGCGCGACCTTTTCGACCGAGTTGCGGTAGTCCTTGTCGAGGCGCAAGGTCACGTTGAAGATGCGGTTGCCTTCGTAGAAATTCCCCGCCACGGCGCTGCCGAGTGCGGTCGCGACGGTCGTCGCCACGTCGTTGACATTGATGCCGTAGCGCGAGAGCGCGGCGCGGTCGAGGGTGATGTCGAGTTCGGTCTGGCCGCCGATCTGGATTTCCTCGACGTCGGCCGAACCGGGCACCTGGCGCAGCACGGCAGCAATCTCCTCGCCTTTCGCCTGCAGCACATCGAGGCTCTGTCCCGACACCTTCACCGCGATCTCGCCCTTGACGCCCGACAGCGCTTCTTCGACGTTGTCTTCGATGTACTGCGAAAAGTTCGTCGGCACGCCGGGCATCGCGTGGATTTTCTTCTCCATGTCACGCACCAGCGCCTCCTTGTCACCAAAGCGCCATTCGCCACGCGGCTTGAGATCAGCCATCACTTCGATGTTGTTCGGGCCTTTCGGATCGGTGCCATCATCTGGCCGTCCGGTTTGCGTGATGACCTGCGCAACCTCGGGATACGAGAGCAGGATCTTGCGCACGTGACGCTCGACTTCCTTGGTCTTGTCCAGCGCGGTCGACGGCGGCAGGTCGACCGTGAGCCAGATGTTGCCCTCGTCGAGCTTGGGCAGGAACTCGCTGCCGAGCAGCGGCGCCAGCGCGAGCGCGACAATGAGCATGCCGATCGCGGTGCCGATCACAAGCTTCGGGTGATGTGCCCAGCGGCCGAGGTCGCGGCGATATTTGTTGCGCAGGCGTTCCATCCACGCACTGTGCTTTTCCTCGAGGCCCGGGCTGCGCACGGCCCATGACAGCAACGCAGGCACGAGGGTCAGCGTGAAGACCACCGCGCCGGCAAGCGCGAAGGTGAGCGTCAGCGCCATCGGCGCGAAGATTTTCCCTTCGACGCGCTGGAACGTGAAGATCGGCAGGAACGCGAGGATGATGATCGCCTTCGAGAACAGGATCGGCGAGCCGAGCTGAGTAGCGGTTTGCGCGAGCACGGTTTCGCGTGATTGCGCCGTCGCCTCGCTGCGCACCGCATCGAATGCGAGCCGTACCATCAACGCCTCGACGAGCACGACTGCGCTGTCGATCATGATGCCGAAGTCGACCGAGCCGAGCGAGATCAGGTTCGCATCGATGCCGCGCACGTGCATCATGAGAAAGGCAGTCAGCAGCGCGAGCGGAATCACGCTCGCCACGACCAGCGCCGCACGCCAGTTGCGCAGGAAGACGAGCAGCACCGCGATCACGAGCGCGGCGCCGACGCCGAGGTTCTCGGCCACCGTGTCGACGGTGTGGTTGACCAAGGTCGTACGGTCGTAGATAGGATGCATGCTGACGCCGGGCGGCAATTGCTTCTGCACTTCGGCGATGCGCTTCTTCAGCGTTTCGATGACCTTGGCCGGGTCCTCGCCCTTGGTCATCACGACGATACCTTCGACCACGTCGTCCTGCTGGTTGTAGCCGACGATGCCATAGCGCATCTGCGTGCCGATCGCCGCCTCGCCGATGTCACGCACGAGCACGGGCTGGCCGCCGAACACGGCCACCGGCACGCGACCAACATCGTCGATCGTCTTGAACAGGCCTATGGCACGCACGACGAGGTCCTCGTCGCCGCGCTTGAGCAGGCCGCCGCCGGTGTTCGACGAATTCGCCTGCAGCGCCGCGGCGACCTGCTCGAGCGAGAGGTTGTATTTGCGCAGCAAATCCGGATGCACATGCACCTGGTATTCGCGGATCGCGCCGCCAAAGCCGTTGATGTCGGCGACGCCGGGGACTTGACGCAGCGCGGGTTCGATCGTCCAGTCCTGGATCGCGCGCACTTCGTCGAGCGACATGCCGGGAGGGCCTTCGACGATATAGCGATAGATCTCGCCGACCGCGGTTGACAGCGGCGCAAGCTGCGGTTGGATACCGGTCGGCAAGGTGATCTCCGACAGTTTCTCCATCACCTGCGCGCGCGCGAAGTAGTCGTCGGTGCCGTCGGCGAAGGTCATCGTGACGACGGACAACCCGCTCATCGAGATCGAACGCAACTGGGTCAGCTTCGGTACGCCGTATTCAGTGCGCTCGATCGGCAGGGTCACCGCGCGTTCGACTTCCTCGGGCGCCTGACCCGGCACAAGCGTGATGATCTGCACCTGCACGTCCTGCACGTCGGGAAACGCCTGCACGGGCAGTTCGCTGAACGCATAGATGCCCGCGATCGCGACCATCAGCGTGATCGCGACGACGAAAACGCGCTGCTTGAGGGCGAAGTCGACGAGGGCTTTCAGCATGGGGGTGCGATCACTCGGCCTGGCCGAGTTCGGCGTTGAGCAGCACTGCGCCGCGCGTGACTACGCGCTCGCCGGCCTTCAACCCGGCCTTGACGTAGGCGACGCGCTCGCCGATCACGCTCAGTTGCACCTCGCGACGCTTGAGCGTGCCAGGCGTCTCCTCGATGAAGACGTAGTGGTGCAGGCCGATGCTGATCAGCGCCGAATTCGGCACGGCGATCTCCTTGTGCGCATCGTCTTCGAGCGGGCTGATGCGCGCGAACATCTCCGGTTTGAGGCGCGGGTCTGGCTGCTCGACTTCGGCACGCACGGCTATGCGCCGTGTCGCCGGATCGAGCGCACCGCCGACGTAGATGACATGTCCGGCGAAGTGCTTATCGGTGATCGCGTCGACGTCGATGCGTATCGCCTGGGCATTGTGGACCTTGGTCATGTCCTGCTCGGACAGTTCGAAGTTCACCCACAACTTCGCGGGATCGGTGAGGATGAACAGCGGCGCCTGCGCATCCGGCCGCACTTCCTGACCGGGATTGATCGTGCGATCGACGACAACGCCGGCGATTGGCGCGCGCAGCGCGTAACGTGCGTCGTTGCCGGTCGGGTCGAGGTTCTTCAGCACGCTTTGTGCGCGGTCGAGCTCGGCTTGTGCTTGGCCCAGATCGGCCTGGGCGCCTTCGAGATCCTTGCGCGCGAGCACGCCGAGGTCGGTAAGCTCCTTGGCCCGCGACAGCGCCTTCTGCTTCAGCGCCAGGTCGGCCTGCGCCTTGCGCGCATCGGCGCGCGCCTGCGCGAAGTCGGGCGAGCTGAGCCAGGCAAGCACGTCCTTCGCCTTCGTTGCGTTGCCCGGCTTGGCGACGAGCTCGGTGACGCGGCCGGTCACCGGCGAGAACACGCGCACGGTCACATCCTCGTCGAAGGCAAGCTTGCCCGGCAGCGACTGCATCGTCGGTGCGGCGAGCTCTTCGACCGGCGCGATGTCGAGATAACTCAATTGTTCAGCGCCCGCCGCGAAATGCAATGTGTCGTTCGACGTCTGCGGCTTCGGCGGATCGACTCCGGTGTCAGGCTTTCCGCGGAACAGCCAGATCGCGCCGAACAGGACCGCGAGCGCGAGCGCGGTGCCCGCAACGACCTCAAACGGCACTTTCGCGAACGGATTCTTCATGGCGTCGTTCCTTGATTTTTTTCCGGCGCTGCGGCGGCCAGTGCGGCCAATGCTTCGGCGAAGTCGGCGTGCGCGTCGGTCGCATCGTCCTGCGTCGCCTTGAGCGAGCGCCGCGCGTCGAGCAGGTCGGCGAGCGCGAGGCCGCCACGCGCGTAGGCGGTCTCGACGGTTCTTTCGGTGTCGAGTGCGCGCTGGGTCAGATCGCTGTCGTAGCGATGTGCCCGCTGCGCTGCTGCGGCAAGATCGGCACGAGCCCGATGCACGTCGGCGAGGGCAGCGATGCGCGCGCGCGCGAGATTGGCCTTCGCCGCATCGATGTCCGCGTTCGCGCGCGCGATCTCGCCCTTGTATTGGCTGCCGGTGAAGATCGGCACGGACACGCCGACGCCGAGCAGCGTGTGGCCGACAGTAGGCGCCGGCGGCGACACCGGGTTGTGTTCGTACTGGCCGCTGATCGTGATGTCGCGCGAAGTCTGCGCATGGGCGAACTGCAGAGCGGCTTCAGCAGCGTCGACGCGCTTCATCGCCGCGAGCATGTCGGGGCGGCGGGCGAGCACGGCCTCGGCGGGTTCGTTCGACGCAGCCGCATCGAACCTGGAATCGAGTGCACCGGCCGTGCGCGGCCATTCGTCCAGCGTGGCAAGTTCTCCGGACTGTGCGGTGATATCGATCAGTGCGGCGAGCGCGACCTGTGCATCGCGCAAGGCGCCGCGCGCCGAGTCGACCGCGTTGTCCGCCGCCGCCGCGTCGATGCGCATGCGTTCGACGTCGAGGCGTGGCAGGTCGCCGACACGAAGGCGTTGCTCGGAGGCTTCGATCGAACGATGCTCGATCGCCGCAAGTGTTTGCGCATTCCCGTACTTCTCTTCGGCGCGCTTGAGCTCCCAATATGCCTGCGTCACCGCGAGGCGTTCGTTGCGCACGCTGTCGGCATAGTCCGAATGCGCGGCGTCCGCATTCGCCTCGGCCTGTGCGAGGCGGTGCCTGCGCTTGCCGCCGCGTTCGAACGGCTGCGAAAGACTGACGACGGTATCGTAGCTCTTGTTCCAGAAACTGCCTGGACCGTTGTGGCCGGCCGGGTTGATCTTGCCCGTCGAGTACGCGAGCGTCGCATTCGGCCGCTCGCCCGCGGTGATTTTGTCGGCGAGCGCCTGGTCGACCGCGGTCTGCGCCAGTTGCAAGTTCGGGTCGCGCGCACGCATGAGCTCAAGCGCGCGCTTGAGACTCAGGTTTGCCTCCGCAACCGGCTGCGCCGTCGCCGCACCCGCGGCAGACAGCAATAAACCGAATTGCAGGAGACGAAGCGCAATGGCGATCGTGCTTCGACGCATGACAGAGAAGTGACAGTCTCTAGCCCGCGCGCGGCGCGCGCGAAGCATCAGGCTACGGGGCGCGCACGATACCGAATCAAGCTTGCAACAGCCTGACGAAGAACTTGGAATCTCGACGATGCCCGGTTCTTCCCTCGTCAATGCCGCGAAGGCGGGAATGACGGAGAAGAAAAATGTCAGGCGACGCGGCGCTGGCCGCGTTTGAGATGCACGAGCAACAGCGAAATCGCCGCCGGAGTAACGCCCGAAATGCGCATCGCCTGACCGACCGTCTGCGGCTGGGCGACCTTGAGCTTCTGCATCACTTCGGCGGAAAGGCCGTGCACCTGTGCGTAGTCGAACGCCCCGGGAATGGCGGTGCCTTCGTGGCGGCGCTGGCGTTCGATCTCTTCGTTCTGGCGTTCGAGATAGCCCGAATACTTCGCCGAGATCTGCACCTGCTCGGCGACGTTTGCGTCGTCGACGCCCGGGCCGAGCGCGGGCACGCGCATCAGCTGCGCGTAGTCGAGTTCGGGCCGGCGCAGCAGGTCGAGCGCGTGCGTCTCGCGCGAGAGTTCGACGCCGATCGATTCGTGGATCTCGCGTCCGAGCGCGTTGTTCGGCGCGGCCCATATCGATTTGAGGCGCGCAGTCTCGGTATCGATCGCTTCGCGCTTGCGCCGGAACGCTTCGTAGCGCGCGGCATCGAGGCTGCCGAGTTCGTAGCCCTTGTCGCACAGGCGCAGGTCGGCGTTGTCCTCGCGCAGGTTGAGTCGATACTCGGCGCGCGAGGTGAACATGCGATACGGCTCGCGCGTGCCATTGGTGATCAGGTCGTCGATCAGCACGCCGATATAGCCTTCGTCGCGGCGCGGGGTCCACGGCTCTTCGCCGCGCGAGTTGCGCGCGGCATTGAGGCCGGCGATCAGGCCTTGTGCGGCTGCTTCCTCGTAGCCGGTGGTGCCGTTGATCTGGCCGGCGAAGTACAAACCCTCGATCGCCTTGGTTTCGAGCGAAGCCTTCAATCCACGCGGATCGAAATAGTCGTACTCGATCGCATAGCCCGGACGAGTGATGTGCGCATTCTCTAGGCCTTTGATCGAGCGCACAAGCTCGAGCTGCACGTCGAACGGGAGCGAGGTCGAGATGCCGTTCGGATAAATTTCGGTCGTGTTCAAGCCTTCCGGCTCGAGAAAGATCTGGTGCGAGGTCTTCTCGGCGAAGCGCACGACCTTGTCTTCGATCGACGGGCAATAGCGCGGGCCGATGCCTTCGATCTTGCCCGTATACAAAGGTGAACGGTCGAGCCCCGCTCGGATGACCTCGTGCGTGCGCTCGCTCGTATGGGTGATCCAGCACGGCACCTGGCGCGGATGATCGCCGGCCTCGCCCCAGAACGAGAATACCGGCATCGGTGTATCGCCGGGCTGCGCGGTCAGAACGGAGAAGTCGATGCTGCGACCGTCGAGGCGCGGCGGCGTGCCGGTCTTGAGCCGGTCGACCGCAAGCGGCAGCTCGCGCATGCGTGCGGCCAGACGCTGCGCCGGCGGATCGCCCGCGCGCCCGCCAGCATAGTTCTCGAAACCGATATGGATTTTGCCGGCGAGGAAGGTGCCCGCAGTCAGCACGACCTGACGCGCGCGGAAGGTCAGTCCCATCTGGGTGACCACGCCGGTCACTTTCTGCCCTTCCAAGGTCAGGTCGTCCACGGCCTGCTGGAAGATGGCGAGGTTCGCCTGCGTTTCCAGACGCTCGCGAATGCAGGCCTTGTACAGGGCGCGATCGGCCTGGCAGCGCGTCGCGCGCACGGCCGGGCCCTTGGAAGCGTTGAGCGTGAGCCACTGGATGCCGGCGCGGTCCGCGGCCTGCGCCATGACCCCGCCGAGCGCGTCGATTTCCTTGACCAGATGGCCTTTGCCGATGCCGCCGATCGCGGGATTGCAGCTCATCTGGCCCAGCGTTTCGATGTTGTGCGTGAGCAGCAGCGTGCGTGCGCCGAGGCGCGCGGAAGCAAGCGCCGCCTCGGTGCCGGCATGGCCGCCGCCGACGACGATGACATCGAAGTGCTGGTCGAAATTCATGGCAAGGCCCGCAACGTGGTGCGGCAGGGATCAGTAACGGTGGAAAGTATACCAGCCCCGGTTGGCATGGTTCCTGCTCGTACCATCTGGCACTTCGAAACCACGCACAGCTGCCGCTTCAAGCGCGCTGACAATTGGGCTCAGGGGCCGATTCGCGCCGGGTTCGAAGGACGCATCAAGGACAGAGCACAGGGATTTCAGGAGGAAAGAGGCTGGCGCCCGGCGGTCGTAGGAACAGGGGGAATCCAAGAGGACCGTATGCCGGGCGCCAGTAACCCTATATTCGTGGCGGATTCTGCCTCCGCCTCTGCGTAGCGAATCATGCGCTGCGCAACCATCCCAACACTTCGGCGCTAGCATAACCCCCGAAGTGCTATAAAAACGTGAAGCCACCCACAGCGTGACACTTTCGGCCTGAACACTTCTCGTGCCTGCAATTCGTCATGTTCCGACGTTTTGCGTCACCCCCGCCCCGAGCCGACTCGACGCTGCAAACCGATCTCCGTGGCGGCATTCTTACTCAGAATTGGCCCTCAAGGGAAGACTTTTGTGGCGAAAATCACTCTGTGTATTTGATGTAGTTCTCAATTCAACCAATTTCTGCTAGTGGCACGGCATTTGCTGCACCATTTTCGCCCGGATCCCGGGCAGCGACCTGAACGGATAGCGCCATGTTGAACGAAAACCACGCCAGCATCAGTAGCGCGCAGTATCTGCGCCATGACCTCATGATCGAATTGGGTCGCCTGGAAATGGCAATGGAAAGTGCAAGCCAGCACGAGGATGTGGGCCAGCAATCCGCGCTCGAGAGCCTGCAGCACAAGCACGCGCGCGTCAGCGCCGCGCTGGACAAGCTGCCGCTGGACTGCTGACTCCCCTTTCGCCTGCGCGATCGCGACGACGGACGATCGCGGCGCAGGCGCCATGCGCGATCGCGGTATGATCGCGCCGATGTACGAATCCGTCACACCTCACCCACCCGAAATTGTCAGCCTGCCCGATTTCGCGGCTGTCGAACGAGCCGCGCAACGCATCGCGGCGCATGCGGCACGCACACCCACCCTGGGTTCGCGAAGCATCGGCGCGCTTGCCGTCGCGACACTCGTCTTCAAGTGCGAGAACTTCCAGCGAGCCGGCGCATTCAAGTTTCGCGGCGCCTGCAACGCGGTGTGGTCGCTGACGGACGAAGTGGCCACACGTGGTGTGGTGACGCATTCCTCAGGCAACCATGGCGCCGCGCTGGCACTTGCCGCACGCACTCGCGGCATTCCGGCCCATGTCGTCGTGCCGGAAGGTGCGGTGAAATCCAAGCTCGCGGCGATCGAAGCCTACGGCGCGACCTTGCACTTCTGCGCGCCAACGATCGTCGCACGTGAAGCCGCCGCCGCGAAGCTGCAAGCCGCAACCGGTGCCGAACTCGTGCATCCCTACACCGACCCGCGCGTGATCGCGGGTCAGGGCACGGCCGCGCTCGAACTGCTGCGCGAAGTCAGCGATCTCGACGCGCTGATCACGCCGGTCGGCGGCGGCGGCCTGATCGGCGGCAGCGCGATCGCAGCCAAGGCGCTCAATCCCGGCATCGAAATCTACGGCGCCGAACCCGCAGGCGCGGACGATGCATACCAATCGCTGCGCCGCGGTGCGCGCGTCACCGACATCGTGCCGGACACAGTCTGCGACGGCCTGCGCGGCACCATCGGTGAAATCAATCTCGCCCTGCTGCGCCGCCACGGCGTGCGCGTGCTGACGGTCGACGATGCGCAGACGATCGCCGCGCAGCGCCTCGTCTTCGAACGCATGAAGATCGTCATCGAGCCCTCGTCGGCGATCGCGCTCGCTGCCGTTCTCGGTCACCCGGAGATCTTCCGCGGCCGCCGCGTCGGGGTTATTTTTTCCGGTGGCAACGTCGATCTGGACAAACTCTCCTGGCAGTAATGCTTCATCTTTGGGACGCCGATATCGACAAAGCGACGATCCGGTTCGCACTTTGTAATCTATGCGCTCCCCTTCAACGCCGGAATCACGATGAGCAATTCCACAACCGAACTGATCCGCCGCTACTACGCCGCATTCAACGCCGGCAACTGGAACGGCATGCTCGACTGCCTCAGCGACGATGTCGTGCATGACATCAACCAGGGCAAACGCGAAGCAGGCAAGCCCGCGTTCCGCGCGTTCCTCGCGCACATGGAACGCTGCTACCGCGAGCAGCTGCGCGACATGGTCGTGATGGCGAGCGACGACGGCGCGCGTGGCAGCGCCGAGTTCGTCGTGCACGGCGAATATCTCGTCACCGACGAAGGCCTGCCGCCGGCGAATGGGCAAAAGTATATTTTGCCCGCAGGCGCATTCTTCGACATCCGCGGCGGCAAGATCGCGCGCGTGACCAACTACTACAACCTGCCGGACTGGACCGCACAGGTCGTCGGCTGAGATCGGGAGGCACACACTCAATGACTGCGCGCGCGAAACCCGAAACCCGCAAGCGTTGCCGCTGGGCCGACGGCGGCAACGAGCTCTACCTCGCCTACCACGACGAGGAATGGGGCGTGCCGCTGCACGACGACGCCAAGCTATTCGAATTCATAGTCCTCGAGGGTGCGCAGGCCGGACTGTCCTGG
>NZ_DASVOK010000008.1:0-11126 GCF_036383415.1 Rudaea sp. | reverse complement strand
GTCATCTCGGGCATGGTCTTCGTGCTGATCTTCGGCGCGCAGACCTGGCTGGGCGGATGGCTGATCGACCATGACATCCGCATCATCTTCGCCCAGACCGGCCTCGTGCTCGCCACGGTGTTCGTCACCTTCCCGTTCGTCGCGCGCGAACTGATTCCGCTGATGCAGGCGCAGGGCAGCGACGAGGAGTACGCGGCGCTGAGTCTCGGTGCGAGCGGCTGGCAGACGTTCTGGCACGTGACCTTGCCGAACATCCGCTGGGGTCTGCTTTATGGCATCCTGCTGTGCAATGCGCGTGCGATGGGTGAGTTCGGCGCGGTGTCCGTGGTCTCGGGCAAGATCCGCGGCGCGAGCAATACGATGCCGCTGCACGTCGAGGTGCTGTATCAGGACAACAAGATGGTCGCGGCGTTCGCGGTGGCTTCGCTGCTTGCCCTGCTGGCGCTGCTGACGCTCGGTTTGAAAACATTTCTCGAATGGCGCCACGGCGACGAACTCGCTGCGTTGCGCGGGCGGTAATTTGTGCGATCGTCCGTGATCGCAAAAATCAAAAAGCGGCCATCCCTGGCCGCACTTCTCAATAAAAATCTACTATGCAAATTTCGATACGCCAGTTGAGCAAGAGTTACGGCAGCGTCGCCGCGCTGAACGCCATCGATCTCGACATCGCCTCGGGCGAACTGCTCGCGCTGCTCGGGCCATCGGGCTCGGGCAAGACGACGCTGCTTCGCGCGATCGCGGGGCTCGAGCCGATCGATGGTGGCCGCATCCAGTTCGGCGACATTGATGCGACAGAACTTTCGGTGCAGGAGCGCCGCGTCGGCTTCGTCTTCCAGCACTATGCACTGTTCAAGCACATGAGCGTGCTCGACAACATCACCTTTGGCCTGCGCGTGCGCAAGCGCAAGTACCGCCCCGCGCGCGAGGAGATCCGTCGCCGCGGCGAGGAACTGCTCAAGCTCGTCCAGCTCGGCGGCCTCGAGGCGCGCTATCCGAATCAGCTGTCGGGCGGCCAGCGCCAGCGTGTCGCGCTCGCGCGTGCGCTCGCGATCGAACCACGCGTGCTGCTGCTCGACGAACCATTCGGTGCGCTCGATGCGAAGGTACGCAAGGAACTGCGCGTGTGGCTGCGCCAGCTGCACGACGAGACCGGCTACACGACAGTGTTCGTCACCCACGACCAGGAGGAGGCGCTCGAACTCGCCGACCGCGTGGTTGTGATGAACGCCGGATCGATCGAGCAGGTCGACACGCCCGAGGCGATCCTGCGCCGCCCGGCGACGCGCTTCGTCGCCGAGTTCGTCGAACGCGACGCGGCCGGGCACTACACCGCCGCGCATCCGCCGCATCCGCGCACCGTGCACGAGAAGGTCGCGCGTGTAGTGCGCCTGGGGTGATGCGCGTGCCGCCGGCGCGAATGAAGAATCCTTAATTTCGCCGGAAGCCGCCGGGCGGCGGCTAGAATGCCGCCTCGCTCGTATTCCACGATTCGCGCATGTCTTTCCCGCACCTGCTGCTTGCCCTGGCGGTCATCGTCGTCTGGGGCACGAACTTCGTCATCATCAAGCTCGGCCTCGGGGAGCTGCCGCCGCTGCTGTTCGCGACGCTGCGCTTCTTCTTCTCCTGCGTACCCTGGCTGTTCTTCATCCGCCGTCCCGCGGTGCCGTGGCGATTTCTTGTCGCGAACGGCTTCTTCCTCGGCTTCGGTCTGTTCGGTGTGCTGTTCATCGCGATGCGCAGCGACATCGCGCCGGGCATCGCCTCGCTCCTTGTGCAGACACAGGCATTCTTCACGATCGTGCTGGCGATGTTGCTGCTCGGCGAGCGTATGCATGCATTCCAGGCGGCGGGATTGGCGCTGTGTGTCTCCGGCCTCGCGATGTTCTTCTTCCACGTCGACGCGAACACGACGGTTCTCGGTCTGCTGCTGACCCTGGGCTGCGGCCTGTCGTGGGCGATCGCGAATCTGGTGGCGAAGAAGGCGGCGCAGATTGCCCCGTCGCTGAACATGCTCGGCTTCATGGTCTGGTCGAGCGTGTTCGCGGTACCACCGTTGCTGTTCGCGAGTCTGTTCTTCGAAGGTCCGCAGCGCATCGCCGACGGCCTCGCCCACGCGAGCGCCTTCGGCTGGGTGGCCTCGGTGTGGCAGGGCGTCGCCAACACGCTGTTCGGCTACGGCGTGTGGAACTGGCTGCTCGCGCGCTATCCGGCGGCGACGATCTCGCCGCTGTCGCTGCTCGTGCCGGTGGTCGGCATGGCGAGTGCGGCGATCTGGTTCGGCGAACCGCTACCGGCGTGGAAGCTCGAAGCGGGCGCGCTGGTCCTGCTCGGCCTGATGACGATCACGCTGTGGCCGCGGTTGCGTGCACGCTTCGCCTCAGTCTGAAGCGGCAGGGAACGCGCGGTCGAGCCACACAGGCACGGGCAGGTTTTTCGCGCGTAGGAATTCCGGGTTGAATATCTTCGCCTGATAGCGCGTGCCCGCGTCGGCGAGCAGCGTGACGATGGTGTGTCCTTTGCCCAGCGCGCGCGCAAGGCGGATCGCGCCAGCGAGATTGACGCCACTCGATCCGCCTACATTGAGGCCTTCCTCGGCGAGCAATGCATGCAGCAGCGGCAGCGATTCGTCGTCGCCGATTGACCAGGCGAGATCGATCGGCGCGTCCTTGAAATTGGCCGTGACCCGCGTGGAGCCTATGCCTTCGGTGATCGAATTGCCCTCGGCCTTCAGTTCGCCCGTGTGGACGTAGCTCGCCAGTGCCGAGCCTGCTGGATCGGCCAGTGCGATCGTCACGCCGGGCTTGTTCGCCTTGAGATAGCGGCCGACGCCGGCGAGCGTGCCGCCAGTGCCGGTCGAGCAGACGAAGCCGTCGACGCGCCCGCCGGTCTGGACGAAGATTTCCGGCCCGGTCGTCGCCTCGTGGAAATCGCGGTTGGCGACGTTGTCGAACTGGTTCGCAAACCAGGCGCTTCCGGGGTTCTTTGCGTTGAGCTCCTCGGTCATGCGCCGCGCGACATGGGCGTAGTGCGCGGGATTGGCATACGGCACGGCCGGCACAAGGTGTATTTCGGCACCGGTGACGCGCAGCGCATCGATTTTCTCTTTCGACTGGGTGCTCGGCATCGTGATGATCGTGCGGTAGCCGCGGCTCGCGCCGAGCAGGGCGAGGCCGATGCCGGTATTGCCGGCGGTGCCTTCGACAATGGTGCCGCCAGGGCGCAGGGCGCCGGTTTTCTCGGCGTCGAGCAGCAGGCCGAGCGCGGTGCGGTCCTTGATCGAGCCGCCCGGATTGGCGAATTCGCACTTGGCCAAAATCTCGCAGCCGGTGAGTCGCGATGCGCTCTGCAGGCGGATCAGCGGGGTATGGCCGACCGCGTCGGCGAAGTCTCTGCGGATGTCCATGCGCGCAAGCGTATTGGGAAAGGCTGGGCTTGCAAAGGGCGGTGCCTGCCATGGCGTGACCCTTGAAACATGGCGAAAGGACGCCATCCATCGACATATCACCCGAGGTTATTAGGCGAAAACTGCTGCAAAAATGGCGCATTTGGCCGTCTAGACGTCTGGACGCCCAAATAACCAACCGTTATGCTGCATAACATCAATCGGGAGAATTCCATGGCATTTCTGCATTCCACTCGCTGTTGTCGCCGCCAATCCGCCGCTTCAAGTTTCGCCGATTCCCGATTGCGACCCCATTCGAGTACCCCGTCATGACCCTGACCCAACTCCGCTACCTCGTCGCCATTTCCGACGCCGGCCTCAATATCACCCAGGCCGCCGACCAGGTCCACGCCACCCAGCCCGGCCTGTCCAAGCAGCTCAAGCAGCTCGAAGACGAGCTCGGCTTCCAGCTCTTCGCGCGCAAGGGCAAGAGTCTTTCCGCGATCACCCCCGCCGGCCAGCAGGTCATAGACCGCGCGCGCATCATCCTCGCCGAGGCGCGCAACATCCGCGCGCTCGCCGCCAACCTGCGCGGCGACGACAAGGGCGAGTTGACCATCGCGACCACGCACACCCAGGCACGCTTCGTGCTGCCGCACGCGATCGCCACGCTCAAGCAGCGTTATCCGGCGGTGAACGTCCACCTGAAGCCGATCGGCGATGCACAGGTCATGGGCCTGTTCGAGCGAGGCCAGGCCGACCTCGCGCTCATTTCGACCACCGGCGCATTGCCCAGCGACGGTCTCGCCGTGCCACTGTTCCGCTGGCGCCGCGCCGTCGTCGTGCCGAACGGACACGCGCTCGCTGAATTGAAGCGGCCGCTGAAACTGTCCGATCTCGACGGCGAGCCGCTGGTCAGCTACGAATCCTCGCTGCGCCCCGAGTCGTCGTTGCGCCGCGCATTCGCCGCGGCCGGCGTCGTGCCACGCTTCTCCTGCACTTCGCGTGATGCCGACTTGATCAAGACCTACGTGCGCGCCGGCCTTGGCGTCGGCATCTTCGCCGATATGGCGTTCACCGAGGACGATGCGCGCAATCTGCGCCAGATCGATGCCGGCGGCCTGTTTCCCGAATGCACCACTTGGCTCGTGCTGCGCCGCGACCGCGTGCTGCGCGCCTACGCGGGTACGCTGGCCGAATTGATCGCGCCGCAGATCGATCCGCGCGACCTGCAGCGCGCGCTGTCCGGCGAAGAGCCCGCCGAGTGGCCGCTGCCGCCGTACTGGAGCGAGCTGCAGAAGAAGCTCGTCGCTCGCGCCGCCTGACTTTGTGCGGCGGCTGGGCTACCCTGCGGGCCTTCCGGTCTGCAGGAGACCAGTCGATGAAGTACCAAGGCAGCTGCCATTGCGGGCAGGTCGCGTTCGAGGTCGAAGGCAATCTCGAAGGCGTGATGAGCTGCAACTGCTCGATGTGCCAGCGCAAGGGCGCGCTGATGTGGTTCGTGCCGCGTGAAAATCTGCATGTGACGCGTGGTGACCGCGCGATGGCGAGCTACACCTTCAACAAGCACGTCATCCAGCACAAGTTCTGCCCGACCTGCGGCATCCATCCGTTCGGCGAAGGCACCGATTCATCGGGCAAGGCGATGGCCGCGATCAACGCGCGCTGCCTCGAAAACGTCGATCTGGGTGCGCTGAACGTCACCCACTACGACGGGCGGTCGCGTTGAGCCGCCCTGCTTTTTTCCGGCCGAGGAATGGCATGCGCAGAACAATCTTCGGTTTGTTTTGTTGCGGGTCGGCGGCACTCGCCGGCGCGACCACATTCAGTTTTCCGGTGGATCACTCCGCGGCTGACCATGGCCAACCGCTTTACGTTGCGGACCAGACACTGATCACGGCTATCCCATCGTTGAAGGGCGCGACGCATCGCATGAGCACGTGCATCAATCCGATGTTCATTCCGGCATCGGGGCAAATCGAGTTTGTTCCCGTTCCGACTGGCGATCACCTTGCACAAGCCAAGGTTCTCAATTGCCAATTGAAGACATCGGAAACGTTGACGTGCAACGACGATGGTGCGGTGGATCATCCTGTGGTTTTCGACAAGGAGCCGAGCAAGTCCTTTGTGCTCGTGTCCGGCACGGGAATGGATGAAGCGTTGGACGTCTTTCGCGCGTTTCGTGATCGCAAGATCGAGTACGCGTCGGACAAGGCGAAGCCGTGGATCAATGACATGCCGTTGCGACAGATTGCCCGCAAAGCCCAGCAATACATCGTCAGTTTTTCGGATTGCGGGTGCTCGAACAGTCAAGTCGTCGAGAAGCGTGCCGATAAATTCGTCGTCGTCGAGACTCGCAATGGAATTTGCGTCTAGCGCCGAAAACGCTTTTCAATCGAAGTGCAACCCGCACTCGCGCTTGAGTCCGAAGAAGCGCGTGTCTTCCTCGCGCATGCCTTCGCCGAGCGCGCGCGTCGTGTGCACGTCGCCGATCGAGACGTAGCCTTGCTCCCAGAGCGGGTGATAGGGCAGGCCGTGCTGCTGCATGTACTGCCAGATGTCGCGGTCGCTCCAGTCGATCAGCGGATGCAGCTTCCAGCGGCCGTCGCGCACTTCGAGCACGTTCGAGTTGCGCCGCGTGGTCGATTGCGCGCGACGCAGGCCCGCGATCCAGGTGTGCGCGCCGAGTTCGGTCAGCGCGCGGCGCATCGGTTCGACCTTGCGCAGCGCATTGTATTCGCTGATGCCGTCGACACCGTTTTCCCAGAGCTTGCCGTGGCGCGCTTCCATCCAGGCGATGCCGATCTGCGGGCGGTAGACCTTGAGGTTGAGCGAAAGCTTTTCGGTGAGCTGGTCGGCGAAGCGGTAGGTTTCGGGGAACAGATAACCCGTGTCGATCAGCACGACCGGAATGTCGGTGCGTTCGCGCGTGGCCAGATGCAGCAGCACGGCTGATTGCGCACCGAAGCTCGATGAGAGCACATGCTCGCCGGGCAGGTTTTCCAGTGCCCAGGCCAGGCGTTGATGCGCGTTGCGGCTTTCCAGCCAGGTGTTGAGTTCGACGAGGGCGGTCGGGTCCTCGGCGACGGTCTTGATGTCGGGCAGTTTCATGGCGCGCTCTCCGGCGCTGTGCTTTTTGACGAGATTGAGACGGGTTTCATAGCGTCGTTTCTTGCGGCGCTGTTGTTGAGAAGCGCAGCCGCGAGTGGCCGCTTTTTGATTCTTGCCCTCATGGACGAGGGCTGAGGCATTGTTCGTACAGTGCAACATGAGTTCTTCGCTCCTGGGTTCACGCAGCCGCAGCTTGTGGCTCGAGCAGCGTGACCGGAATGACTTTGTAGTGCGCCTCGGCAAGGAGGCCGGCGTGCACGAGAAAATCGCCGAATGCTTCGTCACCGGATCGCTCGCCCGCGTAGCGCGCGAACAATCCGTCGAGCGTGGCGAGGATTTGCGCCTCGTCGACATTCTCGCGGTGCAGGCGGTTGAGGCGCTGTCCGCGCACGTCGGCGCCGAGCATGAGGTTGTAGCGTCCCGGCGCCTTGCCGATCAGCGCGATCTCGCCGAGATACGGTCGCGAGCAGCCGTTCGGGCAGCCGGAGAGACGCAGGTGGATGCGCGCGTCGCGCAGGCCGTGCCTGTCGAGCAGCGCTTCGACCTTGCCGGTGAAGTCGGGCAGGTAACGTTCGGCTTCGGCCATTGCCAACGCGCAGGTCGGCAGCGCGACACAGGCGAGCGCGTTGAGGCGCAGCGGTGTCGCCGTGCGGTAAAGATCGAGATGGTGCTCGGCCACGATCTCGTCGATCTCGGCGCGATCCTCGTTCGGCACGTTCGCGATCAGCAGATTCTGGTTCGGCGTCAGGCGGAATTCGAGGCCGGAATTTTCGTCCGCGTGGATCTGCGCGATTTTGCGCAGCGCGGTCAGATGTGTGTGCTCGCCGCGATCGGCGACGCGGCCGGCCTCGATGCGCAAGGTCAGATGCGCGCGACCGTTCGTGCCTTCGACCCAGCCGAAGCGATCGCCGTTGTGCTCGAAGCGGAACGGCCGCGCCGGGCGCAGCGGTGCGCCGAAGCGGCGCTCGACCTCGGCCTTGAACCAGTCGAGGCCACGGTCGTCGATCGTGTACTTCAGGCGCGCATGTTTGCGGTCGGCACGGCCGCCGAAATCGCGCTGCGTCGTGACCACGGCTTCGGCGATCGCGTTGATCCGGTCCGGGGCGACGAAGCCGAGCACGTCGGCGAGGCGCGGATAGGTCGCCGGCTCGCCATGCGTCGCGCCGAGGCCGCCGCCGACGGTCACGTTGTAGCCGAGCAACTCGCCGTTCTCGACGATGGCGATGAACCCGAGGTCGTTGGCGAACACGTCGACATCGTTGAATGGCGGCACCGCGAAAGCGACCTTGAATTTGCGCGGCAGGTAAACCGCGCCGTAGATCGGCTCGTACTCCTCGCCGGAGCCGGCGATCTTCTCCTCGTCGAGCCAGATTTCGTAGTAGGCGCGTGTCTTCGGTTTGAGGAATTCGGACAGCTTCGCCGCATCGTCGTGGATGCGCGCGTGCAGCGCGGATTGCAGCGGGTTGACGCCGGCCATGACGTTGCGGTTGACGTCGCCGCAGGCGGCGATCGTGTCGATCAGCGACGCGTTGATCGCCTGCAGTGTCGCCTTCAGTTCACGCTTGATCACGCCGTGGAACTGGAACGCCTGGCGCGTGGTGAGGCGCAACGTGCCGTTGGCGTAACGCTGCGCGATCGCGTCGAGCTTGAGCCATTGCTCGGGCGTGACCACGCCGCCCGGCAGGCGCGTGCGGATCATGAAGCTGTAGTCGGGTTCGAGCTTGGCCGCGCGGCGTTCCTCGCGCAGGTCGCGGTCGTCCTGCATGTAGCTGCCGTGGAACTTGATCAGCTGGGTGTCGTCGTCGGCGATTGCGCCGGTGACCTCGTTGGCAAGGCTTTCGAGCAGCGTGCCGCGCAGGCGGCGGCTGCGTGTCTTGATGCCTTCGACGGGGGACAGTGCGGGTGCGGTCGTCGACATGTCAGTAGACGTCGCGCGCGTAGCGGCGCTCGGAGGCGAGCTGGTTGAGGAAATCGCGCGCGTCCTCGTCGGACTTGCCGCCGTGTTCGATGACGATGTCGCGCAGGGCCGCGTCGACGTCGTGCGCCATGCGCGTCGCGTCGCCGCAGACATAGACATGCGCGCCGTTTGCGATCCAGTCGTAGAGCTCTTTGCCGCGGCGGCGCAGCGAGTGCTGCACGTAGACCTTCTCGGACTGATCGCGCGAAAACGCGAGGTCGAGCTTGTGCAAGCTGCCGTCCTTGAGCGCCTTCTGCCACTCGACCTGGTAGAGGAAGTCGGTGCGGAAATGCGGATTGCCGAAGAACAGCCAGTTGCGGCCTTTCGCACCAGTTTCCGCGCGTTCCTGGATGAAGCCGCGGAACGGCGCGACGCCGGTACCTGGGCCGATCATGATCACGTCGCGCGAGGCGTCGGCCGGCAGGCGGAAGCGTTCGTTCTCTTCGATAAAGACCGGCACGTCGGCGTCTTCCGGGAGAGTAGCCAGAAACTGTGACGCCGCGCCGACGTGCCGGGTCCCGAACTTTTCGTAGTCGAGCACTGCGACGGTGAGGTGGACTTCGTCACCGACCGCTTTCTGGCTCGATGCGATCGAATACATGCGTGGCGCGAGCGGACGCAGCGCGGCGACGAATTCTTCGGCACTCCAGTCCGCGGCGAACGTGCGCAGCACGTCGATGAGCTGGTAATCGCCCAGCAGTTCGCGCAGCGCGTCCTTGCCTTCGGGCGTGAGCGCACGATCGAGCGTCGCGTTCTTCGCGCGCTTCGCGTGTTCGACCAGGAACGGCTTCGACAACGCAGTGATTTCGCGCTTGCGCAGCAGCCATTCGCGCAGCGAGTGCGCTTCGCCTTGCGCCGTGACGGCACGCTCGCCGTCGAACTTCAGTTGCGCCAGCACGGCGTCGACCAATGCCGGCGGATTCGTCACCACGACACCGAGCGCGTCGCCCGGATGGTAGGCGAGACCTGAGCCCTCGAGCGAAAGCTCGACATGGCGGATGTCCTTCGTGCCATTGCGCGCGCTGATGCGCTGGTTCGCGAGCAACGGCGCCGCGAACGGCTTCTCGCGCGTCCATGCCGGCACATGCGCATGGACGCCGCTGCGCAGCGGCGTCACGGTGGCCGCGCGCGGCGTCGGTGATTCGGCCTTGAGCAATTCGCGCGCCTGTTCCAGCGCCTGCTTCGACCACGGCGCGGCGACGCTGGCGATGTCTAGATCGGCCTCGCCGCGCGCGAATAGGCGGGTCGCGCCGAGTTCGGCGAGGCGCGCGTCGATCTTCGTGCCGATCGCGCAGAACTGCGGATAGCTCGAGTCGCCCAGCCCGAGCACGGCGAACTTGAGTTGCGGCAGCTTCGGCGCGCGCTTGCCGGCGAGGAATTCGACGAAACCGCGCGCGTCGTCGGGCGGATCGCCGTCGCCCTGGGTCGAGATCACGACGTAGAGCAGGCGTTCGTTGGCGAGTTCCTTCGTGTTGTACGCGTCCGCACGCACCAGACGCACGTTGAGGCCCGCGCCTTCGGCATCGCGCGCGATGGCCTCGGCCTGGCGCTTGGCGTTGCCGGTCTGGCTGCCGTAGACGATGGTCAGCCGGGTTGAAACCTGAGTTTCGGCGGCCGCTGCGACGGTGGCGGGCAGCGGCACGGCCACGTTGGCCGCGACGGCGGCGCTCAGCGGCACATGGCGGGAGGAGGCGGCTACGCCGGCGACGTAGCCGGACAGCCAGTACAGCGAGTCCGTGTCGAGACCCTCGGTCAGGCGCGCCAGCAGCGCGAGCTTGTCCTCGGAAAACGGCGATAAAATGCGATTCGGTTGGGCGGACACGGCAGCACTCGCTTCGATTTGGACGGCTAGACGTCTGAATGTCCAGACGCGATGCAGGCGATCCTAGTCCTCACCGGCGGGCGCCAGAACGTACCTTTTGTTATAGGGACATGCGCGGCAGTTATCGCTTCGGGTGATATGGGCGATCCGCCACCGGCCGCAGGCGCAGCGCGGCGCGGTTTGCAATGCCGCGCCGCCGCATTGCCGCAGGCCATATCCACATCACTGCGGGGACTTTCGATTTAGCGAACTCCTAACAGTCGTTGTGCTTCCATTCAGCCATCGCCGCTTCGATGCGGCAGCCGAACAAACTCAATATGCAGCGACTTATCGTGATCGGCGGGGGAGCCGCGGGCTCCGCTGTCGTGGGCGAACTCCTGCGCCGTGGCCAGCCGGGCGAGTTCGACCTCACCTGGCTCGTCGGCCGTCAGGCGCCGGGCCGTGGCGTCGCCTACTCGACCACGGCCGAGCATCACCTGCTCAACGTGCGTGCGGCCAACATGGGCCTGTTCGCCGACGACATCGGCGGGTTCGTCGCCCACGGGCAGGCTCAAGGCTGGCCGGTCAAGGGCTTCGATTTCGTGCCGCGCGCCTGGTACGGCGACTATGTGGAAGCCGTGCTGGCGCGTGAGATATCCGCCGCACGCGAACGCGGCCTCGCCCTGCGCGTGCTTTCGGCGGATGCAACCAGCGTGCGCGGCGACGATGCAAACGGTTACGTCGTCGGTACCGCCGACGGCGAGGACTTTGATGCCGACGGCGTGGTCCTCGCGATCGGCGCGCTGCCGTCCACGCCGCTGGCCGAAGTCACCGAAGCGGCACGCGCCAGCCATGCCCACACGGCCGACCCGTGG
>NZ_DASVOK010000007.1:0-7391 GCF_036383415.1 Rudaea sp. | reverse complement strand
CGACGAAGCCGTGGTACGCCGACTACACCGACAATCCGTACGTGTTGTATGGCGGCACCGGCGGCATCCTGCTGCTGATCGCGGGCTGGCTGATGACGCGCGCATCGGGTGGGAAAAAGCCCAACCCGCGGCCGCTGCCTGCCGCCGGCGCCGTTGCCGCCGCGGAAGCGACCGACGCGGATCCGCATGCCGATCTGGAGCGGGAAGCCGAGAGCTACTACGAAGGCGGCTCGGCTGCCGCCGCCGTGGGATCGACCCACGCCGATCACGAGACAGGCGAAGAGGACGAAATGGAGCTGCTGCGCAGCCATTTCGATCACGGCGACAGTGACCGCTTCGTCGCCCTCGCGCACAGCCTGCGCGAGAAATTCCCCGAGGACTCGGCCGAGTGGCGTGAAGTCTCCGATCTCGGCCGGCAGTTGCTGCCGGGCAGCCCGCTGTTCGCCGCGTCCGCGCTTGCGGCGCATGACGGTCACGATGCGGATGATTTCTTCTTCCGCGACGAGGCCACGCATGCCGGAGAAACAGTGGCGGAGAACGAGCATGACGCGCAGATCCATTCCATGCTCGACAACGACAAGCCGCTTGCGTTCGAGTCGCGCGACATGGCCGCCAGCGACTCACGCGACCTGCCCGACCTCGAGTTCGAACAGACATTCCACAAGGAGGTTGACGCCGTGACGGAATCACCGATCGAGGACGATCAGGCCGGCGCCGGCCGCCAGTCCTTCCTCGACGAGGACACGATCGGTACGCGCCTCGACCTCGCTCGCGCCTATCTCGACATGGGCGATCCGGAAGGCGCGCGTTCGATGCTCGACGAAGTGCTCGCCGAGGGCAGCGACACGCAGAAGGAAGAAGCGCGCAAGCTGCTTGCCGAATTGAGCTGATTTCCGAAGAAACGTTCTCGACGATCCGCCGGCGTCCGCGCTGGCAGCGGAAAGCGCGCTGCTACAATCAGCGCGCTTTTTCGTTTCCGCGGGATTGATTTTGCGCATCGCACTCGGCATCGAATACGACGGCACCGATTTCCACGGCTGGCAGCGGCTGAGCCATGGTCCCAGCGTGCAGGCTGCGGTCGAGGCGGCGTTGTCGAGGGTCGCGGACGCGGCGGTCGAAGTCACCTGCGCCGGGCGCACCGACGCCGGCGTGCACGCGTCCTGTCAGGTCGTGCATTTCGACACGAACTCCGAGCGCAGCCCGCGCGGCTGGACGCTCGGCACGAGTTCCAACCTGCCGGCGAGCGTCGCCGTGCTCTGGGCGCAGCCGATCGGCGAGGATTTCCACGCACGCTTTTCCGCGCTCGCGCGGCGCTATCGCTACACGATCCTCAATCGTCCCGTGCGCGCTGCATTGGCGGCGCGCCATGTCGCCTGGGAGCGCGTGCCGCTCGACGCGGGAGCGATGCATGCGGCGGCGCAGGCCCTGCTCGGCGAGAACGATTTCAGCGCGTTCCGCACGATTGCCTGCCAGGCGCGCACGCCGATGCGCTGCGTGCACGAGATTTCCGTGCGACGCGAGGACGATCGCGTCATCGTCGAGATCCAGGCCAACGCGTTCCTGCACCACATGGTGCGCAACATCGTCGGCAGCCTGCTGCCGGTGGGGCGTGGCGAAAAGAAACCCGAATGGATCGCGCAGTTGCTGGCCGGCCGCGACCGCGCCGTCGCCGGGCCGACGGCGGTCGCACAGGGCCTAACGTTCCTGCGTCCGTACTATCCTGCAGAATATGGCTTGCCGGCCGAGCTGGCCTGGCCGGCGAAGGAGGCGCGATGAAGGTGCAAACTCCGAACCTGCGCACGCGGATCAAATTCTGCGGCCTGACGCGTGTCGAGGACGTGCACGCCGCGATCGCGCTCGGCGTCGACGCGATCGGTGTCGTGATGACCGAAAAGAGCAAGCGCTATGCCGGCATCGAGCGAGCGATCGAGATCCGCATGACGCTGCCGCCTTTCGTTGACCTTGTCGCGCTGTTCATGGACGACATGCCCGGCTTCATCGCCGAGGCGGTCGCCGCGCTGCAGCCCGACCTGTTGCAATTCCACGGCGGCGAGACGGCGGAGGAGTGCGTGCGCTATCGCATGCCCTACCTGAAGGCGGTCGCGATGGGTGGAGGCGTCGATCCAATTGCGGTGGTGCATGCGCACCCGGCGGCAGCGGGATTCCTCCTCGACGGCCACGCCGCGGGCGAGCAGGGCGGCAGCGGCAAGACGTTCGACTGGTCGGCCGTGGTCGGCGCCTTCACCAAGCCCGTCATACTTGCCGGTGGTCTGACTGCGCAAAACGTTGGCGCCGCGATCCGTGCCGCGCGGCCGTATGCGGTCGACGTGTCCAGCGGTATCGAATCGGCCGTCGGAGTCAAGGATGCGCAGGCAATGCGCGCTTTCGTCGATGCGGTGCGCATGGCCGACGCGGCCTGAACCGTCGCGACGGCGTAAGCGCATAGGATGGTGTAGGCTATATCTGGCTCTCGAACCGACTCAAGAATGAGGGGAACTCCGATGAGGTCCTTCATGAAATCTTCGGCGCGCCATTGGGTGGCCATGGCGCTGGCGGTGGCCGCGATGGCGGCGCGGGCCGAAATTTACACCTTGGGCGACAGCTTGTCGGACGCCGGCTCACTTGGCATCACCTATACGGATCCTGCCAGCGTCGGCCCGCTGGTGGCAGGTCGAATCTGGATACAGAACCTGACGTGGAGCACGCCGGCGTTCTGTGCCAAACGCAGCAAATGCGCGTGGAGCCCGAACACCTATTACTACCGTGACGGCAACAACTACGCCGTAGGCGGTGCCGGCGTGATGTTCGATTCGACGGACGCTCGCACCCCCAATACCTTCACCAGCCTCGGATCGCAGGTCGCGTCCTTGATCGGCAGCGGCAAGCTCAAGGAAGGTGACGCGGTAACGGTCCTGATGGGGGCCAACGACATCCTCGCCGCCGCCGCCAAGCCGGACAACAGCCAGACCGTCGTTGCCCATGCGGCGGCGTCATTCGTCCAGTACGTGACTGCGTTGGCTGCGCAACCGACACAGCCGCACGTCTATGTCTTCACGATTCCCGATCTGGGGCAGACACCCATTGGGCGCGGCGCGGCCGACGGCGGCGCGTTGCTGTCAAAATTGACGCAGGTCTTCAACGACAAGATCACCACCGGTCTCGGCGCTACGCCGGGCGTCGCCTTCATCAACAGCAGCACGATCTTCGACGAGCTGTCGCAGCAGCTGCCGGGCTATCCCATCTACTGCGCCAAAGTCATCGACCCGACGCATGCCTGCGGCAGTTCGACCAATCCGGCCCTGCCGAGCCCGGTCAGCCTGCTGTTTGCCGACCCGATGCATCCCAGTCAGGCGGCTCACGCGCTGATCGCGGACTGGGTCAGGGACGTCATCAAATAGCGATGGACCGAGCGCGCTCGAGTGCCGCGAAGGCAGCAAACGCCGTCGAGATCCGCGTACAGCGCACAAACGCGCGAGATTGTGTAGGCTATAGCCTGCCATGAGGAACCTTTCGCGCCTATTGCCTTGTCCGCCGTTCGGCCGCTCGCTGCGACGCTGGCGCCGCGTGCCTGCGGCCGCGGTCAGGTAACAGGGTCAGCGCGGCGCGCCATCGCGCGCGTGGGCCGAATCCGGCCCGATCACGAATTGAAGTTGCCGCTGCCGCACTAATCTTGCGGTTGCGGCGCCAACCGATTTGGAGAATCCCATGCTGGCAAAACCCTTCGATACGGCCGCAGCTGCGGCGTCGATCGACTATTCGAACTATCCCGACGAACACGGCCGCTTCGGCGACTACGGCGGCCTGTATGTCGCCGAAACGCTGATGGAACCACTGGCGGAACTGCGCGACGCCTATCTGCGCCTGCGCAAGGATCCCGAATTCATCGCCGAGCTCGACCGCGACCTCACCCATTATGTCGGCCGACCCAGTCCGATCTACCACGCCGGGCACCTGTCGCAGAAAATCGGCGGCGCGCAGATCCTGTTCAAGCGCGAGGACCTGAATCACACCGGCGCGCACAAGATCAACAACACCGTCGGCCAGGCGCTCGTCGCCAAGCGTATGGGCAAGCGCCGCATCATCGCCGAAACCGGCGCGGGCCAGCACGGCGTCGCGAGCGCGACCGTCGCGACGCGCCTCGGCCTCGAATGCGTGGTCTACATGGGCGCGGTCGACATCGAGCGGCAGAAGATAAATGTATACCGCATGAAGCTGCTCGGCGCCGAAGTCGTGCCGGTGACCTCGGGGTCGAAGACGCTGAAGGATGCGCTCAACGAGGCAATGCGCGACTGGGTGACCAATGTCGCCGACACGTTCTACATCATCGGTACGGTCACCGGCCCGCATCCGTATCCGATGATGGTGCGCGATTTCAACGCGATCGTCGGCCGCGAGGCGCGCGCGCAGATGCTCGAACAGTACGGCCGCCTGCCCGACGTGATCACCGCCTGCGTCGGTGGCGGCTCGAACGCGATTGGCCTGTTCCACGCCTTCCTCAATGATCGCGAGGTCAGAATCGTCGGTGCCGAGGCCGCCGGTGACGGCATCGAAACCGGGCGCCATGCCGCCTCGCTCGCCGCCGGTCGTCCTGGCGTGCTGCACGGCAACCGCACCTATGTCATCTGCGACGACGACGGCCAGATCACCGAGACGCATTCGATCTCGGCCGGCCTCGACTACCCGGGCGTCGGCCCCGAGCATGCCTGGCTGAAAGACACGGGCCGCGCAAGCTATGTCGGCGTGACCGACGAGGAAGCGCTGGCCGCTTTCCACGAACTCGCGCGCAGCGAAGGCATCCTCGCCGCGCTCGAATCGAGCCATGCGGTTGCGCAGGGCATCAAGCTTGCGCGCGAATTGCCGAAGGACAAACTCGTGCTCGTGAATCTGTCCGGGCGCGGCGACAAGGACGTGCATACAATCGCCGCGCGGGAGGGCATTTCGCTGTGAATCGCATCGACAAGCGTTTTGCCGAACTCAAGTCCGCCGGCCGCACCGGCCTGATTCCTTTCATCACTGCGGGCGATCCTTCGCCCGATTCCGTCGTCGCGCTGATGCACGCACTGGTCGAGGCAGGCGCCGACGCGATCGAACTCGGCGTACCGTTCTCCGATCCGATGGCCGACGGCCCGGTGATCCAGCATGCAAGCGAACGTGCGCTCGCCAACGGCGTCGGCTTGGCGAAGATTCTCGGCTGGGTTGGCGAATTTCGCGAGAAGGATAAAAGTACACCCGTCGTACTGATGGGTTATCTCAACCCGATCGAAATCCATGGCTATGCGAAGTTCGCGAGCGAAGCGGTCGCTGCGGGCGTCGATGGCGTGCTGCTCGTCGATTGCCCGCTCGAGGAGTCGGCGACGATCAAGTCGCTGGCGGATGCGGGCCTGCATCGCATCTTCCTCGCCGCACCGACGACGCACGACGCGCGCCTCGCCGCGTTGACCCGGGAAGCGAGTGGATTTTTATACTATGTCTCGTTTGCCGGCGTGACCGGCGCGAACCGGCTCGATCTCGCGCCCGTGCGCGCACGCGTCGCGGCGATCAAGGCGCTGGCGCCGGCGTTGCCGGTTGCGGTTGGGTTCGGCGTGCGCGATGCCGCATCGGCGGTCGCGATCGCCGAGTTCGCCGACGCGGTCGTCATCGGCAGCGCGCTCGTCGAGCGGCTCGCGAACTCTTCGCCCGCCGCCGCGGTCACAGATGCGGCGCGGGATTTCCTCGCGCCGATCCGTCAGGCGCTCGATGCGCGTCCGGCACGCCATGCCGCGTAAGCCGAGCCGCGAAGGTGTCCCGGAGCCGCAACAGCCGGTAGAATCGCCCGTTTCCAATTCGGCACGGTCCGATTCGGTCGCGTCCGGGCCGGCGCCGGCGATCGTTCCTACGGAGCGGGCGCTGCCCGAACGCATCGTCACCGCGGTGCCCGACGCCGAACTTTTCGACAACGAGAACGACATGAGCTGGCTTACCAAACTGATGCCTTCGCGCATCCGCACCGAAGGCGGCGCGAACAAGGGCAAGGTGCCCGAAGGCCTGTGGGAAAAATGCGAGGGCTGCGGTGCCGTGCTCTACGGCCCCGAGCTTGAGCGCAACCTGCAGGTCTGCCCGAAGTGCGGTCATCACCATCCGATCGCCGCGCGCAAGCGCCTCGGCGCGCTGTTCGACGAGAACACGGGCGAGGAATTGTTCACCTCGCTCGAGCCGGTCGACGCGCTCAAGTTCAAGGACTCGAAGACCTACAAGGCGCGCATCGCCGCCGCGCAGAAGAACACCGGCGAGAAGGACGCGATGATCGCGATGCAGGGCAGGCTCAAGACGCAGCCGCTGATCGCGGTCGCGTTCGAATTCGCCTACATGGGCGGTTCGATGGGTTCGGTCGTCGGCGAGAAGTTCACGCTTGCCGCCGAGCGCGCGCTCGAACAGCGCATGCCGTTCGTCTGCTTCTCGGCGACCGGCGGCGCGCGCATGCAGGAAGGCCTGTTCTCGCTGATGCAGATGGCCAAGACCTCGGCCGCGATCGCGCGCCTGCGCGGCGCGGGCGTGCCGTTCATCTCGGTGCTGACCGACCCGACCACGGGCGGCGTTTCCGCCAGCCTCGGCATGCTCGGCGACATCAATATCGGCGAACCGAAGGCGCTGATCGGCTTCGCCGGCCCGCGCGTGATCGAGCAGACCGTGCGCGAGACCTTACCCGAAGGCTTTCAGCGTTCGGAATTCCTCGTCGAGCACGGCGCGCTCGACCTGATTGTCGATCGGCGCGAGATGCGCGATCGCATTGCCACACTCACCGCGTTGTTGATGCGGCAGCCGCGGGCGGCCTGATCCTGTTGGTCGTTCCGGCATTCGCCGGAATGACGAGTGGAGCGTCACGCCGCGCGCAGCGCACCGTATTTGCGCAGGCGCTTGTAGCGCCGATCGAGCAACGCTGTCGAGTCCACTTTTTCAAGCTCTTCGAGCTGATTGAGCAACACGGCCTTCAAGCGAATCGCCATGTTGCGCGGATCGCGATGCGCGCCACCGAGCGGCTCGCGCAGCACCTTGTCGATCAGGCCGAGTTCGAGCAGGCGCGGGGCGGTGAGGCCGAGCGCTTCGGCGGCATCGCGGGCCTTGTCGGCGCTCTTCCACAGGATCGAGGCGCAGCCTTCGGGCGAGATCACCGAGTAGGTCGAATACTGCAGCATGTTGGTCACGTCGCCGACGCCGATCGCGAGCGCGCCGCCTGAGCCGCCTTCGCCGATCACGGTGCAGACGATCGGCACCTTCAATTCCGACATCTCGAGCAGGTTGCGCGCGATCGCCTCGCTCTGGCCGCGCTCTTCGGCGCCGACGCCCGGATACGCACCCGGCGTGTCGATGAAGGTCAGGATCGGCAGCTTGAAGCGCTGAGCGAGCTGCATCAG
>NZ_DASVOK010000006.1:0-5367 GCF_036383415.1 Rudaea sp. | reverse complement strand
CACGCTCAACGGCATGGTCAGCGCGAACGGCACGGCGACCACCGTGAGCTTCGACTACGGCCTGACGACGTCCTACGGCTCCAACGCGGCAGCTGCGCAGAGCCCGCTCGCCGCGAACGCGAGCAACGCGCCGGTATCGTTCGCCGTCGCCAGCCTGGCCTGCGGCCAGACCTACCATTTCCGCGTCGTCGCCGACAACGGCAACGGCGGCCCGGTCCATGGCGGCGACCAGATGTTCACGACCTCGGCCTGCGCCGCCCAAGCGCCGACCGCGACCAGCCTCGCCGCGACCGCGATCGGTACAACCTCGGCGACGATCACTGGCACGGTCAACGCGAACGGCGCAGCGACCACGGTGTCATTCGCGTACGGCGCGAGCGCGGCCTACGGCAGCACGATCGCGGCGACGCCCACATCGCTGCCTGCGAACGCGGTCGGCACAGCGGTGTCGGCGACACTCAACGGGCTGACTTGCGCCACGACCTATCACTTCCGCGTCGACGCGACTAACGCGAACGGCGCTGGCCACGGTGGCGACCTGACGCTGACGACGGCGGCATGCCCGGTCGTCACCACGTTCACCGGTCCGACGGCCACCGGCACCGGCAACGCACACGCCGTGCTCTCAGGCGGCGGACCGACCTGCACGCTGGTCAATCCCGCCTTCGTCGCCGCGCCGGTTTCGCCGCCGGCGGGGGTGAGCTTCCCCGACGGCCTGTTCCAGTTCCAGGCGAGCGGTTGCACGGGAACTATCACGCTGACCGTGACCTTCCCGAGCCCGTTCACGGCCAACGAGCAGTACTGGAAATACGGCCCTACGCTGGGGCAGGCCAGCGACCATTGGTACACGCTCGGCGCGGCGAACAATCTGTCGCTGCTGGCCAACGTGGCGACGTTCACGATCGCCGACGGCGGCCTCGGCGACGACGATCTCAGCGTCAACGGCACAATCATCGATGCGGGCGGCCCGAGCATCGCGGCGGCCGTCAACCCGCAGGCAACAGCCGTACCGGCGCCAGCGCTCGATCCGCGCAATCTGATGACGTTGATTGCGCTGCTGGCGGCGTTCGGCACGATCGCAGCGCGCAATCGCGGGAAATTTATTCGATAAAGGGGGAGCCCTACCCCTCTCGACTGCCCTGTATGGAGAGGGGATTTTCCGGCCGGCGCGCAGCACGATGCTGCGCGCCGGGTGCGGGTTCAGCTCAGCAGACCCAAAGCCTTCACCCGCTGCAACTCGTCGCGCACGCGCGCGGCTTCCTCGAACTGCAGATCCTGGGCGAGCTTGTACATCTGCGCTTCGAGCTTCTTCAGCTTGGCCGCGAGCTGGTCAGGCGCCAACACGGAATAGTCGACGGATTCTTCCGCCACGCGCAATGCGCCGGACTTTGTCCGCTTGACGGCGCGTTCGGCCTCGGCATCGTGGCGCGCGCCTTCCATGATGTCGGCGATCTTCTTCACCACTGACTTCGGCGTGATGCCGTGCTCGAGGTTGTAGTCGATCTGCTTCTGCCGGCGCCGGTCGGTTTCGTCGAGCGCGCGCTTCATCGAATCGGTGATGCGGTCGGCGTACAAAATTGCCTTGCCGCGCAGGTTGCGCGCGGCGCGGCCTATCGTCTGGATCAGCGAGCGCGTCGAGCGCAGATAGCCTTCCTTGTCCGCGTCGAGGATCGCGACCAGCGACACTTCAGGCATATCGAGACCTTCGCGCAGCAGGTTGATGCCGACGAGCACATCGAACTTGCCCAGGCGCAGGTCGCGCAGGATCTCGACGCGTTCGACCGTCTCGATGTCCGAGTGCAAGTAGCGCACGCGCACGCCGTGCTCCTCGAGATAGTCGGTGAGGTTTTCCGACATGCGCTTGGTCAGAGTGGTCACGAGCACGCGGTCGCCGAGCTTCACGCGCGCGTGGATCTCACCGAGCAGATCGTCGACCTGGGTGCGCACCGGGCGAATCTCGACTTCCGGATCGATCAACCCAGTCGGCCGCACTACGAGTTCGACCACGTTGCCCTCCGAGTGATTGACCTCGTAGTCGGCCGGCGTCGCCGACACGTAGATCGTGCGCGGCTCGCGCTCGACGAATTCGTCGAACTTGAGGGGCCGGTTGTCGAGCGCCGACGGCAGGCGGAAACCGTACTCGACCAGGTTCTCCTTGCGCGAACGGTCGCCCTTGTACATCGCGCCGAGCTGCGGCACGGTGACGTGCGACTCGTCGATGACCAGCAGCGAATCCGGCGGCAAGTAGTCGAACAGCGTCGGCGGCGGCTCGCCCGGCTTGCGTCCGGTGAAATGGCGCGAGTAGTTCTCGATGCCGTTGCAAAAACCAATCTCGGCCATCATCTCGAGGTCGTACTGCGTGCGCTGCTGCAGGCGCTGCGCCTCGACGAGCTTGTTCGCCTTGTACAGCTGGTCGAGGCGCTCCTTCAGTTCGGGCTTGATCGTCTCTATCGCATCGAGCACGCGCTTGCGCGTCGTCACGTAGTGCGTGGCCGGATAAATCACGCAGCGCGGCACCTTGCGCAGGATCGCACCGGTCAACGGATCGAACACCGAAATGTTCTCGACCTCGCCGTCGAACAGCTCGATGCGTATCGCGTCGAATTCGCTCTCGGCCGGAAATATGTCGACCACGTCGCCGCGCACGCGGAACGATCCGCGATGCAACTCATAATCGCCGCGTTCGTACTGGAGTTCGGTCAGATGGCGGATCAGCTCGCGCTGGTCGACACGCTCGCCGCGCGCGAGGATCAGGCGCATGGATAGATAATCTTCGGGATCGCCAAGGCCATAGATCGCCGACACGGTCGCGACGATCAGTGCGTCAGGACGCGACAGCAACGCCTTGGTCGCCGACAGGCGCATCTGCTCGATGTGCTCGTTGATCGACGAATCCTTCTCGATGTAGGTGTCGCTGGCGACGACATAGGCCTCGGGCTGGTAGTAGTCGTAGTAGCTGACGAAGTACTCCACCGCATTGTGCGGGAAGAACTCCTTGAACTCGCCATAGAGCTGCGCCGCGAGTGTCTTGTTCGGCGCGAGCACGATCGTCGGCTTCTGGATCTGCTGCACGACATTGGCGATCGTGAATGTCTTGCCCGAGCCGGTCACACCGAGCAGGGTCTGGTGCGCGAGGCCGTCGTTGAAGCCGTTGACGAGGCGGCGTATCGCCTCGGGCTGGTCGCCCGACGGCTGGAACGGCGAAACAAGCTGGAAACGGTCTGCGGACATGGGCAGGGATATGCGGGCGATTGCGCGATCCGCAAGTTTAATCCAGCGCGGCGGCGCGAGTCGCCCAAGCCGCGCCTCTGCTGACAACCCTCGGCAACAGTGTTGTAGGATGCGGTTCACATACGCTCACCGAGATCAGCCGGACCGCCGCCATGAAATCACGCACTTCCTTCGGCCAGCACACCTTGGGGCGCGACTACTTTGTTTCCGACGAAATCTGGCGCGCCGAGCACGAGAAGATCTTCTACCGCTCGTGGATGCTCGCCGGCCACGTCTCGCACCTCGAACAGCCGGGAAGCTATTTCCTGTTCGAACTCGGCAGCGAAAGCGTGATCGTGCTGCGCGACCACGATGGCAAACTGCGCGCGTTCCACAACCACTGCCGCCATCGCGGCAGCAAGCTCTGCCGCGAAGCGCAGGGCACGCTCGGCAAGTCGATCCAGTGTCCGTACCACGCCTGGACCTTCGGCCTCGACGGCGCATTGCGCAACGTGCCGACAATGAGCGAGGTTCCCGGTTTCGATCCGGCCGACTATCCTCTGCACACCGCCGCGCTGGAAAACTGGCAAGGCTTCCTCTTCGTCAACCTGTCGCGCAATCCGCAGCCGTTCGCCGAAGCGCTGCCCGGCCTTGCGGAACGCTTCCAGCAATGGCGCACGCCCGAGCTGCGCACGGCAGCGCGCAAGGTCTACGAGGTCGACGCGAACTGGAAGCTGATCTTCCACAACTTCAGCGAGTGCTACCACTGCCCGCTCGCGCATCCGCATCTGAACAAGCTCACCCCGTTCCGCAATTCGGAGAACGATCTCGACGAAGGCCCCGTGCTCGGCGGCCCGATGTGGATGAGCAACCGCGACGGCAGCATGACCATGGGCGGCGAGCGCTGCGCGCCCGCACTGCCCGGCATCACCGAAGCGGAACGCGGCAAAGTATATTATTACAGTCTGTTCCCGAGCGGCTTCCTCTCGTTCCACCCGGACTACGTGATGATGCACCGCGCGCTGCCGCTGTCGAAGGACCGCACGCGCGTCGTCTGCGAATGGCTGTTCCACCCCGACGCGATCGCCGCGCCGGCCTTCGATCACGCGCCTGCGGTCGAGTTTTGGGACCTGACCAACCGCCAGGACTGGGAGCTCTGCTCGAACGCACACCTCGGCGTCACTTCTCAGGCTTGGGAACCGGGCCCGTATTCGGAACTCGAAAGCCAGCTCGCCGCGTTCGATAGACAGTACCTGCGCGCGCTCGGCGACGATGCCGCCAGCGCGCGCCGCGCGGGCTGAACGTTTTCATCACGCCCTTGGGGAGAGGGACCATGAAATCACGCCGCACGTTCGTGCTTTCGTGCCTGTTGTCCGTCGCCGGCTTCGCGTTCGCCGCCGATGCGCCGGCGCCGCTTGCGTCGCCCGCGATCGCGCTCGACCAGTTCGCCTGGCTGGCCGGCAACTGGACGCTCGAGGAAGGCGCGAGCCGAACCGACGAAATCTGGACCACACCCTCGTCGAACCTGATGCTCGGCATGAGCCGCACGCTCAAGGGCGGCAAGACCGTCGCCTTCGAATTTGTCAGCCTGCAGAAGCGCGACGATGGCGTCTACTACGTCGCCCAGCCCAGCGGCCGGCCGCCGGTCGATTTCCGTCTCGCGAGCTACGTCAACGGCGAGGCCGTCTTCGTCAACCCCGGCCACGCCGACCATCTGCAGCGCATCGTCTACCGGCGCAATGCGGATGGTTCGCTCACTGCGCGCATCGAGGGCCGCGACGGCGACAAACCGTTCGCCAAGGACTATGTCTACCGGCGTGCGGTGCCTTAGGACAACCGCGCCGTGCCTGATTTCGATTCGGTTGTCCGCGCTCCCGATCCACCACGCTTCGGTTCCGCGCGCATGCTCGCGGAGCAGGCACTGGACCGCGCCACCGGCGTCGAGCCCGTTGCCGGCAACGCCATCGAACTGCTGATCGACGGCCGTGCGAATTTCGATGCCTGGCTGACCGCGATAGGCGCTGCACAAAACAGCGTCTTCCTCGAAAACTACATCATCCGCGACGACGAAGTCGGGCGTGCGTTCCGCGATGCGCTCGCCGCGCGCGCGGCCGCAGGCGTGCGCGTCGCGGTGATTCGCGACTGGCTCGGCTGTCT
>NZ_DASVOK010000005.1:0-2001 GCF_036383415.1 Rudaea sp. | reverse complement strand
CTCGTGGTCAAGGCGGTCGGCGACCAGTCGATCTTCGTGCGCAGCGCGATCGGCGGCGTGGCCAAGGAGGGCGTGATCGCGGCCGCGCTGACCAGCCTGATGATTCTGCTGTTCCTCGGCTCGTGGCGCTCGACCGTGATCATCGCGATCTCGATTCCGCTGTCGATCCTCGGCGCGATCATGGCACTGTCGGCGCTCGGCGAGACGCTCAATATCATGACCCTCGGCGGCCTCGCGCTCGCGGTCGGCATCCTCGTCGACGACGCGTCGGTGACGATCGAGAACATCAACTGGCATCTCGAACACGGCAAGGACGTGCGCACCTCCATCCTCGACGGCGCGCAGCAGATCACGACGCCGGCGCTCGTGTCGATGCTGTGCATCTGCATCGTGTTCGTGCCGATGTTTTTCCTCGAAGGTGTCGCGCGTTTCCTGTTCGTGCCGATGGCCGAAGCGGTGATGGCGGCGATGGTATGGTCGTTCCTGCTCTCGCGCACGCTGGTGCCGACGATGGCGAACTATCTGCTGCGCCCACACGCGGTGCACACGGACGAGCATGGCACCGCGCCGCCGCTGTCGCGCTCGCGCAATCCGCTGGTCAACTTCCAGCGCGGCTTCGAGGCGCGCTTCGAGCGCATGCGCGCCGGCTACCACGATCTGCTCGGCGTCGCCCTCGCCCATCGCAAGGTCTTCGTCAGCGGCTTCCTCGTCGTCGTCGCGGCCTCGTTCCTGCTCGTGCCGTTCCTCGGCCGCAACTTCTTCCCGTTCGTCGACGCGGGGCAGATTCTCATGCACGTGCGTGCGCCGGTCGGCACGCGCGTGGAGGAAACCGCGGCGCGTTTCGCCGAAGTCGAAAAAGCGATTCGCGAGATCATTCCGGCCAACGAGGTCGGCACGATCGCCGACAACATCGGCGCGCCGTTCCTTTCGGCGATCAACACGGTCTACAACAACACCGGCACGATCGGCGAGCAGGACGGCGACATCCAGATCTCGCTCGCCGAAGGCCATGCGCCGACCGCCGACCACATGCGCCGCTTGCGCGAAGAACTGCCGCGGCGCTTCCCGGGCATGAGTTTCGCATTCCTGCCGGCCGACATCGTCAGCCAGATCCTCAATTTCGGCGCGCCCGCGCCGATCGACCTGCAGGTTCGCGGCAACAACCTCGCCGAGAATTTCACCTACGCGAACAAGCTGCTCGCGCAGATCAAACTCATCCCCGGCGTCGCCGACGCGCGCATCCAGCAGACCGGCAGCGCACCGGCGTTCAAGGTCGACGTCGACCGCACGCGCGCGCAGTACGCGGGCGTGACCGCGCGCGACGTGACCTCGAGCCTCGTCGTCAACCTCGCCGGATCGAGCCAGGTCGCACCGACGTTCTGGCTCAACCCGGCCAACGGCGTCACCTATCCGATCGTGATGCAGACGCCGCAGTACAAGCTCGACTCGCTCGAAGCGCTGCGCAACGTCTCGATCAACGCGCCGGGCGGCGCCACCACCGTGCTCGGCGGCATCGCCGACATCACGCGCACCCAGGTCAACGGCGTGTTCAGCGAATACGACATCCGTCCGCTCGTGCAGATCTACGCGACCACTCAGGATCGCGATCTCGGCGGCGTCGCCGCGGAAATCCAGAAGATCATCGACGCCAACGCGAAGAGCCTGCCCAAGGGCGCGAACGTCGTCCTGCTCGGCCAGGTGAAGACGATGAACAGCGCGTTCTCCGGCCTGCTCTTCGGCCTCGTCGGCGCAATCGTGCTGATCTACTTCCTCATCGTGATCAACTTCCAGTCGTGGAGTGATCCGTTCGTCATCATCACCGCGCTGCCTGCCGCGCTGGCCGGCATCGTCTGGATGCTGTTTGCCACGCACACCACGCTATCCGTGCCTGCATTGACCGGTGCGATCATGTGCATGGGCGTGGCGACGGCGAACAGCGTGCTCGTGATTTCGTTCGCGCGCGAAAAGCTCGACGAGCTCGGCGACGCCACCGCAGCCGCG
>NZ_DASVOK010000004.1:0-2686 GCF_036383415.1 Rudaea sp. | reverse complement strand
ACGCCGCTCGAACTCGTTGAAAAGGCGCTGCAGAATGTTGCGCCGGCGGTGGAAGTGAAGTCGCGCCGCGTCGGTGGCGCCACCTATCAGGTTCCGGTCGAAGTGCGCGCCTCGCGCCGCGTCGCCCTGGCGATGCGTTGGGTCATCGAAGCGGCGCGCAAGCGCAGCGAGAATTCGATGCCGCGCAAGCTCGCGGCCGAGCTGCTCGAAGCGTCGGAAAATCGCGGCGGCGCCGTGAAGAAGCGCGAAGAAACGCACCGCATGGCGGACGCGAACAAGGCCTTCTCGCACTATCGCTGGTAATTTCGAAGTCTGCCCCCATTTGTTGGGGCTGCGCGAGAACGGCGGCCATGATGGCCGCCTTCTCCCGTTTTGAAGTCACGAAATTCTTTCCCTCTCCGGCACGACCGAACCGCACTCTCATCCCGCAATCATGGCACGCAACACGCCAATCGAACGCTACCGTAATTTCGGCATCATGGCCCACATCGATGCCGGAAAGACCACGACCACGGAGCGCATCCTTTTCTACACCGGCGTCAATCACAAGATTGGCGAGGTGCACGAGGGTGCGGCGACGATGGACTGGATGGAGCAGGAGCAGGAGCGCGGCATCACGATCACGTCGGCTGCGACGACCTGCTTCTGGACCGGCATGGATCGTTCGTTCCCGCAGCATCGCTTCAACATCATCGATACGCCGGGACACGTCGACTTCACGATCGAAGTCGAGCGTTCGCTGCGTGTGCTCGACGGCGCGGTGTTCGTGCTCTGCGCGGTCGGCGGTGTGCAGCCGCAGTCGGAGACGGTGTGGCGGCAAGCGAACAAGTACGGCGTGCCGCGCGTCGCCTTCGTCAACAAGATGGACCGGCAGGGCGCGGATTTCGACAAGGTCGTCGGCCAGCTCAAGGCGCGCCTCGGTGCGAATCCGGTGCCGATGCAGTTGCCGATCGGCGCGGAAGACGGTTTCGAAGGCGTGGTCGACCTGCTCAAGATGAAGGCCATCCACTGGGACATGGAATCCCAGGGCATGCAGTTCGAGTTCGGCGACATACCCGCGAACCTGGTCGACAAGGCCAAGGCGGCGCGCGAGCACATGATCGAGTCGGCGGCGGAGACCTCCGAAGACTTGATGAACAAGTACCTGGAAGGCGGTGAGCTCAGCGAAGAGGAAATCATTTCGGGCATCCGCGCGGGCACGCTCGCGAACAAGATGATTCCGGTGTTCTGCGGCTCGGCGTTCAAGAACAAGGGCGTGCAAGCGATGCTCGATGGCGTGATCCGCTATCTGCCCGCACCGTCGGATCGTCCGCCGGTCACTGGCCACGACGAGGACGACAAGGTCGATGAGCGTCACGCCGGCGACAATGAACCGTTCGCGGCGCTTGCATTCAAGATTGCCACCGACCCGTACGTCGGTGCGCTGACCTTCTTCCGCGTCTATTCGGGCGTGCTGAACTCGGGCGATACCGTGTTCAACCCGATCAAGGGCAGGAAGGAGCGCATCGGCCGTCTGCTGCAGATGCATGCGAACAACCGCGACGAAATCAAGGAAGTGCGCGCGGGCGACATCGCCGCTGCGGTCGGTTTGAAAGATGTGACCACGGGCGAAACGCTGTGCGCGACCGATCACGTGATCACGCTCGAGAAGATGAGTTTCCCCGAGCCGGTGATCGCGATGGCGATTGAGCCGCGAACGAAGGCCGATCAAGAAAAGATGGGTCTCGCGCTGTCGCGCCTCGCCCAGGAAGATCCGTCGTTCCGCGTGCGCACCGACGAGGAATCGGGCCAGACCATCATCGCCGGCATGGGCGAGCTGCATCTTGACATCATCGTCGACCGCATGAAGCGCGAGTTCAGCGTCGAGGCAAACGTCGGCAAGCCGCAGGTCGCCTATCGCGAAACGATTCGCAAGGCGGTCAAGCAGGAAGGCAAGTTCGTGCGCCAGTCGGGCGGTCGCGGCCAGTACGGCCACGTCGTCATCGAGATGGAACCTCTCGAACGCGGCAAGGGGTTCGAGTTTGAAAATGCGGTCGTCGGCGGCGTGATTCCGAAGGAATACATCCCGGCGGTCGAAAAGGGCATCCGCGAGCAGCTCGGCAACGGCGTGCTCGCCGGCTTCCCGGTGGTGGACGTGAGAGTGCGCCTGATCGACGGTTCGTACCACGAGGTCGACTCGAACGAAATGGCGTTCAAGATCGCCGGCTCGATGGCGTTCAAGGATGGTTTCGCCAAGGCGAATCCGGTCCTGCTCGAGCCGATCATGAAGGTCGAGGTGGTGACGCCGGAAGACTACATGGGCGACGTCATGGGCGATCTGTCGCGCCGGCGCGGCGTGCTCCAGGGCCAGGACGAAAGCCCGTCGGGCAAGCTGATCGAGGCGCTCGTGCCGCTCGGCGAGATGTTCGGCTACGCGACGAGCCTGCGCTCGATGAGCCAGGGCCGCGCCACGTTCACGATGGAATTCGATCACTACGCCGAGGCGCCGACCAACATCGCCGAAGCGGTGATCAAGAAAGGTTGATTTTCCACAAGTTCATTTCGCTAAATTTTATACATTGAGGTAGAGAGTCATGGCAAAAGGCAAATTCGAGCGGACCAAGCCGCACGTGAACGTCGGCACGATCGGTCACGTGGACCACGGCAAGACGACGCTGACGGCGGCGCTGACGAAGGTCGGAGCCGA
>NZ_DASVOK010000003.1:0-3814 GCF_036383415.1 Rudaea sp. | reverse complement strand
AGCGCCTGTTCACCGACTATGTCGGCCTGCGCTACGCTCGTGCGTTTCCGAGTGGCGAAGGGATAACGGAATTCGCCCGCGGCGTGCGCCGCCTGCGTCTGGAAACCCGCAACTGAACGGATTTCGCCCCGTTGCAAATGTTTACAATCCAGCCGTCGCACAGGATTTAAACTGCAACGCGCGAGCCCGGATATTCGTCTTGGTTGAGAGCGCAGCAGAAGTTCGCCGCGATACTGGCCGCAATGATCGACAACGAGGTGCTTTATGCGTCACGTCCTGAAAACATCCGCATTCGCCGTCGGCGCCAGCGCGCTGCTCGCCGGCTGCGCGACCGTTCCCGCACCGCTTGCCGGCAATGATTTCGCCACGACCACGCCGCAGCAAGCCGTCGCCCAGAATGCGAGCGGCCAGCGCGTGCGCTGGGGCGGCGAAATCATCAAGGTCGAGCCGCGCGCGGACCGCACCTGTTTCGAGGTCCTCTCGCGCGAACTCTGGGACGACGCGCGGCCGAAACGCGCCGATCGCAGCCAGGGTCGCTTCGTCGCCTGCAAGCAAGGCTTCCTTGATCCGGCCGAATATCCGATGGGCCGTGACGTCACCGTGGTCGGCGCCATTGACGGTAGCGAACGGCACAAGGTCGGCGACTACGACTACACCTTCGCCAAGGTCGACGCGAGCGAGGTCTACCTGTGGCCCAAGCGCGCCGAATATCCGCCCGGTTACTACGACCCGTTCTGGGGCCCGTGCTACGGCGATCCGTTCTGGGGCCCCGGCTGGGGCAACTGCGGACGCTGGGGCTGGGGCGGCTACTGGGGCGCCCCTCCTGTCGTGATCGTGCGGCCGAATCCGCCGCCACCGCCGAAATCGGGCAAGTAGCCGCATTCGACGCGACGCAACGGCCCGCATAGACGTCCTTGCTCGGATTGTCCGAGCAAGCAAGGGAATCGTTCATGCGCAGCTTCATCGTTCCGGCCCTCGTCCTTTCGGCTTTTCTGTTTTCCGCCTGCGCGCAGACGCCGCCGCGACTGCGTGGGGAATTCGTTGCAATCGGGCCAAGCCAGGCTTCGAGCGGAAAATTCAATGGAACCTCGGTGCGCTGGGGGGGCATCGTCACCGGAATGCGCGCGATCGATTCGGGAAGCTGCATCGAAGTATCCGCGTTCCCGCTCAATCGATGGACGTCGCGCCCGATTCGTCTCCCCTCGGACGCTTACACCCATCCGGATGAGATACGCCCGATGTACTACTCGCCGGGCGGGAAATTCGATTCACCGCCGCGTTTTCTCGCCTGCGGAAACCAGATCGAGGACAAGTCCCTCTATCACGTCGGCGCGGTCGTGACGGCCACGGGCGCCGTGGCAGAGCCGTTTGTGTTCGAAACCGAGTTCACCAGTTGCCTGCAAAATCTCCCGCTGCGCCGCGGTCAGCCGGACTACGCCGGCACCGTTCACGTAGCGAGGGATCGCATGTGCGCGGTATCGCTGCCGATCCTGAGGATCGCGCAGGTCCAGGCTTGGGCCGAACCACCGAGTACGGCGCGCCATGTCGAATGACTGCCGGCGGATTCTTGAGTCGCACGGCAGTAAATGCACCTGTCATGCAACGAGATGATCGTTAGCGGCTTTCGCCGCTGCGCTGAAGAACTTGCAAATAGACAACCCGTCGATGGCAAGATCGCCTGGTGTTGCAAGCGATTCTGTGATTGCGACGATCCGCGTGACAAAGCCGTCCTTGCACGTGGCACTTTTCAGCGAGAAAAGGATCGGACATGCGCAAATTGATCGTCCCGTACGCAGTCTTCACGAGCCTGTTGCTTTTCGCCTGCTCATCCGCGCCACAGCCCCTGCGCGGCAGCTTTGCGAACGTGTCTACGACGATGGCGTCTACCGAGAAATTTTCCGGCAACGCGGTGCGCTGGGGCGGAATCGTCACGGGCGCTCGCGCTACCGATGCGGGGGACTGCCTGGAAGTGGCCGCCTATTCGCTGGACAGGGTCAGCGCGAGACCACTTGTTCCGTCGGGATTGGGGGCGTATTCGCGCATCGAAGGCTCGCAAACACCGCCGACCACCGGTAGTCATATCCGTACGAAATGGACGGATCACGATGCGGCGTCCCTGTTCCTGGCATGCAAGGATCGACCATTCGACAGGGAAATATATTTCTCAGGGGCCGTCGTCACGTTCACCGGGGTGATCGAGCCTTCCCACATTTACCAGGTAACGCGAGCGGATTGCGCCAGACAATATGTGGGAACAATCCATGCGGCCAATGACGATGCCTGCGTGATTTCACTGCCGGTTTTGAAAACCGACGTGGCCTATGCGTGGAAGGAGCAGCCAGCTTTCGCTCCCTCGAATTCGTGGCAGATGGCCAATCACTGACCAAAGAGACCGTTGCGTCAGCCCGGCGGCCAATGCATCTGCCGTCCGGCGAGCAGGTGCAGGTGGATGTGGTAGACAGTCTGACCGCCGTCCTTGTTGCAGTTCATCACGCAGCGGTAGCCGTTGTCGGCGAAGCCCTGCGCCTTGGCCCATGAGGTCGCGGCAAGAAAGAGCTTGCCGATGACGGCTGCATTGTCGGCGGTGAGATCGTTCAAGGCTGCGATCGGCTGCTTCGGAATGAACAGCACGTGCACCGGCGCCTGCGGATTGATGTCGCGGAACGCGAGTACGTCGTCATCCTCGTAGACGATGTCGGCGGGAATGTCGCGGCGGATGATCTTGCCGAACAGGGTGTCGCCCATTGCATAGCCTCCGTCAGTTTTCGATGAGTTGGCGCCCGCCAAAGGCATGTGCCAATGTTCCGCGATCGATGAATTCGAGCTCGCCGCCGAGCGGCACGCCGTGGGCGAGGCGTGTGGCGCGCACGTTCGCCGCGCGCGCGATCTGACTGAGCAGGTGCGCGGTCGCCTCGCCTTCGACGGTCGGGTTGGTCGCGATGATCAGCTCACGCACCTCGCTCTCGGCAAGGCGCGCGGCGAGCAGATCGATGCCGAGTTCCTTCGGCCCCATGCCGTCGAGCGGGGAGAGCCGGCCGAGCAGGACGAAGTAGCGGCCACGGTATCCGGTCGCTTGTTCGACGGCGAGCTGATCGACCGGCGTCTCGACGACGCAGAGCAGGCTTGCATCGCGTTGCGGGCTCGCGCAGGTGGCGCAGATCGCATCCTCGCTGAATGTGCGACAGCGCGTGCAGTTGCCGATGCACTCGACGGCGGCGGCGAGCCTTTCCGAAAGCTTCTTCGCGCCAACGCGGTCACGCTCGAGCACATGGAAGGCCATGCGCTGCGCGGTCTTCGCGCCGACGCCGGGCAGGCAGCGCAGCGCGTCGATCAATTCGTTCAAGAGTGGTGATGACATTCTTGGCGCAGGAAAATCAGAACGGTAGCTTGAATCCCGCCGGCAGATTCATCCCGCCCGCGACCGCTCCCATCTTTTCCTGGCTCACGGCGGCGACCTTGTTGACCGCGTCGTTGAACGCGGCGGCGATCAGGTCTTCGGCCATCTCCGGATCCTCGGCCATCACCTTGCGATCGACCGCGACACGGCGCACTTCGTGGCGACCGTTCATGGTCACGCTGACCATGCCGCCACCGGCCTGGCCGGTCACTTCGAGCTTGGCGATTTCTTCCTGCGCACGCTTCAGGTCGTCCTGCATGCGTTGCGCTTGCTGCATCAATTGCGCCATGGGTCCGCGCATGTCACTTCTCCACTGCCTTGATCGATTCGGGAATCACGCGCGCGCCGAAGTCGCGGATCATGCCTTGCACGAGGGGGTCCGCTTCCAGCGCTTGCTCGGCAGCTTGTTGGCGTGCG
>NZ_DASVOK010000002.1:0-4594 GCF_036383415.1 Rudaea sp. | reverse complement strand
GGCAGCACCGCCGTGGCCGAACCCGAAACCTGCGCGGCGGCATGAACGCCTCGCTGCAAGCCTCGCCCAAGCTTGCGGCGCGCACGACGCGTTCGACCTGCTGCTACTGCGGCGTGGGCTGCGGCGTGCTGATCGAAACGGCACTCGACGCCAACGGCGCCGGGACGATCGTCGGCGTTCAAGGCGATCCCGAACATCCCGCCAACTTCGGCCGCCTGTGCAGCAAGGGCAGCACGCTGCACCTTACCGCAAGCCCCGCGCTGCGCGATCAGGCGCGCGCGCTGCATCCCGAGCTGCGGCGCGCGCGTGCGCAACCGCGCGTGCGTGCAAGCTGGAGCGAGGCGCTCGATTTCGTCGCCGAACGCTTCGCCGCGATCGTGCGCGAGCACGGCCCCGACGCAGTCGCGTTCTACATCTCCGGGCAATTGCTGACCGAGGATTACTACGTCTTCAACAAGCTCGCCAAGGGTCTCGTCGGCACGAACAACATCGACACGAACTCGCGCCTGTGCATGAGCTCGGCCGTCGCCGGCTACAAGCAGACGCTCGGCGCCGACGCGCCGCCGTGTTCCTACGAAGACCTCGACCACGCGAAGTGCGTTTTCATCGCAGGCGCGAATCCCGCGTTCGCGCACCCGATCCTGTTCCGTCGCCTCGAAGACGCGAAGACGCGTAACCCGGACCTGCGCATCGTCGTCGCCGATCCGCGCCGCACCGACAGCGCCGAGAGTGCCGACCTGCATCTGCGTCTGACGCCGGGCAGCGATGTCGTGCTTTTCCTCGGCATGCTGCATGTGCTGATCGCCGAAGGCTTGATCGATGAGGCCTGGATCGCGGCACACACCGAAGGCTTCGACGCGACGCGCGAGCTGGCGCTCGCCTATTCGCCCGAACGTGCCAGCGGAATCTGCGGCGTGCCGGTCGATGATCTCGTCACCGCCGCGCGCTGGTTCGCCGCCGGACCGACGCTGTCGCTCTACTGCCAGGGTTTGAATCAATCGACTTCTGGTACGGCGAAGAACGCCGCGCTGATCCATCTGCATCTCGCCACCGCGCAGATCGGCAAGCCCGGTGCCGGCCCGTTCTCGCTGACCGGCCAACCCAACGCGATGGGTGGGCGCGAGGTTGGCGGCATGGCGAACCTGCTCAGCGCGCATCGCGATCTGGCGAATGCCGGGCACCGCGCCGAGGTCGCTCAGCTCTGGGGCATCGACAACGTGCCCGCGACGCCGGGCAAAACCGCGGTGGAGATATTCGATGCGATCGAACGCGGCGAGATCAGGGCATTGTGGATCGCCTGCACGAATCCCGCGCAGTCGCTGCCCGACCAGCGCGCGGTGCGCCGCGCACTCGAAAGATGCGAGTTCGTCGTCCTGCAGGACGCCTACGCGCACACCGCGACAGCGCCGTATGCCGACGTGCTGCTGCCGGCGAGTTCGTGGGGCGAGAAGGAAGGCACAGTGACGAATTCCGAGCGCCGCATCTCGCGCGTGCGCGCAGCCAGCGCACCGCCGGGGGAGGCTCGCGCGGATTGGCGTATCGCGCGCGATGTCGCGCTGCGCATCGAGGCGCGGCTGCGCCCCGGCAAGACCAGCCTGTTCGACTATGCGACGCCGGAAAGCATCTGGAACGAGCATCGCGAGACGACGCGCGGTCGCGACCTCGACATCAGTGGCCTCAGCTACGCAATGCTCGAACGCGACGGTCCACAGCAGTGGCCCTATCGCACGGGCGATGTCGTCGGCACCGCTCGCTTGTATACAAATGGACATTTTGCCACGCCGAACGGCCGCGCACGCTTTGCCACGATCGAGGCACGCGCACCGGCGGAGACGACCGATTGGCACTATCCGCTGGCGTTGACCACCGGCCGCCTGCGCGATCAGTGGCACGGCATGAGCCGCACCGGCACGCTGCCGCAGGCATTCGATCACGCGGGCGAGCCGGCGATCGAAATCCATCCGGCCGATGCGGCGCGCATCGGCGTCGAGACCGGCGACTTCGTCCACATCACCTCGCGTCGCGCGAGCATCGTGTTGCCGGTGCACACGAGCGATGCGCAGGCGCCGGGGCAAACCTTCGTCGCGATGCATTGGGGCGAGGAGTTCGTCTCCGGGCTGCCGACGACGGCGGTGTCGCACGGCATCAATGCGCTGCTGCCGCGCGCGTTCGACCCGGTGTCGAAGCAACCCGAACTCAAGCATGCGGCGATCGCCGTACGCAAGGCGGATTTGCCTTGGCAGTGGGTCGCCTGTGCCGAGTTTGCGCCGGAACGCTGGTTCGAAACGCAAACGCTGTTGCGTCGCTACTTCGCCCGTTTTCCTTACACAAGCTGCGTGCCGTTCGGGCGCGAGCGGCCCGGATTGCTCTGGCGCGTCGCAGCGCACGATCCCTGCAGTGCTGAACTCAGGCAGGAAATCGAAGCATTGTTCGGACTCGGCGCGGGTGAGGCCGTGCTGAGCTACAACGACGTGCGGCGCGCGAGCGGACGGCGACTGCGTCTCGCCGGCGATCGGCTGGTCGCGTTTTCGCTGGCCGGTGACGTCGCCGCGGCAGGCTGGCTGCGCGAATACCTCGAAAGCGGCATCGCGATCTCGACGCTCGGCCGCCTGCTGTTGCTGCCTTCGCGCACGCCACCGAGCGTGTTTTCCAAGATCAGGCTGGCGTCGAAGGGACGTACGATTTGCACCTGCATCGGCGTGCGCGAAAACGACATTGTGGAAAAAGTGCAAAAATCCACAAAGTCCGGCGTTGACGCGCTGCTCGCCGAACTCAAGGCCAGCCTGCGCTGCGGTAGCGGCTGCGGCTCGTGCGTGCCGGAGCTGAAGCGCCTGATCGCAACCAATGCGCGCACGGCGCAGGCGGTGCCGGCATGAGCGCGCTCGACCTGCCCAGCCTGATCCACGAACTCGGCCGCGGTGCGCGCGGCGCGCGGCCATTGTCGCGCGACGACTCGCGCGATCTGTTCGCGGCGATGCTCGACGGCACGATTCCTGACCTCGAACTCGGCGGAATTCTGATCGCCTACCGCATCAAGGGCGAAACCGCCGACGAGCTTGCCGGCATGCTCGATGCCTGCCAGGCGCGGCTGTCTCCGATCGCTGCGCCGACCGACGCCGCGATGCCGGTCGTGATTCCGAGCTACAACGGGGCGCGCAAGCTGCCGAACCTGACACCGTTGCTCGCGCTGACGCTCGCCGCGCGCGGTATTCCCGTGCTCGTGCACGGTGATGCCGCCGACGGCTGGGGCCGCGTCGCCAGCGCCTCGGTGTTCGCTGCGCTCGGCATCGGCGCGTGCAGCGATACCGCCGACATCGAGCTCGCCCTGCAGACGCGCGGCGTCGCGTTCGCACCAACCGAGGTGCTTTCGCCTGCGCTCGCGCGCCTGATCGCGCTGCGCGACCGCCTCGGCGTGCGCGGCCCTGCGCATACGCTGGTCAAGCTGATCCAGCCGTTCGCGCAGCCCGCGCTGCGCCTGGTGAATTACACGCACCCGGAATATCGCGACGAGATGACGAAGCTGTTTCTCGACGCTCGCATCGTGGGCGAAGCCGGCGTACTGCTCGCGCGCGGCAACGAAGGCGAAGCGGTGGCGGATCCACGCCGGCAGGTGGGGATCGAGTGGCTGCGCGACGGCCATGCGACGACCTTGGTCGAAGCCGCGTCCGGCGACGGCACCGTGCCCGAATTGCCGCCATCGCGCGAAGCGCAGCCAACGGCGCGCTGGATCGAGCGTGCGCTTGCCGACGCATCGCTGTTGCCGGCGCCGCTGGCGAAGCAGATCGAGACGATTTCCGACATTTGTTTGGCTAAGAACACGCGCACGGCACGCATCGTGCGCTTGGCGTGAGTCGCCGCGGCGAACTTCCGCTTTGAACGTCATCCCGGCGCGCGCCGGGGCCGCGCCTTGACGGCGTCAGTCGAGGCCGATTCCGGCAGTGCCGGAGTGACGTGCAAAGAATCGGAAGAGATTCGGCGCCCACAACCCGAGGAGGGCAGTTGCCGCGATGTGCGCGGCGTCGTTTCGGAGTGTGCGATGAATGTATCGACTGCTTTCGCGCGAGGCGCGCGAAATAACATAGTGGCTTCACTCAAGAGCGGCGACTGGCGCGCGCTGCTCGCGAGTTTTCTCTACTTCGACACCGGCTTCACCGTCTGGGTGATGTACGGCCCGCTCGCACCGGGCATTGCCAAGGACTATGCGCTCAACGATGCGCAGAAGGGCTTTCTCGTCGCCGTGCCGGTGCTGGCCGCAGCGATCCTGCGCGTCACCTTCGGCAACATGTACCAAGCCATCGACGGCCGGCGCCTGGCCCTGCTCGGCATCGCCCTGTCGGCGATTCCGCCCGCAGTGCTGTTGCTGATGCCGGGCGCGCCGTCGCTGTCGCTGCTGCTCGTGCTCGGCGTGCTGCTCGGCATGGGCGGCGCGAGCTTTGCGGTTGCGCTGCCGATGGCCGGCAGCAACTATCCGCGCGACGTCCAAGGCCTCGTGCTCGGCCTCGCCGCCGCGGGCAACATCGGCGCGGTGCTCGACGGCTTCCTGTTCCCGAGCCTCGCTGAGCACTTCGGCTGGCAACGCGCGACCGCCGCCTCG
>NZ_DASVOK010000001.1:0-2289 GCF_036383415.1 Rudaea sp. | reverse complement strand
TTACTTTGCCCGGGTCGGGCAACGTCCTGCGAGTCTGCCCTGGCAAGCGGCCAACATTCGCGCGGTCACCTCCGATCCGGGCATGGAACTGCGCCCGCATATCTCGCCCGACGGCACGCGCGTGGCGTTCGGCAAGCTCGTGCAAGAGACTGGGCTGGACCGTCTCTACATCCGCACAATGGAACCTTCGCAGCTCGTCGCGCTGGCACCGAACACCGAGGTCGCGCACGACATGCTGCCGGTGTGGTCGCCCGACGGCAGCCGCATCGCCTTCCAGCGTCTGGGCAGGGACAAGTGCACGCTGTTCGTCGTGCCGAGCCTCGGCGGGCGCGAGCGCGAGATCGGCGATTGCCAGGATTTCTTCACCAGCGCCTACGACTGGACTCCGGATGGCAAGCAGCTCATCACCGCGTTGCGCATGGACGGTCGCCAGTCGGACCTGACCCTGCTGCTCTGGAACGTCGAGACCGGTGCCAAGCAGCCGCTGCGCTACGAGCACACGAAAGGCGATCAGGATCTCGAGGCTCACTATTCGCCCGACGGCCGCTGGATCGCATTCCGTCGCGGCATTTCGCCGTACAGCGACCTCTACGTGATGCACGCCGACGGCGGCGCGGTGCGCCAGCTCACCCACCTGTCCGGACGCATTCGCGGCTACACCTGGGCCGCGGACAGTTCGGCGCTCGTATTCTCATCCGACCATCAGGGCAAGTCCGAACTGTATGCCATCGACGCCGCCGGCGGCGCGCCGCAGCGTCTGGGCGTCGAAGCGGCGCGCTTCCCCGACGCCGCGCGCGGCAGCAACACGGTGGTCTACGAGATCTCGCGCACGACCAGCGGCATTGTCCAAGTCGATCTCGATGCCGCGGCGAAGGAGCCGCGCAAGCTCGCCACATCGACCGGCAGCGACTTCACGCCCGTCGCATCGCCCGACGGCGCGCGCGTCGCCTTCCTGTCCACGCGCAGCGGCACCGCGCAGTTGTGGATCAGCGAACGCGACAAGGATGGCGCCTACGCGGTGACCGAGTATCGCGATGCGACCCTCTCCAATCCGGTGTGGCGTGGCGACTCGGCTGCGCTGCTCGTCGACGTGCAGCGCGACGGTGAGCCTTCGCGCCTGGTCGAAATCGAAATCGCCTCGCGCCGCGAGCGCGTCGTTTCGGACAAGGACGAGAACGTGCTGTTCGGCACCTATGGCGTGCAGCCGGGCAGTTTCGTGATCGCGATCGGCGCGAGCAGCAACGGCGCGCGCCTGGTCCACCGCACCGGAGCGGGCACGCCGCAGCAGGCCGACGAGGTGCTGACGCAGGGCGTGCAGCACGTCGAAGTCGATCCGGCGCGCGGCCTCGTCTACTACACGCGCAGCGGCACCGCGGGCCTGTTTCGTCGCGCGCTGCAGTCGGGCGACGAACAGCGGCTGACCGAGACGATCACCTCGCTGACGCTGGACGGCTGGCACCTCGTCGGCGGCAAGATCTGGTACATCTCCGCCGCCGACCTGCATTCGATGATCCTGCGCGAATTTGATCCCGATGCGCGCAGTGACCGGCTGGTCGCGCAGCTCGCGATCGAACTTGGCGAGTTCAATTTCAGCGTGGGTCCCGATTTGAAGCAGGTCTATCTGCCGCGCGTTTCGGTCGAGGACAGCGACATCGGCGCCTTCGAACTGCAGCGCAGCGCCGCACGTTGAATCGGCCGGTCACGCGGTCCCTTGCCGCTGCGCCATCGGGCAATTTCGATCATTTCATGCGCGGGTTTCCGCAACCCGCGGCGCGAACGCGCAGAGCACACTATATCTGCCCTCTCCAACGGGCAGTGGAAGCGTCACACGGCCATCGGGACCGGGACCCCGATGGCCGTTTTCATGTTCGGTATCGCCGCATTGCCGCCACGCAAATCGTTGTAACGAAACGATTTCGCCGATCGCACCGAAAGATTTCGCCGCGATTTCAGCGCAATTTCCGTACAGCCCCGCGGCAGGCTAAGTAAATAAGCGCCTTCTTCACGACGACGAAGGTGCACCATGCCCGCAAGCGTTCAAATCATCAGCCACGGAACCCGTCTGACCCTGCCGCGCATCGACGGCGGCGCGCTTTCGATGTTCATTGGCGGAGGCCGCGGCGCCGGCCTGCGCATCGAGGGACCGGCCGCGGGCGTATGGCTGCCGCTGCGCGGTCGCCTCCAGGTCGGCGTCGGCGATGGGGAAAGCACCCACGCGCGCTTCGAGGCACGCGTCACCTGCGCCGATGCGTTCACCCAGGTGACCGGACGCGGCCACGCCCTGTGGCT